>VGSG01000088.1 GCA_016875095.1 Deltaproteobacteria bacterium
CACCTATAAGCTGCCCAAGGAATCTGTGGGAGACAGCCTGGCAAAATTCAATCAAGTTGCAGTGAGATCTGTTGGCTAGGGATCTTTCTGAAACCCGGACTCGCTTTCACGAGGTGACCTGCGCCTGTGGATTGGGTGGCGGCGCTTTCCAGCACAGGTTGGTGTTGATGAAACAGATCAACCGCGTCCTGTCCGGAATATATCGGGCCTAATTCAGAAATGAACTGACTAAAGAGAGTCACCCGTCTGTCATTCTCGGACAGCTTCAAGCCAACTGACTCAAGGCGCAATGTCTTTTGACCAGTCGTTTGAATCGCCCTCCTAACAGCCTCTTCAGGCTTGGCCGGCGTCCGCAAATCTCTTTCTCGCTTGACGCAGACGAGAATCACATCCAGTTGGATAGGCTCTTTAGCTTGGGACTTCGGCGTGGCAACAGACATTTCGGCCTTAACCGGATGCGCATTAACGACGGTAAATCCTGCCCCATAGACGGCTAGAATGAGCGATGCCCAGCCTTCGGCGCGAGAATGATGATACGTGAAAACAAGTAGTCCATCTTCTTTCAAAACCCGGTGACATTCTGCGAAGACATCTTTCAGTTTTCGTGCAAATGCTTGCGCATTAGAATCCTGGACCTCCTTATCATTACGGGTGGTTTTCCCATCGCGAAGAAACCCATGCGGATACAACACTTCCCACGAGTAAAAGAAATCAGCCAACTCGGAGTAATGAACATTATCAAAAAACGGGGGGTCGGTTACGACCAGATCTATGCAGGAATCCGCAAGGCGAGTATCACAAGAGCTGTGACAAGACAAATAGATGCCGCGGCCGGCGAAATCATGCATCTTTGGCCAATCGTCTTCTACGCGTCCTGAAAACGGCCTGCTGCAAGCATACACCCTGCCCGCGCCGTGCACGTCGACCTCGAACGGATCAGCTCGATAATCTAACGCCCTCAGGAGACGGGTTCTGAAGAGGTTTGAGAAGCAACCAGAACTCTTGGGGGTACCCCAGATGTTGGCTTCAATCGGCGTGCGCTCCGGCTTGAGAATGTGGTGCCAAAACATGTGGCGAACAGCGCCGGTGCCTTCTCCCTTGTACGAGGCGAACATATTGTTGAATTCCAATACACCTGAAAAGAGAGTAAAGAGAGCATCTCGAGCGCTGGGGGACGATACCTCTGCAATAGCTTTCTGCAACCATCCGAGCGTAAGGAGTTGCCGATCATTGAAAAAATCTTGCCAGGCGCGATAATTGTAGCTCAGAGCTTGGCGAGTGTTATAACCTTGGTCTAGAAGAGCCTGGGGGTTGCGTATAGATCCGCGCTGCAACTCGTCACGCAACCTGACCGAGCATTCATAGTAGGAATTGAGATCCGCTGAAGTGGTTGGCAAGTAGCGCTTTTGCCGTTCGGGCGTAAGCAAGAGCTTGCAATAAAGCCGATGTGGTGGAGGCTGACCTGTGGATCTAACCGCTTGAACAATAGAAAACGAATGGGAACAGGTTGAGCAGATAGCCTTGGCCCCTCTGGCGGGGCCCAAACGAGGATCGAACTCTAGTCCGCAACGGTCACAAACCGTCGGGGTCTTGCCGTTCGTCGAGCAAAAAACACCACCACAGCGAGGGCACAAGACCTGGACGTCCGGTTTCCGGTCTGGATAGGCATTCCGCGCGATCAGATAATGGTTGAACAAATCCACTTTCGCGCCGCACTCAGGACAGGCCGCTTGCTTGACCCAAAAATAGTACAAAACGTCACAAGATCGGCCCTCATCATCCTCAGATTTGTAGAGTTCTCGAATACGTTGACCAACCGTGGACGAGAGCCCGTTGAAAGCGCTTTGCAGTTGATACCTGTTGAGTGGTCCAAAAGCGACGCGAACGCTTTCGCAGGCAACGGGATTGATATCCTGTCCCAGGGCCACACACCCAAGCTTGTGCGCTTCACCAATAGTTGTGCCACCGCCCATGAATGGGTCGAAGACGGATACAGCTCCAAAATCGTGCCTTTGGTAGAAGGCTTCCTCCAAGTCCGCTGATTCCTCCAACAAGCATCCCAGAAGAATTCCTCTAAATACCGATCCCAACCGCTTCGCCCACCATTTGTGAAGATGGTAAACCGGTCGATAGATTTCCTTTCGCCAGCTTTCCCGCAGCGCTACGGCGGAAAGAAACTCAAATGGGAACTTATCCGTTTGAACGAGCCTGGGCTCGGATTGGATCATCCCATCAGCATTCATTGGTACAGTCATTATGCTGTGACTCACCGACTCATCGAGACGTCACGCATCGAAACCTGTTGATCGGACCCGTGATCAAGTCGCCAAGCGACAAACACGTGCTCCCTCCCGGCCGAGGGGTTCGGGACCCTCCTGGGGGAGAGGACATTTCCCCGTAGGTCGAACCTATAGCCTACGATCAAGTGGTCGGCTTCCGTACGCACAAGCTCGCCCGTCTGTTTGAATCCCGCCGGAACCGTCGTACCCATGGGGAGGATCAATGTGTGCAGGTGCGCCACGCCGGAGAGCAAGCCAAAGGGCGTTGGCGCGACGTACATCTTCCTGTCTCTTATCATGATATCCCCGTAGCTGCCAAAGCCTCTTACTCTTCGATTTTCATGGACATATTCATGATCAGCATTAAGAAAGTCCCCGTGGCATATTGCTAAATCCAGAACCGGATAAGTGTCTCCGTCGGGTTGTTTGGGATAACGTCCAAAAACATAGAAGATTGTCCGTCCGTTGTGATATCCGGTGGGCACTTGGCTGTTGCAGTCATAGTTTACCTCTCGGCCAGGGTACGCGAGACCCTTCACTTCTTAGCCTTCTGTGAGCTGAACCACCCGGAAATCCGGATAACTATTACGCCCTCCTACTTCATAAGCAAAACCCGTTTCTACGAGGCGAGGTTGCACCCAATTCTGAAAATGGAACTCCTTGTCTTGTCTATTTGCGCGCTGGATCATGACCCCGTCTCGAATGGCCTGAACGCACCTGGAAAATAGCTCGGCAACGATCGAGTCACATGGCATCGTGTCTGCCCTCAGACGTTTCGGACTAGCCTATTAGCGGGACTGACACCTGCTGCTGGATTGTCGGCCTCATTCTCATATCCTTAGATCGGGCATCTGTCAATTTTGGGGCCGAGGAAACGCTCTAATGATCCCGCCGTGGGGGCGAAGGAATTCCCTGCTGTGACTGTCTCGGATGCTTGTGAGATCACAGTCGCCAACTCTTCTTGACCAGAATACAGCTCCCCCATTCCCACAGAGAGGACTTGTGGACGCATAAGCTCTTGTGGCTGCACATGAACATCGATGTAATTCCGACATGGTAGCTACAGATGCCTTTCTCATTCATCGGTATGCGGCCAAACCGCATCCGGCTTAGTTTGGCCGCCAGCAAGAAAAGAGACAGACCTTGGATTTAGATCAACCGGAGAAAATCGGTCTCGAAATCAACCCGAGCCCGTACCAGCGAGCCACACACGCTTCCGCCACTTGCCCAGCAGCTCCTTTGCTTTTCGAGCAGGTTTCAGGGCCCAAGAAGGGGAGAAATCCATCGCCGCCGCCACCACGCGGCGTAGGCGCCTCCGGACGATAAACTGGCGTTCGATGCAGCCGGACTTGCTAAACCGGAAGTTTGCATCCTCAATGGTGAATATGGAGTATCTCCCGCCGGCCAGCTCCCGGTTCCGCAAGGCTTCTGGTCCTTCCCAGACGCCCGCAATTCCTTCCGGGAGGTGAGAGTAGTCGTGATTCTGGTGCGCCGCGGTGACAAAAGCGCTCGCATTTACAATAGGGGCCCCTAATGAATAGGCCCGATACACCATCCAGTTGTCCCAGCCTGCCCGTCCAACAGCAAATCGCGGCAGCTCCCGGTACAATCCCTTTGAAAAAAGGAGATAGTCGATCCCGTCAGGGGACATCTGTTTGCCGGCCGCCATCACCTCGGAAACCAGCTCCTCTTCCCAGTCAGGCCGGCTGAAGTCAATGGGCCTGTCTATATCCAAGTCCCACCGTTGCCCCACCATGAGGAATCGACTCCAGCGCTGCGTAATTTCCCTTGCGCACCAAATGAAACGGCCCGTTAAGATAATGTCCGCGTTCACGTAACAAAGAAGACGATACCGGGCGTGCTCAGACGCCAGGGCAAAAATTGAGCTTACAAGCGGCGTGCCGTACTCGTTACCTTCGACATCAGGGATGTGCGCCGCACCCAACTCCGCAGCGGCCCGGTCAGTCCCCTCCTCGTCGCCTATCAAGAGCGCCTGAACCTCAGGGCACAGACGCTTCCAACTCCGAATTGCATTGTACTGGCGGACTTTTGTGTCCCCGCGGAAGGGCTTGGGAGTGGTGAAGATCGTGATCACCGATTTACGTCCTGCGCAGGTCCACCCTTGAGCACAAAGCACCCCAGAGCGTACACGTCACTCAACGCTCTGCCCGATCCCGCGGACGCTTCAAAATCCAGCGCAGTCTCCTTGGCGCAGGGCGCCCATCGATTGGCAGCGTCTTTGACCCAGAAAGCCTCCTCTTGCACACAGTATCCATGGAGGAGCGCGGGGAGACGATTCCGCCCGTAAACCCGACAATAAGGCGCAAAGACCTGGTCTTTGCCGACGGGAGCGGTGAGTATCATTTTCCCGTCTGGCTTAAGGAGCCTCCGCATTATCCCCATAGCCTCCAGATCGCCGTCGGGTCGACTCGAGGCCCCGTCATAGCGGCCCGCGAGCCCCACATGTTCTACCGCGGAGCAATTGATGATGAGGTCAAATCGGCCTTCAGGAAGCGTGCATTCGAGGATATCTTGCCGCACAAAGGAGAGCCGGGGATCGATGTAGTCCCAATCAGGACTACTGAGGTCCAAAGCGGTGGTCTCGAACCCCCGCATCGCCGCGATCAACCCCAACATGCTCCCGCCGGCGCCGAAATCAAGACACAAACCCGGGCCTTCTGGAATGTGCGAAGCCACCCACGACCACTCTATGTCCCGATCGCCCAAGAGGTTCGCCGCAACGCCTTTGTTGAGCAGCAGCGGAACTCTCCGCCTGAGCCCGCGCAACAACCGGTAAAGCCAGGAGGGGACGTCTATGGACAGGCTTACGGTGTGGCGCTTCATTGCATGTTTGAGTGTGAGGCTGGGCGATCCGCCTTTTCTCGGAGAGACGCGGCCGGCTTGTCCGCCAGGCGCGTGCCTCCCGCAGGCGTCCGGCCCTGACCGCGGCGCCTGAAAAGAAAGCGACCCAAGCGCCGCGCGAGGAAAGGAACATTGGAAGGATCCACAATCAAGGCGGCCAGGGTATACTTACACATGAGCAGCCAGTGGGGCCCGAAGAGGTATGCGTAGTCCACGCCACGCAGATAGGCGTTGCTCAAAGCCCGTCGTTTCTCCTGCATCAGCTCCGGGGGAACCTGGTCCAACGCAAAGAAATGACGGGCAAGCCGCACGCAATCTTCAGCCATTTGCGGCCCATCATGGCTCTTGCCACTCGTGGAGCGTGCGTGCGCCAGGAGGCACGGTATGCGCTGTATGGCGCCATGCAGCCCGATACGCCACCAGAGTTCCTTGTCCATAGCGTAGAAGCGTGTGTCCAGGAAACCCACCTTCTCCAGTATGGCCCTCCGGATGAAGGCCGCTGGTTGCGGTATACAGTGATCATGGAACTTAACCGCGTACGCCAGATCCCAATCACGGACGTATGACATGCCCTCAAGCGTTCCATCCGCGTCAATGTTCCCACAATCTCCGTACACCACGTCCACATGGGGGCGCTCTTCGAGGAACGCAACCACTTGTCGGACCGCAGAGGGCGCCTCCCAGATGTCATCCGCATTAAGCCATGCCAGGACTTCCCCTCGGGACATGCGCCATCCTTTGTTGATTGCGTCCGCGTGCCCCTGATCAGGCTCCGATACCCATCGAATGCGGTCTCCGTAGGTCTTGAGCAGCGCCAGGGTGCCGTCAGTGGAGCCGCCGTCCACCACGATGCACTCGATCAGCGGGTAGTCCTGGCCGAGGACACTCTCGATGGTCGGGCGCAGCAAATGAGCTCGGTTAAGGCTCGGTATCACCAACGATACGATAAGGCTGCTCATCAACGACAACCGGCTTTCGTATAGCTACAAAACGGGGTTGTGCGGAGCGCTTTAGGGACAGCGTCAATTTTGATAAGAGAGGTATTTTACTTAAAGCTCCGCTTCGCCAAACATGCCCAGGCATGTGGTATTACACCGATTTTGCAACCAAATTTGATTTGTGCTCCGTCCGACGGCGCCGTCAGTGAGGCGGAAAGCAAGTGACCAGCCGAACGGTTATTCTCATATCATGCCCTTCCGGAAGGGGTTCCATGAGCGCCAAGACGTCACAGTCAGGGTGAAATTCATCTATGAGTCGCATTGGGATGGTATGCCAATGCCCCACCTCCTCCGGCCCACCGACGTAAATGGCATTCACTCTTATTCCTTTAGAGACCAGATAGAGGACCGCGGATTCCGTAAAAGGGCTCCAGCCGTAAACAGAAACACTTCTCACACCGTCGCTCACTATTTGTTCGAGATTTCGGATCAGTCCGTTGCGCACTTCGTCGTACAGCGCTCTTTGACGCTTCAGGAAGTTGTAAGCCAGGATCGATTTGTGGAGAATGCCGCTGGGCGTGAGGTTGAACCGCAGACTTCGCGGGTTACTCCCCGTGATCTTGATAAATCCCTTGGCTGCGAGGAGTCTCAGCGCGAAGTTCACTGACGAGACACTTCTCCCCAGGCGCTGGGACATGTGTCTCTGGGTGATCGCGCCGTCATTGTTCTGGACTGCGTCCAGTATCTTGTATTCGAAGACCGGATCGTCCACGAGTCCGTCTCTCATCCCGTGTTTCGCGTTCGAGTATCGTACAAAAGAGGAAAATGTCAAGGTTTTTCCATGAGTCCGAGCCGCTCATCCTGATGAGACCGTCGGCCAAAGCCGGCAATGACACACAGTTGGGTGAGACACAGGCTCGTAACGCATCCGGGATATCAGGGCTCGATCTTTGTTCCGAGCAGGCCCAGGAATTTGGCCAGCCAATCGGGATGCGCAGGCCAGGCTGCCGCAGTCACCAAATTCCCATCGACATGAGCCTTTTCGAATCCCACATCCACCCATGCGCCGCCCGCCCGGTTCACATCCGGCGCCACCGCTGGATACGCTGAGCACGATCTCCCCTCAAGCGCCCCTGCCGCGGCCAACACTTGGGCGCCGTGACAGACCGCGGCAATCGGTTTGCGTTTTTCCACGAAGTGCTGGACCGTTTTCAGGACATTGGGATTAAGCCGGATGTATTCCGGCGCACGTCCCCCGGGAATCACTAGGGCGTCATAGTCCTCAGCCTTGATGTCGGAGAACGTGGCGTTGAGCGTGAAGCTGTGCCCTGGTTTCTCGCTGTAGGTCTGATCTCCTTCAAAGTCATGGATAGCGGTGCGCACCCGCTCGCCAGCCTTCTTGTCCGGGCAAACCGCGTGGACCGTGTGGCCGACCATCAGGAGCGCCTGAAACGGCACCATCACTTCATAATCCTCAACGAAATCGCCAGCGAGTATGAGAATCTTCTTGGCTCCCATCTTCCCTACCTCCTGTTTCGTTGGTGACGCTAAGGCTGTTGGAACACGGCTGACTCGCGAAAACGAGCGTGCGGAGTAGACCGAATAGGCGCACGCTGCCACGCGCGATTTTATAGAAGGCTGCGTTGAGATCTGCGCCTTTGGCTAAGGCTAGAATCCCCCTCTCCCTTCCCTCTCCCGCCAGGGGAGAGGGTTTTATGACCCCTCCCTTGATGGGAGGGGGAAGGGGGAGGGTGACCTTTCGCGCAAATCTCAATGCCGTTAACTATAGTATTATACCACGGGCCGCGGATTTCAATGGGGAGGCGGCGCCGAGGTCCGGAGCAGCGGAACAATCGCCTCGCGGTGGAACGAACATTCACCTGATCGGTCCGGCGCGGCCCGGCTGGATGTGCGCCAAAGCGCAAAGTTCGAGGGGCCGAGGTGTGGAGGAGTCACCGGATTCGACTCGCGTCCATGGGTTGCACAGTGGCGTGAAACGCGGTGAGCAACCCGACCACATGCTCAGGGTTGGTCACCGCGTGTGAAAGGAAATGCGGAAGTGGCTTACCAGCGCGATCTGCCTCCGCCTCCACCTCCTCCAGGACGCCGTCCTTCCCCGGGGCCCTTCCTGGGACGCGCTTCATTCACCTTCAGGCTTCGGCCTTTGAACTCCTTGGAGTCCAGTTCTTTGATGGCCCGCATACCTTCCTCACGATCGGACATCTCGACAAAGCCGAATCCTCGTGAGCGACCGGTGAATTGGTCCTGAATGATTTTGGCGGATTCCACCGCGCCGTAGGTTTCAAACAGTTCTTTGAGTTGGCCCTCGTTCGCATCGAAGGACAGGTTTCCGACGTAAATGTTGATGCTCACTGTCTCTACTCCTTGAGAATTAGCGCCCGAAACATGGTTCGACGACGCTTGGCGTGACAAACAAGGACTCAATGTGAACGGGGATAACGAAGCTCTCTCTGGGGCCGGCATCCTCGGCACGGGCGCCATGTGTCATCAGTCAATCCCTTGCAAAACGCCCGTGGTCCCGAAGAGAAATCTCGTGCAGAAACACAGGTCTTATCAAGTACCATAGGCCAAGTCATATCTGCGGTCAAGAGATTCGTTTCTTACTTCTTGGCGAGTGATTCGTCCCAGCTTCCGGCCGCAAGCCCCAACAGCAGGTGGAAGAACCAGCTCGATTGGGGATGAAGCGGCCCGTCCCAGACCATATAGTGGATCAGAGCGCCCAAGAGGGGAAGCAAGAGCGCCAAAGGATGTAGGGCCGGAGCAGTAGCGCCGGCTTGAATCGTCATGTGTATGAGCCTGACGAAGATGGTCCCTATCGCGAACGTGTACAGGAGCAGGAAAGGAACACCCAGTTCCGCTAGGAAGGTGAGAAATAGATTTTCAGAAACCCTCACTCGCTTCACTTCCGCTGCGAATTGCTCTTTGGTGATGCCAGGATACTTGATGGAGTAATCTTCCAGAAACGCATCCCGGGGAGATGTTAACCCAATGCCCAGCAGAGGCCGCTTTAGAGCGATATGCAACGAGAAAGAGTAGTTTTCGATTCGATAGAAGATAGGTATTGCGCCGGGTTTGAATTGTTTATCCATCGGCGCGGTTGCGAGATAGTATGCAACGGAGAGAGCAATCGCTGCGCAGATCAACAAGACGCTCTTCACCCGCAAGACACGCGAACACAAGACCACAACCGCTAACGCAGCGGGCGTCAGCAGGAGAGACCTCAAGGCCATCAGATAGAACACCATATAACTCACGATCATAAGAAACCAGGAGGCTAAACGGGCCGTGACCCGCTTGTCCAAGAGCAAAGCCAAAGGCGCAAACCATAAAAGGAGAATTCGGTCGGCCAAGGGATGGGGATTTGTGTCCAACAATTCATATATATTGCCGCGCAGCGCATACGAGACGCCACATAGGGCCAGAACCAAGGCCAGTATTATGAAACAATAGCTCCGAAAGAATCGTCGCGTGGTGTCGGATACCATCAGAATTCTCGCGCACCAGAAGCCCCCAAGCCCGGACGCCAGAACCACAAAGGTCCGCGCGGACGCCGTTTCCGGTGTTGCGCTGAGCCGAGCGCTCAGAATGGCAAGAACCGCGAGCGTGGCTGAGACGGCGACCTCGGACAGCTTGAGCCGCGTCGTTCTCCGGATCTGAGCAACCCATGCCGACAACAGGGCTGCTGCGCACACCACCCCTGAGAAGAGCTTGGACTGCTCATGAGGAATCAGCACGATGTATGGGGCCAAAAAGGCCGACTGCACACATGCAAAACAAAAGACGATCCATGCCGCCCTTTCGGGAACCGAAATATTCGGCCAGTCCGCGACGGAAGAATCCCTAAAATCGGAAAGAATGGTTCTTGTGAGACTCATAGGAGTTTTCAAAGAGTTGAGCCTAATATGTGCAAGCGAACCCCTGCGCCTCCCCCGCCTTCCAAAGACGCCGCATGAGGAATAAGGAGAAATGCGGTGTCCGCTCGCCAAGGCCCTTCAACATCTCGCGCCGACGGCGCACATCTCCCCGCACGGTTTCAGGCCCAGGCTCGTCACCAATCCGTGAGATCTTCGGGACTCGCTGAATCGCCTCCTCATCCTCAGCGTCCCGGAGCAGCCCCTCAGAGGACGGTCATGGTTTCGGAGACTTTTCTTAGGGAGAACTCTTCCAGGCCAAGACAAGAATCTCCCTTTGTAGGCCCTTGATGTTGATCTTTGGGACGTCCTTAGCCGATAACACATCACGCCGTCTTTCCTTGAGCGTATCTCAGCCGTCATACATCGGTCAAACACATTCGAGAAAGCTCCCATCTTTCCGAGAGTCGCGTCAGGCTTCTTAAGCCGATTGAAGTCCGACGCATCTCCCTGCCTTATACGGTCGATCCCCAACAAGGCTTTCCGGACCCTCTTGAATTTAGGCAAAGATCGGCTTGACAACTGGACCTGCCCGCTCTAGACTTACTTCAAGACGTCCTTGTTCCTCCTAAGTCGAGAGAGGGTTGGCCTTCTTAACAGCATGAGCGGCGTTCGCAGCAACGAAGGTTGGCGCCGGATACGCAGTCAAGTGAATTTGGTCGGCCGAACGCTTTTCAGTTTTTCGCTTGGATCGCAAGGAGAGCTTTTGGTCTCGTTGTTCAACCAACCGACATCATGTTCCCGGATGGTTCACCGTTTATTCCCGCCAAACATCTTGGGAATGAACTACGGACCATGATGTCCCTCAGGCGCTACGTGTAGCGGTTGTCTTACGGATCGCGGGATTCTTCGTCGGATTTGTGAGGTTGCAGAACGCCGTTTCCGAAGAGAGCGGGGTTTAAGACGCCTTTCGTGGGTTCCCACTGTCAGGGAAACGATTGTCTTAAGAAGTCGGCGCGAGAAGGGCCGTGTCATTAGTAAGCGTCCCGGACCGCCGTTGATTGGTCAAACGGAGGTCATTCGCAGCAATTGCTTTGTAACCTGTGCGCCAAACAGCCGACCTTTTCCGAGAACAGGCGGCGCTTACGGTTCGACCGGTCATGAAAACAGAGAGACAAGGCGGGAGGGATTTCCAGGGGTGGATGACGGAGCCGAATCTTCGCAGGTTCGATGTCATCCGCGCGTGAGGGGACGAGCCCGCTTGCGCCCAACGGCCGCATGGAGCGGTCAGTAGGCTTGATGCTAACCTGGCTTTTGGCTCACCATGACCTGGAATTTGAAGGAGGAGCAACATGCGCATACCACGGAAATCCGAACTTGACTCGGGAGGACATAAGGCCGCGGGCCTGTTCGTCTCACTAGTCATGATCTTGATGGCCCTTGGAATAGTTCTACCCGATTTCTTGCTGGCATCGGGCCCCGGTGGGGGCCCATCCAAAAGTCCCGGTCGCCCATCGCGAGGTGGAGGAGGCATCGGGATCGGCATTGGTATTCAGATCGGCCCGCGTATGCCGACGGAGGACAAAGAGGTTGATTTTGACAAGATAGAGAGAGATTTGATGCGGAAAGCCGACCCTGACTCGGGTGATGATGAGAAACCCCAGAGGGTCCGCCAGCCGACCCCCAAGGCTGTGGAGCCGCCTATGCCGGCCAGGAAACTGGTCAAACCGAGAGTCCTTTTCCTGACCGAGCTGGCCATCGACATTGATAGAAATGTTATTGATCTGGCGACAAATGAACCGGTGAAGGCGGTGCAGCTCTACAAGAGCGCGGCCGCGCAGGCCAAGAGTAAGAGGGATCTTCAGGCGGAGAAAGAGGCCCTCACCAACCTTGCCCACGTCTACTTCCTGACCGGCCAGTTGGCCAGGGCTCGGGAAGCCTATGAGCGGACTCTGGAGATTTTCAGGAAGCTCGGGGATTCCAAGGAAGAGGCAATAGCAATACGAAATCTCGCTGTCGCCGCGACCGCGGCGGGTGACTATGATTTAGCCGAAGAGCAAAACAGGAATGCGCTGAGGATGTTCGAACAGGCGGGCATGACCGGGGCCGCAGTCATGGTGCGCAACAACCTGGGGGTTCTGGAAAAGAATCGTGGTCGGCACGCGGCCGCTATGGAGAATTATGAGCAAGCCCTCGCCGCCGAAAAGGAGCGCAACCGGTCGAAAGCTCTCGCTCTGGCGAACATCGGCAGCCTCGCCAGGTCGCGAGGAGAGTATAAGAAAGCCGTGGAAAGCTACACTGAGGCTTTGGGAATAATGAGAAGCCTGGGCGCCCCCAGAGAAGAAGCGGATTACCTGCTCAGAATCAGCCAGGTTTTCTCCGATTGGGGTCGTTACGACCAAGCCCTTGAAAACGCTCAAATCGCGTTGGACATCCTGAGCAAGATGGGCGCCGCCACGGATGGGTTGCGAAAGGTGGTGGGCGACCTCTATCTGGACACAGGCAGAGTGGACCAGGCGGAACCGTTCCTCAAGGAGGCGGACTATGATTCTTCGCTCGGCAGACTCTACTTGTTGAGACAGGATTACGAAGCAGCGAAGAAGCATTATCAAATGCTCCTGGCGGCAAGTCAGAAGGACGGCAATCCGGATGAGCTGTTCACGGCTTATGTCGGGCTGGGAAAGGTCGCCGAGGCCACAAAGAACTTCAAGGAAGCGGAAACCAACTATTCCAAAGCCTTGGACCTGACGGAAGAAATCCGCTCTTCTCTGCTCCTTTCGGAGAGGAAGAACTTCCTGGCGTCCAAGGTGAACGGTTTTGCCAGATCCGAACCCGCGAAGGGTCTTGTGCGGATATCACTGAAACAGAATAAACCTCAACAGGGTATGGCCCCGAGTGAATCCGTCCGGGCGCGTGAATTCACTGACATTCTTTCGCAGAATGTTGAC
Organism: Deltaproteobacteria bacterium; assembly: GCA_016875095.1. Taxonomy (GTDB): domain Bacteria; phylum Desulfobacterota; class Desulfomonilia; order Desulfomonilales; family Desulfomonilaceae; genus VGSG01. Next base: position 12,900 of record VGSG01000088.1, read on the forward strand.
GGAGTTCACTTCAATGTGCCCAAAGATCTTCTCCAGAAAGAAGCCGACATTTCCAACAGACTTGCATCCGCGAAGACAGCCCTGCCAATAGTTCCCAAGGCCGTTGACAACGAGCGGTATAACGACATCTCCAGGCAAGTGAAGACCCTGGAATCGCAAAAGACCGCGTTCGTGCAATCGCTCTGGAAAGACCACCGTGAGTACGCCTCGGTCAAGTATCCCAAACCGGTTAAGATCGAGGAAGCTGTTCTCGCTCCGAACGAGTACGTGGTGGTTTTTGATGTGCTCGGCGAAGGGCTGGGCGTGCGGGTGCTTCAAGGGAAGAAGATCGTCGACGCATTTCTCACCGACTGGAAGCTCGCGGACCTGGAAACCGATGTGGCCAAGTTCCGGAAGGCTTTCGAGGCAGTCCAATTGCGCGAGTTTGACGCTGAGCTGGCGAGAGGACTCTACACCAGACTGTTGGCCAGGGCCCTGGAAAAGATCCCGCCAGGCAGTTCCGTCAGCATCATTCCAGACGGCATGTTGGCTCTGGTGCCCTTCGAAGCCCTCGTGACAAGAGGGTCTGTGGAGTGGAAGAAGGGCAAGTGGGGTGACGAACCCAGTGGCCTGACCTACGTGGGGGACCTGTATCCCTTGGCTTACTACCAGTCATTGACCGCCATGAGCCTTGTGCGAACTCTGGCCGCGAAGAAGAAGACCGGCGATCGGGTTCTCGTTGTAGCGGATCCGGTCTTCGAAATGCAGGATGCGAGAGCCCAAACCACGCGGCAGGAGACCAGGGTGGCGTCTGCCGCGAACAACCGTTTTCTTCCGCTCATGGCCGCGATTGAGGAAGACAGCGGTGGTTACTTCAAACTGAACCGTCTGAGCAAGACGTCCGACCTGGCAGCGACACTTGGCGGTCAATTCGGTTCGAACTGTGACGTGTTCACCGGACTTGAGGCCAGCAAGAACGTTCTTCTTAGCAAAGTGGCGCCAACGTTGGACCATTATCGATGGCTGATTTTTGCAACGCACGGGTTTGCGGGCAATAAGATACCAGGCATCATGGAACCGGTTCTCGCCCTCACTATGGTGCCTCCCGGCACGGATGGGTACCTCACCATCAGCGAAGTGGTGGGCTTGAAAATGAATGCTGATGTGGCGGCGCTCACCGCGTGTCAGACAGGGACCGGAGTGGGGCTGGCCGGAGAAGGCATCATGAGTATGGGGCGAGCTTTTCAGTGCGCGGGCGCCAGGTCCGTGCTCATGACCCTGTGGTCGGTCGCGGAGGACTCATCGGTGATGTTGACCGACCGGTTCTTCACGGGCCTCAAAGAGGGGAAGAGCAAGAGAGACGCTTGGAGGCAAGCCCGGACGGAAGTGCGAAAGGCAGGATTCGAACACCCCTTCTTCTGGGGCGGTTTTATCCTTGTGGGTGAGGCTGAGTAAGATCTGTTGAGATTGGACGAACAGGGAGCGGTTCGATGACCCACCGATTCCTGGTCCCTCAATCGGCTGTGGGTGCGGTCCTTGGCGTAGTTGTGCTCGCGCTCGGGACCGCCGCGGCCGATGACTGCCATAAAGCCCGGGAAGTCTACGCGCGAGGAGTGGGATTGCTCAATTACGAGCAACGCAGAGAAGCGTTCCAGCAAGCCGTCACACTATGTCCCTCGTTTGCGGAGGCGCGCTGCAATTTGGCCGATGCGCTGGAAAACCTAGCCGCCATCAGTCGCGATGACGTGACGGAAATGAATCGACTGCTCGACAGGGCTGTCTCTCAATACCGCGAGGCGCTGAAATACAAACCCGATCTGTTCGCGGCGCATCTCGGACTGGGCGACGTGTGCCGAGTGATGGGGATGAACGAACAGGCCGAGAGAGCTTACAGGAAAGCCCTGGAGCTGAAACCGGATCATCCCAAGCCGTTGGCCGGCTTGGAGAAGATTCGATTGATCAGGAGTCTGGACCGCGGTGGGTTCAAGACCTCAACGGATATTGTCTCCCATGTAAAGACCTCTTCCGATAAGAGCGAAGTAGGGGCTCTCATGGGTTTTGCAAACCACACGGTGGTCAAAGATCGGTTGCGATTCGACAATATCCTGTTCAACGAATGGTCCGCCGAGCTGACCCGAGGGGAAGCGACGCGGCAGTTGGAGGAGATCGGCAAAGCTTTAGCATCCCGAGATCTGTCCGGGTGCAACTTCGTCGTGGAAGGACACACCGACAATCGAGGAGACCTTGACCGCAACATAAAGCTCTCATGGGACAGGGCCGAATCGGTCAAGGCGCACCTTGTGGGCAACCATCGCATCGACCCGGTAAGGATAAGAACACAAGGGTTTGGGTATTCAAGGCCCAAGTTCGGCAATGACACCGAAGAGAATCGGCTCAAGAACAGACGTGTCGAGATTATGTTCCTGGAGGGTGGAGACAGACAGGAGGGTCGATAAGTGGGTCTGTATGACGGGGAGTTCCTGCCATGATTGTTAGGAAAGGTGTCTGGTCTCTGGCGTTGCTCATTTGCTTCATTTCGTCCTCCACCGAGGCGCCCGCGCAATCCTGCGCGCCGCCTTCGGACTGGAGGAACATTAGCCTGTTGCCCACCAACGGAGACGCGGGCGCTAATATCAAAATAACCTTGCAGGCCGACAAGACCGATCTGGCGCCCGGGGACAAGATTCTTCTCACGTTCCAGGCCGACCGGGAATGCTATCTCTCCATCATGAACGTGGGCACCTCTGGCAAGATCGTTCGGCTCTGGCCAAACAGCTATTCCGGCGCCGACAACAGGATCTCCGCGCACACACCCAGGCAATTTCCCGCCCCTGAGGACGGTTTTGTCTATCGGATCGGAGGTCCCCCGGGCGTCGAGCGGATCGTCGCGTACGCCACCTCGGAGAAGGGCAAGATCCTGGACGAGGCGGAATTTCAGCAGATGGGGCAAAGCGGATTCAAGCAGTTTCGCGGTTCGTCCAAAGACCTGGCGGTGGTTTTTCAGGACCGGACCGAGAGGTTGTCCGGCAACGTGCGATGGGGAAGCGCTCAGATAAACCTATGCGTGGGCGCCGGCGCCTCACCCGCGGGGAACCCGGCCCCTGCCCCTGCGCCCGTTAGGGAGAACCCCGATCCTGGGGAAGGCCCCAAGTCGCTGTACTGCGTCGCTGTTGGGGTCTCTTTGGGCAAGCTCAAGTATTGTGAGGACGACACACGGAAATTTGTCGACCTGTTTCAGGCCAAGATGGGGCTGAAACAAGAGAATACGCGACTGCTCCTGGCACGAGAGGCCAATCACTCCGGCTTTACCGACGCCCTGAGATGGCTGGCCGCGGCTACAAAGCCTCAGGATTCGGTTATCATTTACTTCAACGGCCACGGCGCCTCATTGCCGGACCAGCCTCCTTTGGACGAAGCTGATGGGCGGGACGAGGCATTTGTTCTCTACCATGTCGAGGGCCCGCGCCTTTCGTGGAGGGAAGCGCTCAAGAGAAAGCATCTCATGTTGGACGACGACTTCAACCGTATGGTCAAGAAGATACCCGCTAGGGGCAAGATCCTTATCGCGGACTCCTGTCACAGCGGCACAATCAGCAAGGAAGCGGTAGAATCCGATGAATTGGTCTCAAAGTTCTATCCCTTGCTGGACCCCGACACGGGTCAGGAAATGCCGTCACTCAAAACCAAAGCCGTCCCTGTCAATTACGGAAATGACAACGAAGCGTGTATGGCGGCGTGTCTGGATAACCAATCTTCGTACGAGAGCCCGCGCCTGAAGTCGTCGGTTTTCACGCACTATCTCCTCGAAGCGATCAAGAGCGGAGCGCCGGATCTGCGGACCGCGTTCGAGAGCGCCAAGGCGGGGACCTTGAAATACTGCGCGGAAGCATCGAGGAAGGGAAGACAGCGCGCGTTGACGCAAACGCCCAACCTGACCGACCCGCACGGAATGACTCAGTTGCTGGGCTTTTCCAGGTGACGCACACGATCTCGGAGGGATTTACATGAGGCATTACAGGAAATTCAATCGACTTCTCTTAGTGACGCTATCAGGTGTTCTGCTTGCGGCGGCTTGGGGTCAATGGAGTTACGCGGACCCCGTGGCGGAGCTCATGGCTCTTGCGGACAGCATTCAGAACCAAGCGCCCGGCATTGGCTTCCAGGTGTGGACCGAAGGTGAGAAGACCTCGTACCAATTGGCGGATACGGTGGTATTCGGCTTTACCGCAGACCGAGATTGCTACTTGGCCATGCTCAACATCGGCACAAGCGGGAGAACCACAATACTTTTCCCGAACAAGTGGCACCCGAATAACAAGATCGACGGGGGCAAAACCTACCGGATTCCACCTGAAGGGAGCGACTATGCGTTCAAGCTGATGGGTCCGGCGGGGACTGAACGGATCAAGGTTATAGCTTCTATCGAACCGGTGTTGGGGAACGTGCAGTCCCTCCAGCAAGAGCTCAGCGCTCCCTTGGAGCAGAGTCCCGGAGGCGGCACATTCCTCACCATCAAGAACCCCGGGCTGGTGTTGAAGGATATCGGCTTTGCTCTCGGTGGAACCGAGCCGAGCAAGTGGGCTGCCGCGGACTTGTCCTTCAACGTTCTTGATGGGACGTCCGCACCCCAAATGGGCGGTCCCCCGCCGGGGCAGCAGCAATCTCCGGGGATCGCTCCCCAGGCGCCGCAACAATAGACTGACGGGAGCGAGATCTCCGCGATAAGGAGTTGATCATGCACATGTGGCTCTTGACAGCGCTGATTATACTGGCGGCCTTACCCTCCCCCGCATTTTCGGAATCCTGGGAAGACTTTCAAAAGTTGAAAGGATCCGATGAGAAGACGGGTCTTATTCCCAAAGGGGGCCCCCGTCTCATACCCAAGGACGTCATCGTGGAGGGCCTGAAGAAGGATTGTGAGGTTACGTTCAGGAGTGATGCGCTTCTCTTCAATTTCGGCTCCGCGATCCTGAAACCGGAATCGCTGCCGAATCTCCAGAGCATTTCGGGCGCGATCGTGCAGGCCCTTGGGGATCCCGAGCTTTCGAAAATAACCACGTACTACGTCGACGGTCATACGTGCGCCATAGGTTCTGAAGAGAACAACTGTCGCCTTTCATGGATGCGCGGGCAGGCGGTGGTCGACGAGCTGGTGAAGCTGGGAGTCCCGCGGGAAAAGCTCGCGCCGAGGGGCTACGGAAAAGCTCATCCGTCGCATTCCAATGATACGGAAGCCACTCGATCGATGAATCGTCGGGTGGTCTTGCAAGGGGATTGCCCGGGAAAAGCCGCGTCGGTCGGCGCTCCCTGCGAAAGAAAAGTGGCCGGTGAGTCTCGCACGGCGCAGAGGACTTCCCAGAGGGAGTCATCGAGCGCTTCCGGCTCATCGGAGCCGGTTTCGGAGCGAATCGACACCACTGAGCTTGATGAAGCGATCGCGGATCTCCACGCGACCGTGGGTGACGCCGTTGCTCCCGTGGGAATCGGCATTCCGTTACCCTTGCCCATTCCGCTGGAGATCATGATTCCCATGGGCAAGGACGCGGCCCAAAAGACCCATTTACCGCCCGGCTTCCAGAGGACCACACC
>VGSG01000089.1 GCA_016875095.1 Deltaproteobacteria bacterium
CTCCCGCGGTGGTTCCTCGCGGTACTTGCTGGGTAAAGGAGCAATGTCGCACACAAGTGTGGTGAAGTCGGCTATTCGCCGATTCTGTTGCGCGGCCACGTTTCGGACCATAGCCAGGGCTTTGAGATACACCTCAGGACCCATCACCGAACTGCCAAAGTTCATGAGCACGCCACCTTCGAGAGACTGCAGGACCTTGGCGAATCGCAGGAAATCCACATAACTGCACAATCCGTAAGCCGCGCCGTCACAGTTGGGGTGCTCGTGCACGATGTCATATCCGATTCCCACGTGTACGGTGATGGGAATTCCCAATCGAAAGCCTGCTGCAAGGACGCTGAACTCGCGATGAGGGAAGCCCTCTTCCTCGATCACCCGCCCCACAGCCTCTCCGAGGCCGCGGCGGCTCTTTGCAGCGTCGTTCACGATGTCATTTATCCTGGCGGTCTCTTTCCAGAGCCCGAAACGGCCGTCCTTTATGTAACGGGCTACACTTTCCGTGGTGGCACCGATCAGCGCAAACTCAAAGTCGTGGATGACGGTGGCTCCGTTGGTGGCGATGCAGCTCAACAACCCGCGCTCCATCATGTCGATAAGATAGCGCTGAACGCCTGCTCGAATGACATGCGCGCCCATCATCAAGACCACCGCGGAGCCTTCCTTTGCGGCACGGACTATCCGCGATGCGACTGTATGGAACTCCTTTGCAACGGACGCCGTCGGCTCCAGCGGCAAGATGCATGAAAGGTCCAGATCATGGACGCGCTCGGAGAGAGGCGCTACCGTAAGCAGCGATCGATCAAATTCCGGATATTCAGCGCTCATCAGAAGAAACGGTTGTGCGGCGCGTGCTCAATTGCTTCCTCCCGTGATCGCAAGGGGCCTGGAGAGCGCAATTCGGTCACTGCGTGTCAGACCTCCGGTTTCATAATGTCCGACTCACAGGGCTGTGTCGTCGGACAATGTTTTTCCACAAGTCCGTGACATAAGGCGAGAACCTCGTCATGGTACATGAAAGGTGTCCCCTGGGATGCAGTCACAACTTGAAGAGCGCGAGCTTGGATGCTTTCGTCAATCGATGCTCCTGAGCGCCGGAGCAGCTCAAAGAACCGCAGGTAGCCCTCGATAAAATTCGGAAATTGGTCCAATAGAGACAAGAGCAAGGCTGCCGCGTCGGCGTATCGTTCCGGACGAGACTCCAGGCTTGCCGGCCACGCGGGGTGCGTCATGGCCGCGCTTCTCATAGCTTCGCTGAGCCGATTCCCTATTAACGCATGGCAGAACGCCTTATCTTGAGAGGTGAACTCATCTTGCCACTGATGATGTCGTCCCCTCCGAAAATTCCTTTGACCCTCTTCGGGTGGCAGGTACGATTCGAAATTGACATTCAACGCGCCGTGAAATTCAGTGATCTTTCTAAAGTAATCGAGCGGTCGTCTTTTCAGCTCGTCAAAATAGACCAGCAGAGTATCTATTGTTCGCGCGGGATTACTGTAGTAAGAGAGCCACGATTCAATCCAATTCACTGCAAGCGGCAAGAAGGTTCGCACTTGGTAAGAAAGTTGTCGCTGAAAAGACCATACAAAATACTCTGAAGGTATGTGATAAAACTTGGAGAAAAAATCGCGACCGGTCGCACCGTTGGCTTGAAGGTAGTACGCCCAAGAAACACAGGCGTCCCTTGGGTCTCGCAGAAGAATCGTCAGCTTACGCACTCCAAGCTGGGTGAGTGTTTCGGTATTATGAATAGAAGCAGGCATGTGCGCATGTATAATGTAACGTTTTCCAAGGTAGCTCTGCAACTGTTGAGGCAACAAGAAAATGGAAGTGAATTCGCCTGTGAGATAATGATGAGTAGCCGCGTACTCGAATCCGGCAATGTATTTGTTCCATTCAGGATCGTTTTCTGAAACCTCCTGCGTCAAGTTCTTACTGCCGGTCATCATGGCCAGATTATCAATGGTAAAGACTGTCCCACTTTTGGGAAGACTAACAAAGAGAATGGTTGAATCGAAGCTGCGTGGAGAACTTTCTTGGCTCACATGAACGTCACTCGGCGCGGCGGGAGTAGGCGCCGCATTTTCCGGTTCAGGCTCTTTGAAGGCTGAAGTAGAGCTCGAACGGTCCTCAGGATCCTCAGAGGGTCCCTCGCAGGGCCTCCGCCATACTGCAAGATTGTTAATGAACGTGTAAAAACGGTTGAAAAAAATCGAAAACATAACCCTCGTTCCTATTGGAGCGCGATGAGCAGGAATCGGAACAAAAAACCAGTTTTCCGACACGGCTCAGAGGCAAATCTTGTTGGGTTCACGCCGAAGCCTGTTTCTTCTCTGACTGCTACGAATCCGGCCGATACTGATTCTGCCATTTGAGCAACGGAGAGACTGCGCCGGGGATCGCCACTTGGTCGCTGTCCCCACGAGCGGTGCCGTCTACCCCAGGATCGAAGACTTGGAATGAGACGGCATCCGCTGCATAAAAGTGATTGTAGAAAGGACGAAAAGTCGTGAGGGCAAAGCTAACGCTGAACTGCCCTTCTGCCATGAGATTCCCGGGAATCCAGGCAGTAGTAATGAAACGACCTTTGGGGCGTGGCTTCCTGAGCCACTCATGATCGATGTCTCGAACAACAAACACGCAAATCCCCTTGTCATTCACTACATGGTAGTTCGGAGTCAGAACGTGCCCTTCTATCAGAACGTCAAATTCCATTTCGATGGCTATTGGTTCTCTTACGTCCATCTCCTCCGTAATCTCGCCGGAGGCATTACGCACCCTGGCGGCACGTAGGCGAGCGACTTTGCTACCCAGCGCGTGTTGGGCATCCATCCATTCACGAGACGGCGCCGGTGTCGTATTGCAGCTTAGATATGAATTCACAACCTCACCGCTCCCGCCTCGCGCGATTATGCGTCCTTCTTCCAGCAATATTGCCTGAGTGCATAGACGATTTACCACATTCATATTGTGGCTTACAAACAGAACCGTCCGGCCTTCACCACTCGCCTTTTCCAATCTCGCCATGCATTTTTTCTGAAAATCCGCATCGCCGACAGCCAACACCTCATCTATCACCAAGATGTCAAGCTCCAGGTGGGCAGCCACCGCGAAACCGAGCCGCACATACATACCGCTGGAATAACGCTTTACAGGCGTATCAATGAATTTCTCCAGACCGGAGAATTCAACCATCTCGTCGAATTTGTTCTTGATGTCCGCAACGGTCATGCCCATGAGGGCGCCGTTAAGGAAAATGTTCTCGCGGCCCGTGAGGTCGCCGTGAAACCCAGTGCCCACTTCCAGCAAACAGGCCAGTCGGCCCTTGATCTTGACTGTGCCGCCGGTAGGCGTGGTGAGTCGAGAGATGATCTTGAGCAGCGTGGATTTGCCCGCCCCGTTTCTGCCGATGATCCCCAGCACTTCTCCCTGCTTCACTTCAAGGGAAATGTCACGCAGCGCCCAAATCCTATCCGGGGAGACATAGTCATCGCTCAATCCCATGTCGATTGGCGCGTTTGGATCTTCCCGTCCGCGAAGCCGCGCCCACCAACTCTCCAAATCATGGCGCAGGGTTCCATGACCGATAACGCCAAGCCGGTACTGCTTGCTCACGTTTTCAAGGGCCACAACTGTAGTCATGCGTTCAGGAACTCTGCCGACTTCTCACTCGCTCGAGGACGCGACGAGCGCAGTCCGCTCGTTTCAAACAGTGTCCACAAACGTCTTCTCCACTCGGCTAAACATGACCAGGCCGATAACGAGAATCCCCACGGTGACAATCAAGCCCACGAGGATGTGCCCGGTGGTCAAGGTCGCGGTTCCGAGAAAGGCCCACCTGAAACCCTCGACTACCGTAGTCATGGGATTAAGAGCGACCATTCCCCGGTACGCCTCCGGGACCTGCGACAGAGGATAGATAATGGGGGTGGCATACATCCAAATTTGGGCGCCGAAGACCAGACCATAATTGAGATCGCGGTACTTTGCAGTGACGGCCGAGACGATCAACCCACATCCCAAGGAGAGCGCTGCCATCTGTACCACCAACAGCGGCACGAAAAGCATAGCTGTGTTCGGATGCACCGCATATCCCCGAAGCCAGAAATAAAGCAGAACCGTCGAGAAAAGCGCTAACTGCACCAAGAATTTAAACACGTTGGAAATCAACGCAGCAAGAGGCACCACCATTCTCGGAAAATAAACTTTGCCAAACAGGTTCATATTGGCAAGGAATGTGCTCGAAGTCTGAGTTAGGCACGCGGCAAAGTATCCCCAGCACGTGTTCCCGGCCATGTAGAAAAGGAAGGGCGGGACGCCGTCGGTGGGAATCTTTGCGATCATCGCGAAAATGATGGTGAAGACCCCCGATGTCGCGAGAGGAGTCAACACAAACCAAGCGGGGCCTAATATGGTCTGCTTGTATTGTGTGACGAAATCCCGCCAGACAAGAAGCCGGATGAGATCACGGTACCGCCAGATATGGGGCAGATCGAGATCTATCCAGGCCGACCGACCGCCGATGACTGTAGTCCAGTTTTCGCCTTCACGCATAGGAAGAAACCGGCCGGACCCGAAATTGCTCCTGGAAAAGATCGCTCGTTCCGCAAGGCGCGCTCAAGAGAGAAGAGCTGCCGCAAGACGCATGGGAGGAGTTCAGTTGACGCACGTTCGGCTACGAGCCAAGACTCTGATTCATGTTTAGTGAGGGCGGATCGGGAGAAGTGGGCATCCTTGCGAGGCACGGCGAGGACGGGTTATTTTCCAGGCTCCGCCCCCATGCATGGGGCATAACATGCTGTAACACAACCCTTTTTTCGTCTCTCTCAGCCGAAGTTTTCCTTGGGGTCCGAACCAGACACAATGCCCGATGAGCCAGTTGGACCTACCTTACCTGACTTTCATGAAGCCGAAGGATTGTCCTGAGCAGAGTTCGAGTTATCTGTCTGATGTTCGATTAACAAACAATCTCATCAAGTGTCAAGGCTTTTTGCCGCATGAGAGCCGTCGCTCTTATGTGACACCATCCTGAGACCTAGAGCAGCAGAAGGCGCCCGCGCATTTGAATCAGAGGAGTTCCTTGACAAACCGGGTTGCGGTTCTTAGAGTGACTCGAATCTGCTCGGCATGAGGCGCAGCGGCTCTAAGGCTTGCTTGGGGCGGCAGAACGGCGGGGCGCCGGCTCCTGGTTCTTGCTTCCGCAGTATGTTGCATCCGGAGAAGCTTTCGGCGGATGAGGGCCGGCTGACGAGAACTGCTGGAATGCCCTTGATTCCCATCGTTCTTCCGCGAGGCCAACACGCATTGCCCTGGTCGGAGAATCTCGATGTTGCCATCAAATAACGCCATATGGGCGACGTGGCCCTGCGTCATCTTGTGTCTCGCATTGTTTGCGGTTTCATGCCATTGCGAAATAGCGTATGCCGAGGACAAAAACACACAAATCCTGTACCAGTCGGCCGAAGGAAAGATCGAGCAGGTGAGACGACTCCTGCGCGAGGGGGCTGACGTGAACACGCGGGATTTCCGCGATGGGGCCACCCCTCTCATCATGGCGGCAATGCACGCAAAGCCCCAGGTTGTAAAGCTTCTTCTGGAGAGCGGCGCCAAGGTGGATGATCGGGATGACTATGGATACACGGCGTTGATGCACGCATCCGATGGCGAAACAACCAGACTGCTCCTGGGCAGAGGCGCGGATGTCAACGTGACTATCGAAGACGGCAAGAGCATCCTGGTGCGCGCGGCGGAAAAGGGATACACGGCTGTGGTGGAAGCCCTACTGGACAAGGGCATGGACGTGAACGCCCGGGACAAGACCGGCCTGAACGCGCTCCTGACCGCCGTCGATCACGGGTACGTGGACATGACGCGAGCGCTTGCCAAGAAGGGAGCGGACCTGGAAGTCAAGGACTCGACAGAGTCCACGCCGCTTGTGAACGCTGCCTTTTCAAAAGATCGTGAAATGGTCAGGCTCTTGGTGAATCACGGGGCCGCAGTGAATGCGACTAATCAAAAAGGTCACACTGCGCTTATGTCTTTTGCCAATGATCCTGAGATGGCCCGGTTTTTGATCGCCAAGGGCGCGAATGTGAACGCCAAGGACGCGAACGGTGAGACGCCGCTCATGAAAGCGGTGGAGGAAGGCCGCCCGGCGGTAGTGGAGCTGTTGCTGAAGAGCGGAGCGGCCGTCAACGCGCAGGATCAGGGTGGCTGGACCGCTCTGATGCGTGCAAGCGGAGAGGGGGACGTGCGTACGATCAGCCTGCTTCTGGAGCACGGGGCTGACGTGAACCTTACGGACAAGACAGGGAGAAAGGCAGCGGATTGGGCGTTTCAGTATGGGCACCAGAGGGCGTTAGAGCTCTTGGAGAAACGTGGGGCAAAGCCTCTGCGGCAGTCGGAGAAATAGGCTCTGTTCGGAGTTATCCGAAGTTCAAGAAGAGGGGAAGGCCGGTCTTTTTTCTGTTGAAAGCAAGAAGGCGCCAAGCTCGTGAGCTTATCCTCTCAAGGAGAGAACGCATTATGAGAGTCATCTGCTATGTGGCGCCGGTGGCCGCATTGCTCGTGTGTGTGACCATGTTCCGGGCGCAGACGCCGGGAAGCTGGAGCAACGTTTCCGGACCCGCCGCGAACCGGAACATTGGCTCCGAGGCGCAGTTGCTCGCACAGGGTCAAGACGAGAAGTTGTGCTGCCAGTGTTGCCTTGATTCGTATATGAGCAGATGCTCGTACATGGACTTCGACAAATGCCAAGCCAAAGGCGGATTTTGTGTGTCCGGCCTTGAGCGTTGCGCGATGTCCGTAGACTGATTCGCCGGCGAAGGCGCAGTCTTCCCGCCCTACCGGGCGGCCTCCTTGGAAGCCTTATTGAAGTTCGAATCTCTGCTAGAATTCTCGCCCCAACAATTCACGGGCGATTGTCATCTTCTCTATTTCGCGGGTTCCTTCGTAAATCTCCACGATTTTCGCGTCCCGGTAAAAGCGCTCCACGTCGTATTCGTCCATGTACCCGTAGCCTCCGTGAAGCTGGACGGCTTCCTGGGTTACCCATACCGCGGTCTGACCGGCCAGGAGTTTGGCTATGGAGATGGTTCGTGGGTCGATGCGATGATTATCTATCTGCCAAGCAGCCAGGTAATACATCTGGCGCGCGGAATCGATCCGAGCCGCCATCTCCGCAAGGGTGAACTGCACCCCCTGAAACGACGCGATGGGGCGTCCGAACTGGATACGCTCCTTGACGTACTTCAGTGTGCGATCCATGCTGCCCTGTGCTACTCCCACGCCCTGAGCCGCCGCAACCACTCGGTTGATATTGAAGAGGAGCATCACCTGTCGAAAGCCTTCGCCTTCTTTCATGCCGATGAGGTTTTCCGCGGGCACACGCACGTCGTCGAACGAGAGAGTCGCGGTATCCGAAGCGCGGATCCCCATCTTGCCGGTGAGCTTTGTGGCTGTGAAACCCTTACGGTCCCTTTCGACAACCAGGAAACCGTGCCGTTTGAGCCGATTCTCCTCCTGGGGCCGCACGCGGCACATCACAACGACAAAGTCCGCCACGGCGCCGTTGGATATGAACTGTTTGGTTCCATTGATCACGTAATCGTCTCCGGCACGGACCGCCGCGCATGTCTGGGCGAATATGTCGCTCCCGGCGTTGGGCTCGGTGATGGCGCATGCGCTGATGGCCCTCCCTTGGGCGATTTCGGGTAGATAGCGCTGTTTCTGTTCTTCGGTCCCGAAAGCCTGGATGATTTCGGATCCGAAGACTGCGAGGAGGACGTTTCCCACTCCAGGGTCGGCCCTCCAGAATTCCTCCATAACGAGGGAGTGTTCCAGGACTCCCAGACCCAGGCCGCCATAATCCGTGGATATGAGAATTCCCATGAAACCGAGATCTGCGGCCATTTGCCAGATTTCACGGGGGTAACGCTCTTCCCGGTCGCACTGGCGAGCCACTTTAGGGAATTCGGTCTGGGCGAATTTCCGCGCGGTTTCCATAATCTCTCTTTGTTCCTGGGAAAGGTCGAAATCCATCAGCTCCTCCCGGTTCGTGGCCCAAGCGGAGTTGGGGCGCAGTGGGCGCGCGGTCAGGTCAAATTACTAAACGCTCGTTTAGGAAACTAAATAAGGTCGAACGACTCCGCGTGTCAAGCACAAAACATGGCGTGCGCCTCACGCAATATTAGCTTTTGGAGTGGGATTGCTCTCACGCGAAGGGCGGGCTCGCGGTTCGGAAAAAAGTGATTGACAGTTTGATTCACTACCTGATACTAAACGATCAGTCCGTTTCATTTCCGGGTCTCGTCATGAAGTCTTCCAAGGAAAGCGCCTCGAAAAGGCGCCAGAGCGAAAAGACCACTGCTCGTATCCTCGAAGCGGCTCTCAAACTCTTTGTCAATAAAGGCTACCACGGGACTTCCATAGCGGAGATCACTCAGGCCGCGAACATTACCAAGGGGGCGCTCTACTGCCATTTCAACAGTAAGGGGGATCTCCTACTGGCGTTGATCCGGAAGTTCGAGACGGAATTCCTCGATAATCTTATTCGCGCGGTGAGCGCCCAGCTTGGGGATCCGGTGGCCAAGCTCCATCGCTTGCTGAGCTTTGCGTCGGATTTCGCGGAGAAGAACCGTGAATTGTGTCTGCTTGCCACGATTCTCTCCGCGGAGCTGCAGGGGTCTCACAGCGAATTCGACAATGTTTTTCGGCGCCTCTACTCCAAGTATACCCGCTTTCTACAACGACTCATCGAGGACGGCAAGATAAGAGGAGTTTTTGATCCCGGGCTGGATACCCATTCGCTGGCGTACGTGATCATCGCGTTCCACGACGGAATACTGCTCCAGTGGCAGAGGAGCCGAGAACTGCTGGACGGCCGCGAGTACGTGAGAGCTTTTCGTCAGACCCTCCTCTCTGGAGTCAGGCCGAAAAAAAGGCTGATGGCGGGTTCGCTGCCGCGGAAGGACGCGTCCCTCACAGATACTGTTATTCAAGAACCGCGTCAGGAGGCGTGAAGTATGACCGAGTCGGTATGCCTGGTGAGCGCGGTGCGCACGCCCATCGGTGATTTCGGCGGGGCGCTGCGTGCCCTGAAACCTCTGGACCTGATGCGCCAGGTCATGGGAGAGGCCATCAAACGGGCCGCGCTCGCCCCGGAACAGATAAACCAGGTGCTCGTGGGCAACTGCTTTGCTCCTTTGGAGCAAAACATAGCTCGCATTTCGGCGCTGCTTCTCGGACTGCCCTATGAAACGCCCGGGCACACCATAAACTGCGCATGCTCCTCGGGAATGCAGGCTGTCATCACAGGAGCGCTGAACATCAGTCTCGGACTCGCCGATGTGGTGGTGGCCGGCGGCGTGGAATCCATGAGCAACGCGCCGTACGTCTTGGACTTCGCGCGATGGGGTCAGCGGCTGAGGCACGGAGAGGCAATCGATCTTATCTGGAAATCCATGCAAGAGTACCCCGTGGGAGGCGGTATGGGCGTGGCCGCGGAGCGCCTGGCCGAGAAGTACGGCATCAGCCGCGGGGAGCTGGACGAGCTCGCGGTGAGCAGCCATCAGCGCGGCGCGCGAGCCGTTCAAGAAGGCCGATTCACGCGGGAGATCCTCCCCATAAACGTCCCGGCGGGTAAAGGCAAGACGGTCGCCGTGGATAGAGATGAGCATCCTCGGGCGGACACCTCGCTGGACGAGCTGGGAAAACTCAAGCCCGCCTTTAAGGAGAACGGGGTGGTCACTGCGGGAAACGCGTCCAGCCTCAATGACGGCGCGGCCGGGGTGGTGATCGCTTCCGAGCGTCGGGCCAAGGAATTGGGCTTGCCGGTGCTCGCTCGTATCAAGGCGCACAGCGCGGTCGCGGTGGATCCTCACCTGGTGGGGATGGCTCCTGTGCCGGCAATACGGCAAATGCTCTCCAGAACCGGGATGTCGTTGGGTGACATTCAGCTCTTCGAGATCAACGAAGCCTTCGCCTCGTACTACCTGGCTACCGAGAAAGAACTGAAGCTCGACCGGGAGATAACAAATGTGAACGGGAGCGGCATATCCCTGGGACATCCGGTCGGATGCACAGGCTGCCGCATTTTGGTGACGCTGTACCATGAAATGGAGCGCCGGGGACTAGGGACGGGCATCGCGGCGCTGTGCGCGGGAGGAGGCGTGGGAACCGGGATTCTCTTGGAGCGGTGAATGCTGGACGTGAACAATATTGAGGTCGTGTACAACGACGTGATTCTGGTTCTCAAGGGGATCTCTCTGAGTGTGCCCGAAAATGGAGTGGTCGCGCTCCTGGGGGCCAATGGCGCCGGGAAGACAACGACCCTGCGGACCATAGCGGGCGTTTTGCGCTCGTTGAACGGCGATCTGGAAGGCGGCGCCATAACGTTTCAGGGCTTGCCTATTCAGACCTTGGAGACCGACCAGATCGTTCGACTCGGTATCTCTATGGTTCCCGAGGGCCGGCGCATCTTGGATGAGCTGACTGTTTTGGAGAATTTGCAGATCGGCGCGGTCACGCGGCGCGATGGGCCGGGCGTCGCGAGGGATCTGGATCTGGTGATGCAATATTTCCCGGTGCTGAAGGATCGACGACAGCAGCGCGCGATATTCCTTTCAGGCGGCGAACAGCAAATGCTTGCGGTCGGACGATCCCTCATGTCCAAGCCGAAGCTGATGATGCTCGACGAACCCTCGTTGGGCTTGGCGCCCCTGCTAACCAGGGATATTTTCATCATCCTGCGCAAGATCAACAGTGAGCAGGGCGCGGCGATCCTGCTCGTTGAACAGAATGCTCGGCTGGCGCTCAGATTCGCCCGGTACGGGTACATCATGGAAAACGGCAGAATCGTGCTCGACGGGCTGACCCGAGACCTTGTCGAGAACGAAGACGTCAAGGAGTTCTACCTGGGAGTAACGGAAGACTCCGCGAGCAAGAGCTACGCGGATGTGAAACACTACAAGCGCCGAAAGCGCTGGTTGTCCTGATCTGTGCCATGAGCGCGATCCTTTCCGTCGAGAACGTGACCCTTCGATTCGGTGGCATCACTGCGTTGGCCGACGTGGGCCTTGAGGTGAAGCGCGGGGACCTCCATGCCCTCATCGGCCCTAACGGCGCGGGTAAGACCTCGCTCTTCAACGTGATCAGCGGCATTTACGCGCCGACTCGCGGGGAAGTGATCTTTGAGGGGCAACGGATCACCAGGAAGAAGCCCCATGTCACCGTTTCGCTCGGGATCGCCCGCACTTTCCAGAACATCGAGCTCTTCAGACACATGACCGTGATTGACAACCTTCTCCTGGGCAGGCACCAGTTGATGCGCGCCGGCCCTTTTTCCGCGGCGCTTTTTCTCGGCCGGGCGCTCCGCGAGGAGATCGCGCATCGCGCCCGCGTGGAAGAGATCATCGATTTCCTGGAGATTGAACGCTACCGCAAGCAGCCGGTGGGCGCGCTGCCGTACGGTATTCAGAAGCGCGTGGAGTTAGGCAGGGCCCTGGCCACGGACCCCAAACTCCTCCTCCTGGATGAGCCCGCCGCCGGTATGAACGTGGAAGAAACCGAAGATATGGCCCGGTTCATTATCGACATCAAAGAGGAATTGGGGATCGCGATTCTCATGGTGGAGCACGATATGGGAGTGGTTATGGACATCGCGGACAGGGTCACGGTGCTGGATTTCGGCGTCAAGATCGCGGACGGGGCCCCAAATGAAGTACAATCGAATCCGAGAGTGATCCAGGCATATTTGGGCGAAGAGGAGCAGATGTGATGAGCCTAGACCAGAGCCTCTCAGAAATGACGCTCCCCAAGTTGTTGGCCCGTAACACAGTTCGTTACGGCGACAGGGTCGCGCTCCGCGAGAAGGACCTGGGCATCTGGAAACGCATTTCCTGGAAGGATTACTGGGCTCATGTGAGAGACTTCGCGCTGGGGATCCGGCAACTTGGTCTCAAGGCAGGAGACAAGGTTTCCATCCTTGGGGACAACTGCCCTGAATGGCTCTACGCTGACCTGGCCGCTCAGGCCTCAGCCGCAATCACCGTTGGGATTTATCCCACGGACGTGGCAGTCCAAGTGCGTTTCCTTCTGGACAATTCAAACTCCTCATTTGTGGTCTGTAAGGATCAGGAGCAGGTTGACAAAGTTTTGGAGATTGAAAAGAGCCTTCCCGGCCTCAAGAAGATCATCGTGGTCGACATGAAGGGTCTCAGAAAGTACGCGCATTCCAAGATCATGAGCTTTGCCCGGGTCGAAGAACTGGGGCGCAAAGCGCACGAGCAGGAGCCGGGGCTCTTCGACCGGATGGTTGAGGCCACTCGATCGGATGACGTGGCGATCCTGGTTTACACCTCCGGCACTACGGGCGCGCCCAAGGGAGCTATGATCACCCACCGCAACATGATTTCCATGATTAGCGGCCTGGCGCGGGTGTTGTCCTTCCATGACAACGACTCCTTTGTGTCTGCTCTTCCGCTCTGCCATATAGCGGAGCGTATGTTTTCGCTCATTTTTCCGCTCTATGCAGGCTGCACGGTCAACTTTGCCGAGAGTGTGTACACACTCCAAGACGATCTCCGAGAGATTTCGCCCACCGCGTTTCTCTCAGTGCCGAGAATCTGGGAGAAGATGCATTCGGGCATTGCGATCAAGATCAAGGATGCGCTCTTCATCAAACGGTGGATGTTCGAGGCGATGATGCCTGTTGGCAAGCGCATGGCCGCCGCTCGGCTCGAAGGGCGCCCGGCGCCGCTTCTCTGGAAGTTGTTGAATGCGTTGGGGTATGTGCTGCTCTTCCGCTCTCTCAGGAACAAGTTGGGATTGCTCAATGCCCGCATCCTGGTCAGCGGAGCCGCGCCGCTCGCTCCGGACCTTCAGCTCTTTTATCACACCATCGGCTTGCCGGTCCGGGAATGCTTCGGGATGACCGAATCCACCGGTATCAGCTTCATGCCGTCCTCTGACGCGATCCGCGCCGGAGCGGTGGGCAAGCCGATTCCAGGGATTGAAGTGAAGATTGCAGAGGACGGTGAAATACTCTTGCGAGGCGAGCCTGTGTTCCAGGGCTATTACCAGGCTTCGGAAGCCACCGCTAACGCATTCGAGGACGGCTGGCTGCGCACCGGCGACGTGGGTTACATGGACGAAACCTGCCAATTGCATATTGTGGATCGCAAGAAAGACATCATTATCACCGCGGGCGGCAAGAACATATCGCCCTCTGAGATCGAGAACAAGCTCAAATTCAGTCCCTACATTAAGGAAGCCATTGTCATCGGTGATCGGCGCAAGTATTTGGTCGCGCTCATCCAATTGGAGACGGATAATGTCGCGGATTGGGCTCAAGAGAAGGGAATCGCCTTCACCACATACAAGAGCCTGGCGGAACACGCGGAGGTTCGGGAGCTTGTCCAAGGCGAGGTGGACAGAGTCAACACAGAGTTGGCCCGTGTGGAAACAATCAAGAAGTTTACCATTCTCAGCAAAGAGTTGGATCATGATGATGACGAACTAACCGCCACCATGAAGGTCCGGCGTTCAATCATCGAAAAGAAGTTCAAGGAACTGATCGAAAGCATGTATTGAGAGCCGCAAGATCGGCTCGCAGGGAGGATAGAGGAGGCCGCAGTGGAGAGTTCTCTCCTTTACTTTGTGGGCCTGTCGGTGAGCGGCCTGGCCGTGGGGAGCCTGTACGCCCTCATCGCGCTGGGGTTCGTTCTGATCTACAAGGCGACCAAGATCGTGAACTTCGCCCAGGGCGAAGCCATCATGGTGGCCGCGTTCATCTGCTACTATCTGGTAACGCTATTTCAGCTCTCGTTCTGGGTCGCCCTACCCCTCACCATGCTTCTGACCGGCCTGCTGGGTGTGCTGAGCGAGCGGCTCGTCCTGCGGCCGATGCTGGGCGAGCCCGTATTTTCGGTGGTCATGGTCACTATCGGCCTGAGCATTTTCCTGCGCAGCCTGGCCGGTATTTTCTTTGGTCATCACAACTATGTTTTCCCCAGTCCGTTCCCCGCCGAAGGCTTGCGTGTGGGCGGTGTGGTCCTTTCGTACACGCACCTATGGAGCATGTTGGCCTCCTTCGTGCTCATGTTGGCCTTCTTCATCTTTTTCAAATTCACCAATATGGGGCTCTCCATGAGAGGAACCGCGAACGATCAGGACGCGGTGGCGCTCATGGGCGTGAACGTGAGGCGGGTTTTTGCGCTTACGTGGGGACTGGCCTTTCTCATCGCCGCTGTCGCCGGCATATTCCTTGCCAACGTGATGGTGCTCAACGTGGGGCTTGCGTTCGTCGCGATCAGCGCGTTTCCCGCAGTGATCCTGGGCGGCATGGAGAGCGTTCCCGGCGCGATCGTGGGCGGTCTGGCCATCGGACTGATCGAAAACCTGGCCGGAGGCTATCTGGATCAGGTCATCGGCGGCGGTGTGAAAGATGTGACGCCGTTCGTTGTGCTCTTCGTGATCCTGATGATCCGGCCGTACGGGCTCTTCGGCCAGGAAGAGATCGAAAGGGTGTAGCACGTGCCGATCCGCAGCAAGACCTTCAACGAAAGTTATTACGAGGACATCAAGCTCTTCAGGACAATTTGGATCAAGTTCTGGGCGGTGATCTTCGTTGCTGCGCTTGCGTTGCTGCCGTACATCGGCGATCCTTATTTCGTTTACCTGGTCAACCTTTCTTGCCTGGCAACCGTGGCCGCGGTAGGGCTGAACATCCTGACCGGGTATACCGGCCTGATCTCCTTGGGACACGCGGCCTTTGTCGCCATCGGAGCCTACACCGCGGCAAATTTGGCGAATCACCTGGGGACGCCGTTCTGGATCAATCTCCCAGCGGCCGGTTTGATCGCGGCTGTCGCGGGCGCAATCGTGGGCATACCTTGCCTGCGGCTCAAGGGTCTTTACCTGGCCATGATCACTATGTCTTTCGGCGTGATGGTCGAGTACGTGGTGATCACCTGGGAAGGCCTGACCGGCGGCGTGCGCGGAATGAGTGTCCCGGCGATCTCTATCATGGGTTACAAGCTGAGCACGGACGAACGACTCTATTTCTTTCTGATCGCGATCACGGCCATGCTGCTCTTCGCAGCGAATAACATAACCAGAACCCGTGTGGGGAGAGCCTTCGTCGCGATTCGGGACCGGGACATTGCCGCTGAAGCCATTGGCGTGAACCTCACCTATTACAAGGTGCTCTCTTTTGCCATCAGCTCCTTTTACGCAGGGGTGGCGGGCGGTCTGTACGCATACACTATGAGGCACATCCATCCGGATCATTTTACCCTGCTCCTCTCCATCCAATATATCACTATGATCATTGTAGGCGGCATGGGGAGCATTGTAGGATCGATCTTCGGCGCGGTGTTCATCGTGGTGGCGCCGGAGTTCATAAAGCTCTTTGCTCAATCGTCGGCGCGCGTCTTCCCCGTCTTGGAAGGTCGATACGACGAAGAGTGGAACATAGCGGCTTTTGGGCTGCTCATTATCCTGTTTCTCATCTTCGAGCCCGGGGGGCTTTATTCGATCTGGAATCGAATCAAGATAGGATTCAAGAACTGGCCGTTCACGTACTGACGGGCCTGGCTGAGTATCTCATTCGCTTTGGACAACGTCAGGCCGTCGGACCTTCATTCCGGAGACCCTCTATACTTTTATGGAAAGGAGAGAACAGATGAGGCGCCACAGAGTTTGGACGGGAAAACTTGCGCTCGTCGTGATGTTGAGCCTGCTTACGGCGAGCTGGGTGTTCGCGGACGCACGCGGAGTCACCAAGGATGGAATCAAGCTCGGCTTGGTGCTCGTGAAGACCGGTCCCGTGGCCGCGTTGGGACTGCCCAACGGTCAAGGGATGGTCGATTACATGAGCTATCTCAATGAACAGGGCGGCATCAATGGTCGCAAAGTGGAGGTGATCTGGGAAGACGACCAGTTCGAGGCGCCCAAGTCCGTGGCCGCGGTGAAAAAACTGATCCACCGCGACAAAGTCCTCTCCATTCTCACCACCGGCGGCACACAACAGACCATCGCGAATTTGGAACAGATCAACGAGTTCAAAATCACGAACATCCCCAACGCGCTGGTGCGAGAGTTCTTCGATCCGCTCCAGCCTTATATCTTTGCCATGGGCGCCACCTATGAGGCCCAGTATCAGTGCATCGTGGACTACATCGTCGATGAGCTCAAGATGAAAGACCCCCGCATCGGCGTGGTGTACGAGAAGAAAGAATACGGAAAGATCAGCCTGGACGCCATCAAGGAGAGAGCGGCTAAGTACAACATCCCGGTGGTCGCGGAGCTTGTCCTGCCCACAGGCTCGGTGGACGCAAGCTCGCAGATAATGGCCCTGCAAAAGGAAAATGCCAACATCGTTATCACCTGCACCTTGCTCCCCGCGACAATTACATTCTTGAAGAGCGGCCAAAAGTACAACTACTGGCCGACGGTTTTCGGCTTCAACTGGGCCACTGATGACATGATTGTGAAAGCATGCGACGAAGGGGCTAAGAATTACATCGGGGTCAACTTCGTGGGCGCATGGTCGGACGAGACTCCCGGCATCAAGCTTGCCCGTGACCTTGCCAAGAAGAACAATCGCGAAGTGGGGCTTACTTCCCTTTACATAAACGGCGTGGGTGTCTCTTGGCTCTTCGGAGAAGCCATGAAGCGAGCCGGTAAGGACTTGAGCCCGGAATCGCTCAAGACCGCGCTTGAAACCCTCAAGAACTACGAAACAGGCGGAGTGTTTCCTCCAGTGAACTATTCATCCACCAGCCACGCGCCGGGTGAAATGGTGAAGTTCTTCAAGGCGGATGTGCCCAACAAACGCCTTGTGAGCATTTCCGACTGGCGAAAACCCAAGGAGCTTAAATAGCGGTTGCAAAAGCTAAGAGTTTTGGAGAGATTTGCCGAGGAGGCCCTTCAAATCCCCCCATCCCCCCTTTAGAAAAGGAGAGTTCAGCAAAGTCCCCCTTTTCTAAAGGGGGATTTCCCCCGGCGTCGGCAAGGGAGATCTCACGTGTCTGAAAATGAAGTGATCGAAATCGGACCGCTCAAACTCGAAGAGGCTGTCGCGGGTGTGAACCTGATCACCATGAACCGGCCGGAGAGGCTCAACGCGATCAACCCGGACATGCTCGAGGCGTTCGAAGAGGTATTCAAGCGCCTTGAGCAAAGCGACAACATCCGGGTCGTGATTCTGACCGGCGCCGGCCGGGGCTTTTGCTCGGGCGCGGACCTCGTGGAAGCAGCCACTCATGTGGACCACGAGTACTTCGCGTCCGCGGACACATACCTCAGAAAGATCCAGGAACGATACGGCGGTCTCATCCTTGGGTTGAGGAAAATTCCTCAGCCGGTGATCGCGGCCGTGAACGGGCCTGCCGCGGGCGGCGGCTTTGCTATTGCCTTGGCTTCGGATGTTCGACTTGCGTCCCCTGAAGCCTTCTTTGTGGCTTCATTCATCAACATTGGTCTCTCAGCAGGCGAAATGGGATCTTCGTACTTCTTGCCGCGGCTCGTGGGTCTCTCCAGGGCTTCGGAAATTCTCTTTACCGGGCGGCGTGTGCCCGCGGAAGAGGCCGAGCGAATCGGCCTGGTGAGCAAAGTGCTCTCCAAGGACGACCTCATCAAGGAAGCGCTGAATATTGCCCAGGTAATGCTTGGGAAAACACCGGGAGGTCTCCGTCTCACCAAGAGCGTCTTGAACGACACCGCGACCGCGCAGTCATTACATGCGGCAATGGAATTGGAAAACCGCAATCAGACAATCCTGGTGATTTCAAGCGAATTCGTCAAGAGAGTGACCGACTTCGCAAAATAACGCGCGTCATATCAGGTTGGAGTCACTCACATCCGCGAAGAGGCCCTGCCCTGGACATTGTCCAGGTCAGGCGCGTCCCTGCGTCACAAAGGTTACGGCATTTGCCGTAAGTAACGGCCTGCTGATCACCCGTCTCGCCGGCGAACCCCGGATCGTGGTTCGGAGCCGGCGCCGGGGTCCAGTCCCGCGCGGAACGCCGGAGTATACAGCCAGGCATTGAAACTGACCCGCTCTCACTCTCTCCTAACCCCTCCCATCGAGGGAGGGGGTTCCGGAAACCCTCTCCCCTGGCGGGAGAGGGCAGGGTGAGGGGGAATGTCCAGCGCCAGAGGCCAATCCTCTTTTAACGCCTATGC
Source organism: Deltaproteobacteria bacterium (assembly GCA_016875095.1). Lineage (GTDB taxonomy): Bacteria > Desulfobacterota > Desulfomonilia > Desulfomonilales > Desulfomonilaceae > VGSG01. Next base: position 18,184 of record VGSG01000089.1, read on the forward strand.
CCTAACCCCTCCTACCTGGGGAGAAACATGAGTCCCCCTCCTTTGATGGGAGGGGACTGGGGATAGTGAGATGGGGTCGGATTCAATGCGTGGCTGTATAGTGCGGAGACGCGCGATGAGCGACGCGCGGATCAACTCTTACCCTTCTGGGAGTAGCTTTTTCGATTTTCTCTGCTCAGCGTCCCTTCGGTAGAGTTGGGTCTATGCGTGGTCCTCTTTTAGGACACGTCTCAGGATCTTGCCGGAAGGGCTCCTGGGAA
>VGSG01000090.1 GCA_016875095.1 Deltaproteobacteria bacterium
CCATGCCCGTAATGACCGGTATCCCTATCGCCATGACGCCAGGATTGACTGAGGGGAGACATCTGATCACTCCACGCCCGACCTAAGAGCCTGTTGCGCAACAGGCTCTTAGGTATGCCCCCATCGCATTAGATGAGATCCGCTATCTCACAGGTGTGGTCAAAGAGATCAGATATGCCTGTGAAGCTGCAATACTTGCAAATGGCGAGGGAATCAAAATCGCGGGCCAAGACGAGCCGTCTCAGTCTCTGGAGTCTCTCGCCGTGGGCAATTGAATTGAGGGTATCACCCCCCGGCGAGAGACGGCCTATTTCCAGACCATAATTGATGTCATTACAACAGGCTGACACTACGCCTTCACAGCTGATGACCAGTTGGTAAAATGGTAGTTCGCAGGGCCGTGTCCTGGGAGCTACGTCTTGCCTATCCGACCCCGCCCAGCTAAATTCGTCCCGGATTTCCACATGTATGTTTGAGGATTCTGCTGCAGCATCAGAGAAGTAGGAAACGATCTCCTCTACCTCGTCCTGTTGTAAGCCGTAGATGTCGTGTGACCGCGTACATTTTATGATGAGCTCAAAGTCTTTGTGGTTTTTGGTTGCATGGATCGCATACGCAATGTTTTGCATGACCAGCGGGAGCAAGTCCTTCCCTTTGAACTTGGAGTACCTTTCGCCGTCCATGGTGTCGAGGCTCACCGTAATGCTGGTAGCTCCGCTTTCGACGAGAAGAACGAAGCGGGAAGGGTCAAGCAGAGTGCCATTGGTGAGAATTTTGTAGAAATCCGCCAGGTTGAGTCTTCGAGCCATGCTAATCATTTCTGCTAGTCTGGGGTGCAGCAGCGGTTCACCATGAAGGTAGAAATGAATGCTTGAGAACCTGAACGGCAGTTCTCTCACCTGTTGGACAACGTTTTCGAACATGGACATAGACATGAGTCTTTTCCGTTTGGCAAACCCCACCTCATGAGCGCGGAAATGGAAGTCGCAAAACCGGCAGGCTAGGTTACAGGCCGAAGCGGGCTCAACATACAGAGAAACAAGCCTCTTTTCTCTGATTTCTCCGAGGAGATACCGCGTCCACGCTTCCCGTTTGCTTTCGTCAAGGTAATGAGCATTACGAATCATGCTAATCGTCCGAAGAACTCCCGCTGAGACTTGCTCAGTAAAATTCCATACCACAATTCTTTGGTCCCGTCATGGCCAGATGCCCCGCGCGGCATGCATCCGCTGCATAGTTGGGGCGTCCACCGCGCCGGCACCTAGCGGGACATGGGTTTAGAGGATCGACTGACTCCTATGCTATCGCCTATGGTTGCTGTCGGTCAGGGATTTCGCTTGAACGTCTCTTTCATGATCAACGCGCAGGGGATGCTCAGCAATGCCGCCAACAACAACACCAGCAGCATCGATTTGTACGCTTCCAGGGAATAAGCGGCGCCTCCGGCCCGTGGATACGATTCCAGCACCCAACCGAGCAACAACTGCATCATGCCTCCGCCCATGAACGGGAACAGGTTCACGATTCCCACGGAAGTGCCCGTGATTTCGATGGGGAAAAGCTCCTTCGTTGTCGTGACGCCGATCACTCCCGGCGCGAGCGCGAACACCGCAAACGCGAAGGTGAGAACATACAGGCCGGCCACGGACAGACTTGCCGGATACAGATTGAAAACCGTCAGCACCACCACGAGCGCGCATGAGCAGAGGAACAGTACCCTCTTCCGGCTATGGAGGACCTTTTCGGAGAGAAAGCTATGTATAGGGGCTCCCACAATGATCCCCGCCGCAAGCATGTTCAAGATGCCGCCTGCCTCGGCCTGGCTGAGCCCATAGACTTGCATAAGGTACGGACCGGCCCAGAGGCCGCCGAATCCGAAAAAAGTTCCCATGGTGAGAAAAGCCCACCCGGCATTGGGCCACACACGAGCGCTGAAGAGCACCTGTCGCACCCCTGCCCAGAGCGGGATGGCTTGCCTTCGAGGGGTGGAGTTCATCCCGAAACGGTCGATCTCCGCGACAGGGGGCCATCCCATCTCCGCGGGTTTGTTGCGCACAAGCCCCCACACCAGCGCTCCAAGGAGCGCGGTGATCAGACCGATGATGCCAAAGGAGACTCGCCACCCGAGCCAGGCATTGAGCCAGGCCATAGGCTCGGCGCCGGTGAGGGCGCCGAGGCCGCCCACCACGAGAAATATGGCATTCATTCTGCTGAATTCATGCAATCGAAACCAGTGGGACAGGATCTTCATCGTCGGGGTGAAGACCATACCCGCGCCCAAACCCACCAAGATCCTGCCCGCTATAGCCATTTCCACGTTGAGCGCCAGCCCGAGAAGCACGCTCCCAATGCCTCCGAGAACGAGGAACATACTCACGGACGCGCGGGGACCCAGAGAATCGGATAGAAGACCGGCCGGAAACTGGATAATGGCGTAGCTATAGAAGTACGCGGACGCCATGAGCCCCATCAGACCGCCGGAAAGCCCCAGCGCCTGCTGGATGTCAAGCCCGACCACCGAGGGGCAAACTCGATGAAAGCACGCGAGCAGATAGCCCAGGGCCATAATTGCGAAAACCAGCCACCTGTACAGATATGCTCTAGCCTCAAGCTCGGATGACATGTTCTCCCGTTTCACGCGCCCCTGAGCGCTTTCAACAATCCATAAGGCTGATCAAGCGTCCGATGAAGGTGGGGCGTCAACAATTCAAGGTGTCACGCGTCCGTCTCCACATCGGCCCATTTGGTCCTCTGGGTTTTCTGCGAAGAACACCGCGAATCAGTGGAAGAATAACGTAGATATTACGGCCGTTCTCTATTTGTCGAACGAGACGCCCCGCGCTGCGTTGTGGTCTCCGGGCGCCTTATCCGCCCATCGGTAATTCCTATTTTGCTTCCTTTTTTGGTGCGTCCCCTGCTTTCTTTTTCAAGATATTCTTCAAGGCTTCCTCGAGCATTCCCTTTTTCATGACCAGTTCGACAGACTCCTTGGTGACATAACCTCCGGCCCCAGTGGGCGGCCGGTTTGGTATCTCGCTGGTTTCCTTCAGGAACACGTTCAAGACGTTGTCACCATTGTAAACGACTCTCCACATCCTGTCGCCGGACTCCGGGCTGAAGAAGATGTCATGCTGCTCCTGCGGATCCCATCGAAGGTTATAGAGCGATGGGATGTTCTTGTCCTTCTTGTAGTCGAGCCAGGTATCCCGCTTGGTATAGAGGGCCTTGTAGTTCCCGACGCGGATGCCGCCGAAATCCAGGTCTTCAAAATAAATGAACGAATCTCGTTTTGACGGTCCTTTGCCGAAGAACAGTTCGGTTTGATCAACACCGTCGAAAATCATGGGTTTCCCGGCCTTGTCCTGCCAGATATGTGGAGGCGCCGGGAGTCCTGCGAGTTTGGCCAGGGTGGGAAAGATGTCCATGTTGGCCACAATCTCGTCACAGCGGGTCCCTGCCGGGACACGGCCCGGCCACCAAACGATAGCGGGAATCCGGAACCCGGCTTCGAAATTGGTGCCCTTGGCGCCTCTAAACGGTGTGTACCCCGCGTCCGGCCAGACATCCACCCAAGCGCCGTTATCCGGGAACCATACTACCAGAGTGTTCTCCGCGATCCCCGCGTCTCGGATGGCCTGCACCACGCGGCCGGAATTGTGGTCCAATTCCATCAACGAGTCCAGGTACGGGTGCCCTCCGGGCGCCTTGCCCTTCCAATCCGGAGAAGGAATGTTCGGATTGTGCAACTTCATGAAGCACAGGTACATGAAGAAGGGGTTCGTATCTTTGGCATGAGCGTTTATCCACTTGATCGCCGTGTCGGCCAATCGATTGTCGCACGTTCCCAGATCTTCGGTGGTAAAGACCTTGGTCTTCTTAGGAGGTTGACCCTTCACGCCCTCCCATTCTCCATCGTTGTAGGTTTCTTTGAACCACTTCATGTACGCCGGGTCATTTCGCGGAAAGTCAGGGTAAATCTTCGGGTCCGTCCAGGTGTAGGCATTCGCGTAATATGGAAGCATGTGGCACATCTCATCGAAACCCATGGCCGTGGGGTAGTATTCAGGCCGATCTCCCAGATGCCATTTTCCGATTTGAACCGATCGGTACCCGGCCCGGCCTAGATACTCGGCCAATGTGATTTCATCCTTATGGATGCCGCCAGGGCTACCAATCGTGAGCACCTCGCTCAACCCGGAACGAATGGGGTATCGTCCCAATAAAAAGGCCGCCCTGCCCGCGGTGCAGCTCGCCTGGCCGTAAAAGTTCGTAAAATGCATTCCCTCCTTGGCCAGACGGTCCAAGTGAGGGGTCGGCGCGCCTCGGTTGGCGCCGCCGCCGTAAACCCCCAGGTCTCCCCAGCCGACATCATCGGTCATGATCACCACGATGTTGGGTTTCTTGGGTTCCGCCGTCTGTTGAGCAACCGCTGGATCGGCGCCCGCGACCGCCACGGCCATGAACAGGAGCGCCGCCAGTCCTTCAAGACAATCATGACCTCTATTCCTCATGCTTCCCTCCATCAGTATATTCCGGCGCACGAAGGTCTTCAGGGCTCCGGAAGATCAAAACATTCGGTTCGTCTTTACCATAGCGGCTCAAAATTCGAGCTTCAACCAAAATATCCCCGTCACCCCAAAGCCAACACAGGCCGGAATGGTCGAGACGAGGGGAACGGCGACGCGGCATGGACTTGCCATCTATGACCGCGATAAGAGGCATTCAGTCTGAAACCTTCGGGGATGTCTTCCCGGTGAAAGAACCCGGCCGGCCGACTTTTGAAGAACCGCTCGTTGCGCGCCCCGATCACGCCGCGTTGTTGTCTTGCGAGGCCTTCTTTTGCTTCCGGAGCTCTACCATTCGCGCTACTTTGCCTGTCGCGCGTTGCAGCATCCTGACGGTTGATTCCGCGGTTACCCGCAGAAACCTGATCTGCGCATTGCGGGATTTGTGAATCCAGGGAACCGAAATTCTCTTGGGGCCGAACTTTTCCTTGTATTCCCCGAGCCCGCCCATGTCATAGGTCGTCATGCCACGGGACTTCCAGTGCTTGACCGCGTGCCAGTTGAGCGCCTCATTCGGCCTGACGCCGGCCAGATGCCTCCAACTGGCGGCTCCCCACGAGACAGCATGCCGATTGATCCCCGCGGAAATGCTGGTAGCTAAGCACTGGCCGTCCGCGTTTCTCGCCCGGAGTAACAACAAGTTCCCACTCGGGTGAACCAATCGGATCAGACTTCTGACTCTCTCAACGCCAAACGGCGGCACAGACCCGTGCATGGCGAATACGTGCTTCAGTTGGTTGTGATAGTCATCGGCGAATTCCGGATCATGCGCTTCTTCGATGGTTACCCCGGATTTTTCCGCCTTGCGTATTGCTTGCCGGCATGCGTGCTTCATGGCTGCAAAGAGTTGGTCTTCGCTTTGGGTCAGGTCAATCTCGTAACCATCGAACATCCAGGTTTCGAATCCAAGGCGATCATAATCCTCCCGCGTCATGTGCCGGTCCATGAGTTCCAGGTGATGGCATCCCAGGGCCTTGAAAGCGAAATCAGCCAGGCCGGCCGCTGCCAATGATCGAGGGACTCCGGGTTTCAGATTGAAACCCATGTACGTGGTGCTCCATCCCGGAAAAGGGCTTCCTAGGATGCAAAACCCGAATTTCCGTACGAGCAGCCCGGTGAAATACCCCAGAGTCTCCCCGGATTCCTTGAGCGCCGCAAGAACCGGCTCCCCCTGCTGGGTCTGCGCTATGAAATTCACCCAGGGCAAAGTCTGGTGGATGTTCCGGTCCAAATATCCATCCAGTTCTCTCATGTCCACAGAAGCGATATCGATGCGCTCGAAAGAAGGAGCCATTGGCGCGGGATCCCATTCGCCTCAAGTAATTGCGTTCAGCCGTTCGGAGCGGCGACTCCCGCCCCCCCCCAACAGTCATGGAAAAACCTACCTTAATCGGAAGTCTTTGGCGAGTCCTTGGCCTTCCCCTCGATCTTCCCTCCTTGCTCCTCGACAAAGTCCGGGCCCTCGCTCAACGCGAGCTCCGGATCGAGTCTGCGTATATCTTTGAAGCATGGGAAGCCCGGAATGACCGTTTTCTCATTCATCTACGCATCGTCGCCGCGACGATCAGGATCGGCAATGGGAACAAATCTCTTCTTGGAGCTGTCTTTGAGTGACAGGGAATGCGTCGGCGCGGGATGCGGGCGGGGGTCGTGTCAGCGCTCATGATAATAAAATCATATGATTCACATAGGAGTAGACAATTTCTCTCATGTTGTGGTAACATGAAATCGTGCAGATGCCTGTCATGAAGAAGGTTTTTGAAATGCGGTCAGCAATAGCGGTCGCAGCGGCTGTAAGCCTGATTCTTGCTTTTTTGGTCCCGGACCCCGCGAGGTCACAGGCGGTTCCGGACCCCGCTGAAAAGGGGAAGCAAGCGTACAGAACCGGCGAATATGACAAGGCGGTCAAGGAATTTACCCGAGCCATCCAATCGGGGCCTGTGGGCGCGGATGTCTTCTTCCGGCGGGGACTCGCGTACGAGGCCCTCGGCAAGTTGCCCGAGGCGGTCAACGATTACACTCGCTCCATCGGACTGGATGGGTCGTTGGATTCCGCGTACAACAACCGGGGGAGCGTGTACTACAAGCAGGGGGATAATGACCGGGCAATAAGGGATTTGACCAAGGCCATCGAGCTTAATCCTTCCTATGCCCTGGCCTACTACAACCGCGGGAACGCTCTCTATCGAAAAGGAGAGCTGGACCGAGCGATTTCTGATTTCTCCCGAGCTGTTGAACTCGATCCATCGGACGCGGACGCGTATAACAATAGGGGCTGGGCCTTATTGCAGAAAAATCAACCCGCCGACTCCATCAGCGATTTCTCGCGTGCTATAGAAATTAATCCTCGCTACTCGCTGGCCTACTACAACCGTGGAAATGCGTTGCTTCAGGCAGGGGATCCTCAAAATTCGGTGAAGGATTTTTCCAAGGCCATCGATCTGAATCCCGAGTACGCCCTGGCATACTACAAACGTGGGAACGCCCGCGCTCAACTGGACAGCCTGGAAGAGGCTATTGACGATTACAACCACGCGGTCCGCATGAATCCCAGTTACGCCGATGTATACAATAATCGGGGATGGGTATTCTTCAAGAAAGGTATGCCTGCTCAGGCGCTCCGAGATGTGATCAAGTCTTTATCCCTCGATCCTCAGTTCGTTCGGGCATACGTCAACCGGGGTTGGATATACAGGAGTCAGGGCAATTGCGTGAAGGCGATTCAGGATTTCACAGCCGCGCTTAAGCTGGACGAAAAGCAGCCCGCGCTTTACGCGTACCGTGGTCTCTGCCACCTGGATACCGGCGATGAGTCGCACGCCCTCCAGGACCTCGAACGAGCCGTCAGCATGAATCATGACGACCCGGAAGTGATCATGCTCTTGGGCGCCTTGAAAGAGAAGTCGGGAGATTATGATCGGGCAATCGACCTCTTCACCCGCTATGTGAACGAGCAGCCCAACGATGCTGTCGGGCATTTCGATCTTGGCGTGGCCTTGGGCAAAGCGGGTCGTTTTCGAGAATCAGCTCACGAACTCAGCAAAGCGATAGAAATCGACCCTCGTTTCAGAGACGCTTATTTCAAGCGGGCAATCGTGCATGAGTTCCTCGGTGACGCCCAGAGGGCGCGGGGTGACCTTAGCGCAGCCCTCAACCTACCTGAAACTAAGCCCGAACCTCGTTCTTTAAGGGAGCCTATAAGCACCGCGCACGTCCGTGAGATTTTGTCCTCGCGATAGCGCCAGGGCGGCGGGCGGTCACCGGACATAATCCGAAATTCCAGGGCCGGTTTCCGTCACGAGTTCGATCCAACGGATTCCTGTATGCATTCACCAAATTCGATTCCCTGCCGAATAATCGTCATTACGCTTGCCGTTGCGCTTGTGCTCGTATTGTCCAACGGGTTACAGGAAGGAATCTGCGCGGCTGAAACGGCTTCCGCGCTCTATGCCGAAGCGGTCGAGGCTCATTGGAAGTGGAATCTGGATAAGGCCATACGCTTATACACCCGCGTGGTGGCGCTGGAACCCGATCACGCCCGGGCATACTTCAATCGAGGTGTCGCGTACCGCTCCAAGAAGGATCTGGATCGTGGCCTTGCCGATTTCGAAAGGGCCCTCGCGATTGATCCTCGTATCGTGGACGCGCTTTACGGCCGCGGCCTCTTATATCTCCACAAAAGAAGCCCTCAGAAGGCTCTGGAGGACATGAATCGGGTCCTCCAGATTCAGCCGAAACATGAGGGAGCTCTTCGGACTCGCGGGGAAGCCTTTGCAGCGTTGGGACAGTTCCGGAACGCATTGCACGATTTCAATCAGGCCCTGGATTTGTTTCCGCAAGACAGTGAAGTGTATTACCTTCGGGGGCTGGCGTACGACAAACTTGATGAAAAGGCCAAAGCCGGAGCCGACTATGAGAAAACTCTCCAATTGAACCCGAAACACGCCCTGGCTCTCTTTCAACTGGGGAACCTCGCTTTGGCCGAAGGAAACGGCCGGAACGCCATCAGCCTGTACGACAGGGCTATTAATCTGAACCCCAGCTTCACCAGAGCATTCAACAACCGAGGCTGGGCAAGAGCCCTTGCGGGAGATCTGGACGGAGCGCTGGCTGACCTTGACCGGACACTGGAGTTGGACCCGAAATTCGTGCAGGCGCTGAAAAATCGGGTCTGGGTCTATGAAAAGCTGGAAAGGTACGAACCGGCTCTGGCTGACTACAAGCGCCTTTCGGACCTCCAGGTAGCGGATGTCGCGCTGGACGCGGGACGAGGAAAGGTCTTACTGAAGCTTGGTAACGCTGAAGGCGCCATACAGGCGTTCGATCAGGCTCTTAAAGCCGAGCCCGATTCACCGGGGCTCCTGAGCCTCAGGGGAGAAGCGCGAATCAGAGCCAAACAATACGATGACGCGATCAAGGATTTCTCCCGCGTTTTGGCGGTGGAGCCTGACAATGTGGAGGCATTAATCCGCAGAGGAACCACGCACGCCTCGCAGAAGCTCTATCAAGAGGCCGCGGAGGACTTTGCCCGCGCCATGCGATTGGATCCCTCGGTCGCTTCGGCCGACATGTACTACGCGGCCGGGCTCGCGGCAATAACGAAGGGGGATTTCAATAGCGCCATCCAAGACCTCTCGCGCGTAATCAAGCTCAAGCCCGCCGACGGTCTGGCCTACGCCAACCGAGGCGTCAGCTACAAAGCCACCAAGCAATACGACGCGGCTGCCGAGGACTTCCGCCGCGCTCTGGACCTGCTGGTGGACAAGTCCCGGGTGAACAGGGTGCGCGGGCTGCTCACGGACACAGAGAGGCTCTTGAGTGAAACAGCGGGAGGCCGGGTAACTCAGGCGGATCGAAACAGGAGTTCCGAAACCGGCCCTTCGGAGCAGGAAGAGCGTCGCTTCTGGTAAGCAACTTCCCGCACGCTCGCTCTATTTTCTCTCTTGACACAAATCGTTTATATTCTAACCGAGTCATACGTCCACGAATCTTCGCCCAAGTTGTATTGCCCATGCGCAGACTCGTTGCCGCGATGCATGCCCTTCCGCTGTTCCTGCTTGCGGTTCCGCCGCCCGCGGCCTGTGGTCCGATGGAGCAGGGCGCGTTTTTCGATGCTGTGAAAGGCGGCTCGGTCAGCACTGTAAGGAAGTTCTTGGAGCAAGGGGCCGACGTGAACGGCCGCGACCCGGAGCAGCGCACCGCGCTGATCTGGGCCACGGCCGCCGGCCACAAAGAAATGGCTGAGCTGCTCGTAGATTCGGGCGCGGACGTGAACGCAGGGACCGCGTTCGGTCAAACGCCGCTTATGGTCGCGGTCATGGGCGGCCACCTGCCAATGGCAGAATTTCTTCTGTCGCGGAGGGCGGACCCAAAAGCACAAACGCTGTCGGGGACAAGCGCGCTCTTACAGGCTGCGGCAAGGGGCCGAATCGATATCCTCAAGTTCCTCCTGGACCACGGGAGTGACGTCGACATCAGGGACAATCAAGGTGTGACCCCGCTGGCCGCGGCCTGCAACTATGGTCGGTTGGAAACGGTTCGATTCCTCCTGGATCGGGGCGCGGACGGGAATGCGGTGACAGACACGCAGAGCACCCCTCTGCATTGGGCCGCGTACCGAGCCCATACGGAGACCGTGAAGGCGCTCCTCGAAAGGAAAGCGGATCCCGATCGTCCGGACAAGCATGAGAGGACGCCGCTCCTGTGGACATGCTTTACCGGCGCGGTTGAATCGGCTCGTCTGCTGATGGACGCGGGCGCACGAGTGAACGCGAAAGACGTGGACGGCCAAACTCCTCTCGTCGTCGCGGCACGGCTGGGACGAGACGAGATGACAAAATTGCTCCTGGAACGCGGCGCGGATCCTCGCCTAAAGGATAACACAGGCCGCACAGCTCTCAGTGAAGCCTTCGCGCGGGGGCATGACCGCGTCGCGCAGCTCCTCAGAGAAGCTTTGCAGCGCCTTCAGCGTCGGATCGGCGGAGACGCGGAAAGCTGCTCTCGCCGGTAGTCCGCCGGCTCTTCAACGAGGCCGGACATTGATTCAAGCGCATCGGTCAAGCTCCACCCTGCGGCTGCTCGGATTTGCCCTCCTGGTTTCGATCTTGGTCAGACTGGCTCTTCCCGGCTATCTGCTCTTAACCGCAGGAGACACTCAAGCGTTTTTTGAGGTGTACACCCACGAGTACCGGGAACCGGCCCTGAATCTTCTCTCTTCCGGCTCCTATGTTTCTCACGGCACGCCAGAGATCTACCGGCCGCCAGGATATCCTCTCTTTCTTTTATCCGGCCTCTTGCTCAAACAGGAGGCGCTTGTCACCATTCTGCTGCAAATAATTCTCAGCTCGCTCACCGTTTGGCTGGTTTTCCGTCTCTCGTTGGTGATCTTTGAAAACTTGGCGGCAGCGCTCTTCACTGCGTTCTGCTATTCGTTGGAGCCGCTCTCCATCGTCTTTTGCTCCCTACTTATGCCTGAAACCCTGATGACGTGTCTGCTCGTGGGGTTTCTCCTGTGGTTTTGCAAGTACGTGAAAGAAGGCGCTCTCGGCGATCTGGCTCTGTCTGCTATTTTTCTTTCTCTATCGGGCTACGTCGCGGCTTATCTGTACTTCCTTCCGCTATTGATGGCGATCACGCTCGGGGTGTGGAGATTCTGTGGGAAAAGGCTTGTGAAGCCGTCTCCTTCGGCGGTAGAGGGTGAGTTGAGGGCGGCGCGTCAACCTGGCGTCGATCCGCTATTTTCCGCGCGTCCACCGTCTGCCCATATTGCCCTGTTCCTGGCCATTTGCGCAGGGCTCTTCGGGGCATGGCAGGTAAGGAATTATGTAGCCTCTGGATATGGTGGATTTTCAGGGGTTTTCGACCGCAGCATATATTACGCGCAGGCTGCATCGGTGGTAGCCGGGCAACAGGGAAAGCCGGAATTTCAGAGCGCTTGGGAAGATTTGGACCGACAACTGGCGGCTCACGCAGGTCCTGACGCCCGATTGTCCGACGAGCTCCGTTACATGCGCCATGAGGGTTTTCGGGTGCTGCTCGGGGCCCCTCTCGACTACCTGCAAATCCATGTGAAAGGCATGGTCAGGACTCTGGCAGGGCTGGAGGCGCACACATACCTCAGGCTCCTGGGTTCCGCGCGAGGACAACCGAGCGGCTGGGATTCGATCACGCGTGGAAAGGGACTTATGCGCAGCCTTTCAGAGGGCCGCAGGGGAGCAACCAGGGCAGTGTTTCTCGTGATCGTTCCGCTCGCGGGAGTGGCCGGCGCGCTGTGCCTGTTTTGCGCATTGGCTTTTGTTTCGAGGACCATCACGTGGACTATGCCGGTCGCGACACTACTGACGGTAGCTGCGTACATTCTGGTTGTTACAGGAGGCCCACACGGCTATTCGAGATATCGGCATGGAATTATGCCAATTGTGGCCGTCTTTGCGGGCTATGGGTTAGCCTTTCTGTTGAAGCGCTTCGAGCCAACCTCATTTCGGAAGGACAACGCTGCCTAGTGTCTTCCTTCCGCGCCGGTCTCGGTAGATTCGTGGGCCTCTACCGTTTCATTTACTCATGCAGAAGACGCCGGCGTGGGGGCTGAGAGCCGGCGCATTGGAAGAATGGCTCTTCGCAATCCGACGGAAGCTTGGGCCTGCGAGATACCGGGCTCAGTCGCGGCCTTTCGCTCTGTATTCAGGCTGTTGTCTGTTAGACAAGGGGAGTATGTGTTGATCGCTCAGCCTGCACTGTGATGCCGCGGCGATCTCGTTGACCAGTGCGATGCGAATGGCTTCATCCACATCATTGATGAAGTGGATGCTCATGTCCTCGAACACGTAGTCAGGCAGGTCTCTGAGGCTGGAGCGGTTCTTTTCCGGCAGGATCACCTCTCGAACGCCCGCCCGTCGAGCGGCGAGGAGCTTTTCCTTTACCCCGCCGATGGGGAGCACCCGTCCTCTCAGGGTCAATTCTCCAGTCATCGCAACGTCTCTACGGACCGGCATTCCGGTGAAAAAAGAGGCAAGCGCGACGGCAATGGTTATACCTGCGGAGGGTCCATCCTTGGGGATAGCTCCTGCCGGAACATGAATGTGGAGGTCGCTTTCCGAAAGCAGGTTTTCAGGAATGCCGTGCATACCACAGTGGGTCCGAAGATAGCTGACCGCGGCTTTAGCGGATTCCTGCATGACATCACCTAGTGAACCGGTCATGGTGAGCCCTTTCTTTCCTCTAAAGCCGGTGACTTCGATAAAGATGATGTCTCCCCCCGTCTCTGTCCAGGCCAGGCCTGTAGCCATGCCCACACGATCCTCTTCTTCAGCCAAATCGAAAAAGAACTTGGGCGGCCCGAGCAGCTCTTCGACGGTTTCGGGGCCGATTTCCGCTCGTGATGGTCTTTCCTGCGTCATTTCTCTGGCGATCTTTCTGCAGACCGCGCTGATCTCACGCTCCAAGTTCCGGACCCCGGCTTCACGTGTGAACGACCTGGTGATGAACCGGATCGCTTCGGGCGCGAATTTGACGTCAACGTCCTTCAATCCGTTGTTTTCTTTGGCTTTTGGCACAAGGAAGAGTTCGGCTATCTTTTCCTTTTCCTCATCCGTATAACCCGGAATCCTGATGACTTCCATTCGATCACGAAGCGCGGCGGGGACTGGATCGAGTTGATTTGCGGTGGCTATGAACATGACATTGCTAAGGTCAAACGCGGTGTCCACGTAGTGATCCACGAACGCGTTGTTCTGTTCCGGGTCCAAGACCTCCAGAAGCGCCGCTGAAGGGTCTCCGCGAAAATCTTGGCCGATTTTGTCCACTTCGTCGAGCATGAAGACAGGATTCTTGGTCCCGGCCCGGCGGATCTCTTGGATGATGCGTCCGGGCATCGCGCCGATGTATGTCCTGCGGTGGCCTCTGATCTCAGCTTCGTCTCGCAATCCTCCCAGGGAAACCCTAATGAACTTCCGTCCCAGTGTTCGCGCAATCGACCTGCCCAGAGAGGTCTTTCCGACTCCCGGAGGTCCCACCAGGCACAGGATCGGGCCCTTATTATCCTGTTTGAGCTTGTGCACGGCCAGAAATTCGAGGATACGATCCTTGACCTTCTCCAAATCGTAGTGATCTTCATTCAGGATGGCGTACGCGCGGTTAATATCCAGATTGTCTGCGGTAGCCGTGGCCCACGGGAGGCTCACGAGGACTTCAAGATAAGTTCGTGAAACCGTATACTCGGGCGAATGAGGCGGGATGCGTTCCAGTCGCTGCAATTCGCGAGTCGCGATCTCCACCGCGTCGTCGGGCATTTCCGCTTCAGCGATCTTCTGTTGGAATTCTTTTATTTCTGCGGCTTGAGGGTCGTCTTCCGCGGCGAGATCTTTTTGGACCGCTCGCATCTGTTGCCTCAGGCCCATTTCCTTCTGGCGTCTTAGATTCGGCGAGCCTTGCGCGGTATCGCTCTGTGTGACAAGTTTCGGTTGCGAGTTCCGCACATCCGTATTGAGGTAGTAGGAGACCTTCCTGAGCCTTTCCAGCGGGTCTTCGGTCTCCAGCAGGCTCTGTTTTACGGATGCCTTCAGGGGCAGATAGACCGCGATAAGGTCAGCAAGTTTTCCGGGATCGTCCGCCTTTTCGATCATGGTCAAGGAATACTCGCTCGGGTGACGACCCATGGTCAGGGAGATCCTGAAGAGCGTGGCCATGCTCTGCACAAGGGTGTGCATCAATTCCACGGGCTCGCATTTTTCCTCGATGACCTGGACCTCGCCGAGCAGGTACGGGTCAGTTTGCAGTTGCTTGACCAGTCGGACGCGGCAGATGCCGTCCGCGACCGCCTTGAGGCCGCCGTTGTCGAGGCGGGAAACCTGCTGAATGCGTGCGAGCGTGCCCACTGTGGAGATCTCGTCACCCCCGAGAGAAAGACGCGGCCGAGACTGCTGGTAGAACAGCCCGACCAGGTTGTCCCCCTCCACAACGGATTCCGCCAGCCTGACGACCCGGGAACCCCGCAGAAAGAGCGGTATCAGGATGTTCGGAAAGACAACCATATCCCTCAAAGGAAAAATCGGCACAACAGTGGGGATTGCCCCCACAAACTTAAATGATTTCATCGTGCAGTCACACCCTACCCGAAAAAGACATGAACACGAATAGAAATGAATTGTCGCTTTGGATCGCTGCTAACATACCTGATTTGCATGGAAAAGTCAAGACGAACAACCTCTCGCGGCTCCTGGAGCAGGTCCTGAGACCGCGATTGGGAGCCAGGTACGCCGTTTCGCGTTACTCGTCCAGGCGATGACCGCGACGACTCTTGACCCGCTCCTATCAAGCGCAATGCGCAGCTTCACGCCCGCGGAGACATCAACCACTTGCCAGAAAATGAACGCGGCTCTATGCTGGGATAGGCAATCGGGCCGCAATTCGTACGAACGTGAATGAGCTCAACAGGGACCTTCAATGACGAAAGACCAGGACTGGGACGAGATCTGCGACAGGTGCGGCAAGTGTTGTTATGAAAAGGTGGATCTGGGCGCGGGGCATGTTGTGTACACCGACGAGCCCTGCAATCATCTGGACCCCACAACCAACCTGTGCAAGGTCTACGATCGGAGACACGAGCTTGCGCCCGACTGCATTAACCTGACGGAGAAGCTTGTTCGGACGCTGCATTGGTTACCGCCGGACTGCGCGTACCTGAGATACGTCAGGCACAAAGATACTTTGGCCGCGGTCAGGGCTTTCGAGCCGAACCCGCATACCCGCGGCCGATCCAGGAGGAGACGTTAATGGCCGTCAAGATGATTGATGTGAAGGGCGACATCCTCAGCGCGAACGATATGCTCGCGGAGGGCCTTCGATCCCGATTTGAGCAAGCCAAGGTCTTTGTCATGAACATCATGTCATCGCCCGGAGCGGGCAAGACCTCTGTCATACTCAGAATCATTGAGGCTTTGGCGGATCGGGTCAGAATCGGCGTCATCGAAGGCGATATCGCTTCCGACGTGGATGCGCGCAAGATCGAGGCCGCGAAGGTCGATGTGGTCCAAATTAACACCGCCGGCGCATGTCACCTGGACGCAAACATGATCCTGGGCGCGACCAACGCTTTGGGATTGGACGGGAAGGGCCTGCTCATTATCGAGAACGTGGGCAATCTGGTCTGCCCTGCGGAATTCAAGCTGGGAGAGCACGTGAAGGTCATGATACTCTCGGTTGCGGAAGGGCATGACAAGCCGCTCAAATACCCGCTCATGTTTACCGAATCCGACGCGCTGCTCGTCAACAAGGTCGATCTGCTCCCTTATACCGATTTCGATATGGATGAATTGCGCAAGACGGTAATTGCCATGAATCCGAAGATCCGGATCTTCCCGGTTTCGGCAAAGACCGGCGAAGGCATGGATCGATTTGTCGGATGGCTGGAGCAGAACATCCAGGGCCGGTAAGAAGATACTGCTAAAGTCATTGGTAGACTCCGTTCGGCGCGGCGCTGCCGCGACCGAGCGCCGGTTCTATAGGTAGTGTTTATGAATTTACTGAAGCGTTCTGTCGCGGAATATAAGCTGCTCGGGCTGCTCATTATACTGACGGCGTTTGGGTTTTGCGGGGTGAGCTTGGCAAATCCGCTGTCCGATGCCCAAATCGCCGCGGAACTGAAGAAAGATGCGAACAAAGTCATTATCGGTGCTTTCCTGAAGCACGAACTGGGCGAAGTGAATCAATACGCCACGAAGCCACTTCTGAAACAGCATCCGTCTCTCATTTTCTTTATCAAGCAAGTTGAAAGAAACCCCCTGGAAAGCCTCTTCTTTCTGGAAGATCAGGTTCACAAGCTGAGAGACGCTCAGGAAAACATCGGATCGCTGCCGTATTCGCTGGCTTTTTCCGCGTCGGAAAAAGAGAAAATCCTAGGCCTTAAGGATGTGGCCAAGCGGATCATTTCATATGGCCTGCCTTTGATGAAACGAGATTTCTATCGGGTCATCGAGGCTTGCAAGGCTCTGGCGGACAAGAAAGGCAAGCATCCTATGGAGCTGATTGCCGACCCCGCATTCAGGGACGCTGTCTACCGACACTGCGAGAGCGCCGCAGCCGGCTTGGACCGAGAGATGGGCGAGCTCTCGCAAGGCGAACAAATTTCCATGAAACTGGGATGGACCCTGGAACAGGTCACCATCACGAGGCTCTGGCTGGTGTTCAACGACAACACGCTTCCCCGGCCGGAGGACTATACGGTATATCGCAAAAAGCGAAGCGAGTACTGGCAGAAGCGACTGGCAAGAATTTACGGCAAGAGCGAGACTTCAGCCTCTGCAAACGCGCCCGGACGGGCCCGATAGGCTTTTTGAAGAGGCGCCGGGAAGACCCGTTTTTGCAAAAAGGGGCCTCCCCGCTAGAGTTTCGCGCATTTTGTGTACTCCTGTTGGCGCGTGGAGCGCGCGGGATGGTTTTTGTGTAACTCGTTGTTATGGCCAGCTTCC
>VGSG01000091.1 GCA_016875095.1 Deltaproteobacteria bacterium
GGGCAACTCTCAACAGGTCTTCGGCAACTCGCTCCCGATCCTCAGGAACAGCTAACTGGAATGCCGTCAGGCCGGTGACCAAGTCCTTTTCCGAATAGCCGGTGAACTGGAATCCGACACGATTCAAGAAAGCCAGCTTCCCGTTCAAGTCCATTTCAAAGACTGTCTGCGGCAAGAGCTCGGTCAATTCCCTGAATTTCGACTCACTCGCCCTTAGGGCTTCCTCGGACCGTCTGCGGTCGGTTATGTCCTCTCCCGAGCTCAGCGTACCGAGTATGTTTCCCGATTGGTCCTTTATCAAAGAGTTATGCCAAAACATCAGTCGCTCCTCACCACTCCGGGAGATAACAGGGTTCTCAAAGTACTCCGGCAGATCGATACGGCCTGTTACGGACCGGAAGTATACTTCCCGCACTCGAGCCCGGTCTCGCTCCGGCAAACACGTTTCAAACCAGTCTTTGCCCATAATCCGATCGGAACCGATCTCAAGCGCCTCACATCCTTTTCGATTAATGAGGGTCACCTTTCCCTCAAGATTAAGGGCTACAATTAACACTCCCGCGATGTCCAGATACTTCTGCGCTTTATCCCTCTCATCGCGCAGTTTCCGGTTGGCTTCCACCAGCTCCGCCGAACGTTCCGCGACCTGAGTCTCCAGGTCTTTCTGGGCGCTTCGTTGCATGATCGCGTATCGGTCGGCGAGGGCCAACGAGAAGAATAGGCCCATAAACAGAAATCCAAACTGGAGAGATTGGAACAAGATGAGACTAAACGGTATGATGCCCGCCAAGAAACCGGCATGCAAAACAGCGTAGATTGGAACCGGGATGTTACCAAAGAAGAAATAGCGAGCATGAGCTTCTCCCCTTTTCCACATCAGTCCAACGACCACGATCAGGCAGATTGTTATAATGGGACCGCACAGTTGCATCACGATGTTTCCAACATAATAGCTGATCATGTATAGAACGAAGATACCCAAAGAAACGATCCACAGGGCATCCAAGATCCTGTAAAGCCCCGGGTGTCTCTGCCTGGCGTCGAAAAAAGCACCGAGAAAGAGCGTGTAAAAGACGGTGGCGAGCGCGATCGTCGTGGTGAAGAGATGAAGTATCTTTTCAGGCTGCGAAAAAATCGACACCTGAGGCACGAGCCCATCATTAGCCAAGCGGAAAGTGACTACGCAAATGAGTTCCAAGATATAGTAGAAATAAGCGTTTTGCTTCAGTATGGACCAGGAGAGGAGGTTGAAAATGATCACAAAGCCCATCACTCCGTAGAAGACCCCAAAGAAGAAGAGGGTTGTCATTCTATCGTGCCCGTACGCCTCCGGGGTCGAAAGGACAAGCGGAACTCTCATAGGGCTTGCGGATTGAACTCGCACAAAGATCGTTTTCTGTTCATTAGGGGCAAAATGCAGGTCCAAGACAGGACGACTCTCCTGCGATACCCTCTCGTTAAACGGCAGCCTCGCGCCGGCGCGATAATGTTCAACACGAGACATCTGCTCGGATTTCACGAAAATATCAATGAAATCCAAATAATGGTTTGGGATCTGTAAACGAAGCGTCTCTGGCTCTTTGGCGCCGTTCCGTACGACGAACCTTATCCAATACACGGATCGCGTGTAGCCAAGACTCAACGCCGCCTGCTCCATTGGGCTAAAGGCTTTGGCCTGGACGGTGTCAATGGTTTCCGCCCCGGTCTTGTCTTCGTAAAGCCCCAAATAGCCCGTCAAATCGTATCGGCTCGTTTCCTTGTCAAGCTTCAGGGGCTTTCCGTTGTCCTCCGCAAGAGCGGCGGCGCAGCAGACCAACAAAATGGAAATCGTCTTCCCTATCAACAGGTTTCTTCCGGTAAGACTTGAGCGACGGGCGCACCGCGGTCCGCGCCTGACAAACAGGGCTCTCTGAGAGAGATCTCTGAGAAACATCCAATCACTCTCCTCGTAAGGGCCGTTCACCGGAGCGTTTGGCGCTTTTCGGCGTCAAGGGAGTCTCTCGATCCATTGGCTCGGGCCGCGGTCTTTCCCAAGAAAAGATTTCTCTCTAATTTCCCAATACCTCTCCAGCGCGCTCCGGGTCAACCGTCATCCGTGTTGTAGGCTATTTATTCATTGCGAATCCCTTGCCCCCGTTTGTTTTCCTGTGATAGACGGTAGTTTCGAGACGGGTTCTTTCAAGGAGCCAACGGGCTGTTGCCCGCGCTCGTCACCTAGTCCAACCGCGAGGTGCAATCTTGATCATCGTCACCGGTGGAGCTGGATTCATCGGAAGTAACATCGTCAAAGAACTCAATTCTCGGGGCGAAGAAAGGATCCTCATCGTGGATCGCCTCGGCCGGACCGAGAAGTGGCGCAACCTGCTTGACTTGAAGTTTCTCGATTACGAACACAAGGATGATTTCATCTCCAAGATGGAAAACGGGCTGTATGACCGGGGTGTCAGAGCGGTTTTCCATATGGGAGCGTGCTCGGCCACCACGGAAAAGGACGCGGACTATCTTGCCCGAAATAATTTCGACTACTCGAAGCGGCTGGCACAGCGCTTTGGAGGCCGTGAGGGGTTGCGTTTCATCTACGCGTCCAGCGCGGCCACATATGGGGACGGTTCCGCAGGCTATTCCGACGATCATCAGGGGATTTGGCGTCTGCGGCCGTTGAACATGTACGGCCTCTCGAAACAGATGTTTGATGTCTGGGCGCTGCGGACCGATTTCTTGGAACAGGCCGTGGGACTAAAGTATTTCAATGTATTCGGCCCCAACGAATACCACAAAGGCGACATGCGAAGCGTTGCGATTCGGGCGTATTTTCAGGTCAAGCAAGAGGGCCGGATCAAACTGTTCAAGTCATATCGCCCTGATTATCGTGACGGAGAGCAGTGTCGGGATTTCATATATGTGGCCGACGCAGTGAACGTGACGGTGGGCTTCCTTGACCATCCGGAGACGAACGGCATCTTCAACGTGGGGACCGGCTGTCCGCGAAACTTCAACGATCTGGCGTCCGCGGTATTTGCGGCCCTGGGCCAGGAGCCCAATATAGAGTATATCGACATGCCCGAGGGTCTGGAGAAAAGGTATCAGTATTACACGTCGGCTGATGTGTCAAAGCTCAGAGCTTTGGGATTTGTTCAAGAATTTCGATCGCTGGAGGATTCGGTCCAGGATTACCTTGTGAATCATATGGAAAAAGACCCTCGGACGGACCTTTTCTTGCACGCGTGAGTTCGGCGCGTCGGCGCCCGTGGCCTCCGGACCTGGCTCTTGAGCCTCCGGCAGCGACCACAAAGACCAAGGAGCCTCCCATGGCCATATTCGTTCTGGTGGTGGTCGTCACCATACTCGTATCAGCTCTTTGCGGGCTTCTCGAGGCCACGCTCTTTTCTACGCGCAGAACCACCTTGGAGGCCGAAAGCGTGGGGGGGCCCCGAAAAAGTCTGGCTTTGCACGCGATCGAACTGAAACGCAGGATATCTGTGCCCATAGCCTCGATTCTGATTCTCAATACGGTCGCCAATACAGGGGGCTCGTCAGTCGCTGGGATGTACGCCCCAGAGGTTCTGGGACCTGCGGGCCTGCCGCTCTTTTCCATCGGCCTGACGCTGGGAATTCTCTTTTTCGCCGAGATCATGCCCAAGAATCTCGCAGCCGTTCACTGGAGAAAACTCTGGCCGTTCATCGTTTGGCCGCTCACTGCGCTGACCTATGCCCTTTATCCGGCCGTCTTTCTCGCCCAGAAGTTCTCCGACCTCATTACTCGCGGTCAGCAGGTTCCGACTGTCACCGAAGCGGAAATACTAGCGTCGGTGCGCCTGGGAGCGAGTGAGGGTCAGATCACGAACCGTGAGAGCCGCCTGGTGCACAACATAATCAATCTGGAAGACAGGCCCATACGAGAAATCATGACACCGAGGACCGTCATATTTTCTCTCGATGCTCAGATGACTGTCGAAGAAGCGGTCAAGGCGGTCGATCGTAGAGGTTTCACCAGAATTCCACTGTACGAAGGCGATCGCGAAAACATTATCGGGTACATGATCATCCACGACCTCTTTTCCGGTCGCCTGCTTGCCAATCCGCAACAGCCCATCAAGTCGATCGCAAAACCCATATCGTTCGTCCCTCAGACAACCAATTCTCTGGCGCTCTTGACCACTGCATTGAAGCAGCGTGCTCACATCTATATCGTGGTGGACGAGTACGGAGGGGTGGCGGGGTTGATTACCCTAGAAGATCTGATTGAAACTATCTTGGGTGACGAGATCGTGGACGAGACCGACCGAGCGGTGGACCTCCAGGAACTTGCTCGCCAGCGACGAACCCAACGACCTACTTGATAAGTCCGCAAGCAGTTCCAAAATCCGGGAGCTTTAGGAGGAGTTGAGCGGGAGGGCCCTTTCTTTCCGCTCTGGCTTTGAAGTTTCGTCCTTGACAAAGCGCAAGAGGTTGAAGGAGAGTCCTGGGCAGGCGAAATTCGTAACGAAGGGGGTGGCTGCTATGCCAAGCGAGGCAGAAAAACCCGAGGACGGACGCGGGCAAAAAGTTTTCGGGGAAGTAGGCCGCAACTGGGGCTGGTTTCTGGCGCTGGGAATCATATTTGTGATTCTTGGATTCATCGGGCTGGGTATGACGTTTGCCCTCACCCTGGCGAGCGTTCTCATGTATGGCATCTTGCTGCTCGTCGGCGCGGGCGTGCAGTTCGTTGACGCGGCCAAGCGCAAGGGGTGGAAAGGAATCGTCTGGCATGTCCTTATTGCTTTGCTCTACTTGGTTGCGGGGATCGCGGTGATTCTGGATCCCTTGCTCGCTTCAGTAATACTCACCCTGATGCTCGCGGGCGCGCTCATCATTGTGGGTCTGGCGAGAAGCGTCATGGCTTTTCAGATGCGAGGAGTCAGGAATTGGCTTTGGCCCCTGCTGGGAGGAGTGATTTCCATCATCCTGGGGTCGGCGATCATGGCTAACTGGCCCGTTTCAGGGCTCTGGATCATAGGTCTCTTCGTTTCAGTGGAATTGATCGTGAACGGATGGTCCTATATCTTTGTGGCCCTCGCGGCCAAGAACGCGTGAACGGTCTGTTGGGTCGAAGTGCCCCGAATAGTCTCACAGAATAATTGCGGCGGTTTCGCGTCGTGACGATTGCAGGGGACTGAGGTCAATCTTCAATAGGCGGGCCGCGTTTTGCCACAGCAAGGCCTCAATGGTTTCCGGACGGTACGGAAGGCCCCGGATCTTATCCGCCTGCGTTGCAATCGAGGAAATGCCCGGCCAATCGGTTCCGAAGACAAACCGATCCCTGAGTTGTTCCAAGTGAGGAAAAATCTGAGGTAGTTGTTTGGGCGGTATTCCCGCGAGATCGATAAGCATGTTGGCATGACGTCGGAGCAGCCACTCGGCTTCCGCGTACCAGAACGGACGCCCTCCGTGCGACATCACGATGGCCAAACGCGGGAAATCCTCGGCGATGTCGTCCAGAAGCAGCGGATTTCCGTACTTGATCCGCGATCCCTGAAAAATGGAGGTTCCCGTATGGAACATCACAGGGACGTCCAGATCCTGAGCAAGCTCGTACACGGGAAGAAGGCGGAGATCGTCCGGAAAGAAATGCGCATATGTAGGCAGGAACTTGAGTCCACGGCAGCCCAGCTCGTTGAGGCAGCGTTCCGCCTGGACCACGGGCTCAGGGCCTTCATAGAGGCATACGCATCCAAATGGGATCAATCGGTCCGTTCCCTTGCAAAAATCCACAATGAACTCATTTGTCACCACACCTGTGGTCTTGGGCGCATATTCAGCCAAGACGACCGCTCGGTCTACCTGCTCTTCGTCCAGGTAGTCAATCAGTCCCTGAGCAGTGATCTCTTCGGACATCTCGCTCACGTATCGGGGATTCATCCGGCCGAAGTACGACATGACAGAGGGAGTCCAATTATGTCTGGTTCCCACGTGAACATGGAAGTCGATAAGCGGCATTGTCTCCTGAATCCCCATAGGAAAACCGGGTTACATAGGGACCGGCGTTGATGATCTTCCGATTACGTCCTCTTGCCGAAATGAACCGGGGGAAACCTCCCCGGACTGAAGCTTCCCCCGGATTTTCGACATTATCAATCAACCGCCGCGCAGCCGGTTGCGACCACAGCGACAACCGAACAGTTCACGATCGTATTATAATAGAATCCTGGACCTCGAGGTCCTTCTCAAACTTCTCCCAGAACTCGTGCTCGGATTTGCGCCAATCAGGCCCGAAGCGTTGTCCGAAATACGCCGCCAGATGTTCCAACGTATTTCTCCAGGCCGATTGATAGCTTAACTCCAGCACATTTTGCAAGAACGGAGCGAGTTGCCCCAGCTTGTCTTTCGGCAAGTACGCCCTTGCGCCCAGCTCCACGGATCTCTTGAGCGCTTCGGGACTGATCGCGTGGGCTGTGAGCATCAGCACGGGCAGTTTCTTGTTCACTGCGAACTTGAGCAGGTCAAATCCCTGGACGCCCATAATATCCAGAATCACCAGATCGTATGTGAGCGACGAGAGCTTCCGGATCGCCTCCTCAAAGGAGAGGGCTTTATCCATGATCACACCGTATTCGGAAAGCTCCTCTTCCAGCACTTCCAGAACGTCCGGTTCGTCGTCCACAGCGAGGATCTCTTTGCCTCTCAGCGCTTCTTTCTTCATGAGCGAGCCTTCGGCTGCGAAGCGGCGCCGTTCCGGTGACTGATACGCGCCGGCCTCGCAAAAAATTGGAGATAACGCGTTGCGGCGCGTACAAACACTGCTCTTGTCGGTCCGCCGGACGCGCGTCCGGGAACCGGCCCCAACCGCAGTGAACTGGATTGATGCACTATGCCAGAGCGCCGGAGTATTGACAAGCACGTGGTGAACAAGGATTATTTGAGAGGATGGTGGTTGTGACTTCGCACATGCGCGAGGGGATACAACAGCGTTTCAACGCAGGATAAGAACCGACCATGACTATCGAAGTTTGCCTGTACGCATCGTTGGCTTCGAAGCTCCCGGATAAGACCGACCGGAATATTTGCCCCATGGAATTCCCGGAGGCCGTTTCCGTGAGAGATGTGCTGGATAGGCTCAATATCAACGAGGAAGAGCCCAAGATCATCTTCGTCAACGGTATTCACGCAAAGCTCGACGACCGCCTCAAGGAAGGAGACAGGCTCGCCGTATTCCCGCCCATAGCAGGCGGATGACCCACGCCGTCGAAAACCGCTCGAAACGCTTGAAAGACCTCCGCGTTTTCGAAAGGGTTGTAGGGGTTCTTAGTCTTTTCTTGTGAAAGAAATTGCCACAAAGGTGTTGTAGGCCAACTCAGGAGGGAATAATCCGATGCGGTCGCCGTCCGTCAGTGGCGCAGCCAGGTCGACCGCGCGGCCGTTGAGCAGGATCATCTTAATTCGATCTTCAGTGAGACCAAGGCGCCTCACCAGGTCGCTCACCTGCGATCCTGTAGGAAATTCCACAGTTCGGCTCTGAGGCCCGGGCCGAGCCTCATGCCGAAGATGGCCCCCAAGGATGACGCTTATGGTTATCGGGCCAGGCCCCACTGCCGCTCTCCCGGATACTCATAGAAAAGAACGGGCCACAACGGCCCGCGCGTGCCCTCTACGGGGAAGATCAGGTCGGATAGGTCGCCGGAGGGCATGATTCCCTCCGGCGATTACCTGTCACATTCCTGCGAAAAGTTCGTCCAGTTCCTTATCCGGGACCTGGAAAACCACATTGTGAGGTGGCAGAGGTTTTGTTTTGAAGAAATAGGGGAGACGATCGTCCTGCGGACCCAAACCGGCCGCGATGTTGAACTCGCGTTCCGCCTTCAGGATCTTCTTCCCGTGCTCCACCACCCCGTCTAGGTCCATTTTGAGGCCGAACAGCGCGTTAAGCATCTGCGGAATAGCTTCCAGACCGGCAGGAATATCCAGGCACGCGAACGCCGTGAAAACACAAAGGCCCGCGCTGTCCATGGCCGCGGTGGCAATCTGCAAATTCCTGGAAAGATCGACTTGGCCTTCCGGCTTGAGGGGATCGGTCTTGCCTCCCACGCCCATAATGTTGCTTGCAACCGCATATCCCGCAGTGTGATCCGCTCCCATAGGGCTGGTGGCATAGGTAACGCCGATTCCCATGACCGCCCGAGGATCATAGGCAGGGAGCCCTTGCCGCTTCACCACGGGCACTTGATCCACACCCAAAGCCTGGCCGGTAGTGGCCGCTCCGTTGCCAAGGATACGCCCCAGGTAGCTCCCTTTGCCCATCTCGTTAACCAGCTCAATGGCCCCTTGAGCGTCTCCGAACTTCTTTACCCCCGCGTACATCGCCACTCCAATGGCGCAGCCTACCTCAATGGTGTCCAGACCGTAGTCGTCGCACAGATAGCTGATCTTGGCGATTGCATCGAGGTCGTCTATGCCGCAGTTGGCGCCGTTAGCCCAGATAGTCTCGTATTCAAAACCGGACGTAAGGTACTTCCCATCCTTGTCGTTATACACGTTGGAGCACTGAATAATGCACGTGCTGCACCCGGAATGGGTTGTCTTGCCGCCCCGCTCCTTGATGATGTCGTGCATGGTTTCGCCGCTGATCTTGCCGGCGCCCTCAAAGCGGCCCTCGCTGAAGTTCCGTGTTGGGAATCCCCCCGCCTCATTGATCACGTTCACGAGAACGTTCGTGCCGTATGTTGCTAGTCCGCCCCCCGGCTTGGTCACGGGATGTTCTCGCAACGCTGATCTGAATACGCCGGCTGCTTGCTTGAACGCTTCGTCATCGTGATACTTCATACCGGGAGCTTCCTTGTCATCCACAACCACCGCTTTGAGGCCCTTGGATCCCATCACGGCGCCCATACCGCCGCGGCCCGCATGACGCGCGGGTAAACCCATGGTGTCCGTCACCGCCACCGATGCGGAG
The DNA here is from genome assembly GCA_016875095.1 of Deltaproteobacteria bacterium. GTDB lineage: Bacteria > Desulfobacterota > Desulfomonilia > Desulfomonilales > Desulfomonilaceae > VGSG01. The sequence goes on from VGSG01000091.1 coordinate 8,927, forward strand.
GCCATCTTCATTTCCCCCGCGGCGCCGATGGAGATGATGCCCACTTTAGCGCCATATTTGGCCTTGAGGCTTTCACACAGCGGGAAGTTGTTCATGCCCTTGTATTCATCCGCCGGAAGAAGTCGGCCTCCATCTTTGTTGATCGTCAGACAATAGAGCTTTCCGTCCGGCGCCTTGTTCTCCACCACAATTCCGGCAATGCCCAGACGTCCCATCTTCGTGGCTGTATTGCCGCCCGAGTTGCTCTCCTTAATCCCGCCTGTCAGGGGGCTCTTTGCGCCGACCGAGATCCTCCCGGTATTGGGACAGGTTGTGCCGCTAAGGAGGCCCGGGGCAATGACGAGCTTGTTTTCGGCCCCCAGTGGATGACACTGGGGAGGAACCTCGCGAGCCACTATGAGCGAACTCAAACCACGTCCCCCGAACTGAGCGTATTCCCCAGTAAGATCTTCGTATTTCACCGTGCCTTTTGCCATATCCACTCGAACGAGTTTTCGCGCCATGGCATCCTCCCTCCGGGTAAATATAGGGTTGTTCATGAGAGAGGGGAAAAAACCCCCTGCTGCACGTGTGTACAAAAAACAGTATCAGGGCGCGATTGAAGGTTGTCAAGAAGAATAAGGTGAAAAATCAGCACGTTATGGGAAATCTGACATAACGCTTGCCCAAGCCTCCTTGGGAGCAAACCACGAGCCTTCGCCTCGGCGGAGACGTGGTGACCTCTGTCCGGCGCAGGACGCGGAGTTATAGTGAACGGCATTGAGATTTGCGCGAAAGGTCACCCTCCCCATTCCCCCCCATCAAGGGAGGGGTCATAAAACCCTCTCCCCTGGTGGGAGAGGGAAGGGAGAGGGAGGATTCCAGCCTTATCCAAGGGCGCAGATCTCAACGCAGCCTCCTATAGAACCGGATTTCGGAAGTGGCAAGAATGACGCAGTCTGAAATAGGTTCTCAGCCCATCCAGTGTAAGTGAATGCATACCCATGATTCCAGATTCGGGTTGACACCGGGTTTTGGGACTTCTAGTATGGAATAGGTTTCCCGCTCCGTATCCCACGGCCCAGAGAAGACCTAAAGCACGATGGCTAGGCGCGACCGATCTCCTGGGACGTGAACCTGTTGTGAAGAGAGGCCGCTATTTCGAGCGGGTCCTTCCACCGAGGGGCAGGAACTGGGTGGCAGCGACGGGGCTGCCCCGGGACAAGTGAAGATCTTCCCGGTCAAATATCGCTCTAGGTTGAGCAAGGCGAGATTGCCACGGGGGGGATCATGTCAAAACGAGTCATCAACGGCAGGGCGGCTGCAGAAGACATTCGCCGGGGAATGGATGACTATGCCTTGATGGCCAAGTACTGGATCACTCCTGTCGGGCTCGAGTCGCTCTACAGGAAATTGCTGGCTGCAGGATTGTTGACTGAAGCTGAAGTGCGCTTTCGACGATCCGATCTCCTGGAGTCCGGGTCAATCGGCGATAACGATGAGCTGACGATTTCGCGGGATAGCGCAGATCATAATACCGGAACGTGAACTGTAGGTTCGTGTCTCAGGATTATTGCGAGAATTCGCCCGAGACCCTCAAGTAATCCGGGGGCGGTTTGGGTCTATCCAAAGGGGAGGGGCCTTATGCAAAAAAGGCAGATCAGCGCCAGGGAGGTGCTGAAGGATGTTCGAGGCGGCCTGGACGATTTCGCCCTCATGCAGAAATATAAGGTGACGTCGAAAGGCCTTGATAGCCTCTTTCAAAAACTGGTCGCAGCCGGACTTATCAGCCAGTCCGAACTTGATACACGCAGCGGACCCCTCGCCCAGACAGTCGTGCTCGACCTGTAAGAGACCTCTCACGATCTAGCGCCCTCCCGCGGCCGGAGATCGTGAGGCGACCCATCAAGAACGCGGGGCGCATCCGGAGGCCATGCAAGGGCCTCTCAGCCCCAATGGCTCATGTCAGGGACCCTTTTCGCGGAGCAAAAGGTATGAAAACGAAGAGGACAAACGCGTTCAATTCAAGGTGTCTATGGCGTGCTCTCCTGTTGGTCTTCATAGGGCTTCTTGCCCTGCGCGCAACCCCGTGTTCGGCCGCGGGGCCCATGCCGCCGACTCTCATTGGAGTGAGCTACGGGGAAATGGCCGAGTGGCAGGCCCATTACGGGATGCGTGGCCATTACGGCTATGCTGGCTATGCTGTTCCTTTCCCGCCTTATGACCCGAGCTGCCTAGTCCCGCCTCCTGTTTCGGTTGTGCGTTCCGGCGCGGGTCGGTCCGCCCAAGGACGCAAGCCGGGCCGAGGCAAGTGATCAGCGCTGGAACTGAGGCATGGCTCGCCTTGAGAAAATATTTAGCCTGTCGATTGTTCCCGGCCGAACAGGGAGTTGTAGATCCCGCGGATGGCGCCGGTTATTCTGAAATAGTCATCAAGGAAACGCTGTTCCTGATCTTGCTCGTATCCGAGCCTGCGGGCCAATCCTTTGAGTTTTTCGCCTTCCAACGGAAGACGGTTCACGCTCCGGTGCTCCATGATGCGGAGCCGATCCTCAAGATTGGTGAGGAATCGGTAGCCGGAATCGAGCGCCTTGAACGAATCGTCGTCTACCAGACCCGCCTCTTTCAGCGCTGAAAGAGACTCCAAGGTGTTCTGCCGAAGGACATCGGGGCGCTGATTGGCGTGCATGAGTATCTTCGCTTGCACGTAGAACTCCACGTCAACCAGGCCCCCATGTCCGGTCTTCAGATCCACGTGCCGGTTGTCTTCCTGGGCCAGCTCGTCTTCCATGCGTTCCCTGAGACGGGCGATCTCCACGAGGTCATTCTGGGAGATCGAAGTTCTGAGCACGCAGTCCTTCACGATGCGGGCCACGTCCTCACACAGGTCGGCAGGGCCCGCGACCGGCCGGGCTTTGATGAGCGCCTGCTTTTCCCAGAGTTGCGACGTGGTGGCATGATACTCTCTGAACCCGTCGAGTGTGGTGACCAGCGGGCCTTTGTTGCCTGAGGGGCGCAAGCGCGTATCGATCGCGAAGACCGTCCCTTCTGAGGTGGGGACACTCAGAACGGATATCACCCGCTGGGCAAGCCTGGTGAACCACTCGTGCGCGCTGAGTCGCCCCATAGGTCCGGCAGGCGGATCGTAAATGAAGATCACGTCCACATCGGAGAGGTAGGTCATCTCCATTCCGCCCAGCTTGCCCATGCCCACAATGACAAAGGGGATGCCTGAAAGACCGTTGGCGGAGCCGAACTTCTTCCACATCTCGTCCGCGGCTATCTTCACAGCCGCCCCAAGACATGCCTCGGCCAACTCTGTCACCAGTCGCCTTGCCTCGGCCGAATCGAGATCACCGGCCAGATGACTCACGCCTATCCTGAGAATCTGTTCGTTTTTGAAAATACGGAGAACATCCAGCCGTGCTTCGAGTTCCTGGTAGTAATCCAGACGACTCCACAGGCGCTCGGCCACGCTTGATTTGTCTTCCGGGTAGGGCGCCGCCCATCGAGCTATGAGCGAATCAATGGCTTGGGGATGTCGAATGAGGAGTTCAGAGAAAAATCTGCTCTCCCCGAGAATCTTCACCAGGAAGCGCGCTGTGGGCGGATTTTCCAGCAGGGTGGAGAAATAGCCGGAGGCTGTCTGCAGCGAACTGATGTAGCGGTCCAGGACGATGGTTGTTTGGCTTGGTTCAGGCGTCTTGGAAAGCTCATCCACAAGGAGTGGCGCGAGACGCTCCAGCATGAGCCGGGCTTTGTCCGGGAAGATCCGTCTATCCTTGGGCGCGAGGAGACCTCTCAGGATCGGGTAGGACTCCAAAGCATCTTCAAAGCCGTGTTCATGAAGTATCTGGATGGACGCGTCTTCGTCGGGAATAAAATCCACAAGCTTCTGAAGCCAAGGCGCGCATTGCTCAAGGATCTCCTCCCCTGTGGCGTGGAACATCCCGGTGAAAAGCTCTTCCACCGTTTTCCGTCGCCGATCCAGATCGGCCATGAACTCTTGCAGCGCGTGGTTGGCATAGCCCATGCGTCGCGCAAGCTCTTCCTGTTCTTCCGGGGTGCGGGGTAGTTCATGGGTTTGAAGCTGATGATTTATTTGAATTCGGTGCTCGGTCTTGCGGAAAAAAAGATACGCGTCCGTGAGCGCGTCCGAGGCGCCGGACTCGAGCAAGCCGGCTTCCCGAAGCAACCGAAGAGCTTCCAGGGTTCCCGGGGCTCGGACCTGGGGAGTTCGACCCGCGTTGATGAGCTGGAGCGCTTGAACAAAGAACTCGATTTCCCGGATGCCGCCCTGACCGAGCTTGATATTGATGACCCCTTTGCGTCTTACCTGTGCCTCCACCCGCAGCTTCATTTCCCGCATCTCTTCGATGGTGGAGAAATCCAGGTATTTCCTGTAAATGAACGGCTCCAGTCCTTTAACAAAAGCCTTGCCCAGCTCCATGTCCCCCGCGATGGGCACGGCCTTCATTAGCGCGGCTCGCTCCCAGGTCCTTCCCCATGCCCAATAATATTCGAGCGCGGCGCTCAGCGAAGGAACCATTTCCCCACGCTCCCCCTCCGGTCGGAGCCGCAGGTCAACTCGAAAGACAAAGCTGTCGTCGGTCACTTCAGAAAGAGATTGAGACATCGATCGGGCAAGCGATTCGTAAAACCCGGCGACAGGGACCGGTTCAGGACCATCGGTCGCTCCTTGTTCCGGGAGTCTCAAGAAAATCAGATCCACGTCCGATGAGAAATTCAGCTCGCCGCCTGCGATTTTTCCCAACCCCATAACCACGAAGCCGAAGCGGTCTTTCAATCCAGGCGGCAAACCATGCTTTGCCCGCAGCCTCTGCCAGTGGAATTCCAGCGCGGCCCGTATGCATGCGGTCGCCAGATCGGACAGCTCCCGCATCACCTCCCTGACATCGGCCAATCCGGCCAGATCGCGGCATCCGAGGCGGAGATACTCTTCGTCCTTATAATTGCGGAGCCCGCGATTCAGCGCTTGAACGCTCTTGGCGCCCGCAAGGCGCTCTCGGAGATCTTCCTCCTTTTCCTGGAGCGTCTTTGCCCCCAGTGATCCGCCCAAGATGAACGCCTCACGAATGAGCGGGCTATTTCGCCGAAGCACCGAAAAGAGGTATCGCGAGCCGCCCACGGTAGCCAGGAAAAGCTTTCGCAGCTCTCCGTTTCCGAGGATCTCCTTTACAGTCGCTTCGGCTTCCGTGGCGAGGAGATCTTCGATACGTCCCGCAGTCGCTCTGGGATTCGGGGAGGCCAGCGTGTGACGAGTCAGCTCACCTTTTTCGTTCGGCTCAAGCGCACAAAGAAACCGGTCCAGATGTGGGCAATTTCGATTGACGTAGGTGAGTAGGTCCTTTGAATCCATCTAGTCTTCGGGAGCGCTCAACGGTTCTCGCCGCGAATTGCCGTTAGGTAAGGGGCCCATCAGGGCAAAGGATCTTCTTCCGTAAGAATCGGGATGCCTGAGTTTCTTAGCAACGCGGTGGTCACGCCCATTCCCGGCGCCTTCTTTCCCTCTATGTCTACGCGACGGAGTCCGCATGACGGGCTGACTTCTTTGAATATGATGAGGTCAGGTGAACCGAGTCTCAATATCTGCAAGGTCGCTTGGGCTCCTCGGAGCAGATACTCTGTCTTGTCCACCCCGTTTTCATCGATAACCTGCGCCTGACCTGCGATAACTCTCTCTCCGTCGCCGCCTACGAACCGACATCGCGGACGCGGGATACCCAGGCCGCCGAGGATCTCCGGACACACGGGAATGATAATGGCATTCTCCGCCAAGAGGCTGAGCGAGGGATGTCTTCGAGTATCGCCGTCATACCTGACCCTTAGGCCGGCAAGGCATCCACTCATAAGAATGCGTTGCATGCTCCTGTTCCCTCACGTCTATCCGTCGAAGCCCGAAGCGAAGTCCTTCATTCGAATCTGACCCGGCTATCGGAAGCGGATCGACGCGTGACCTCGCCAATGATCCAGGCGCTGATCCCGTGCTCCTTCATGCGCTGAACCGCGGCCGCGGCGTCCTGTTCACGCACGACGAGCGCCATGCCTATCCCCATATTGAAGGCTCGATACATCTCGTAATCATCAAGCCCGGATTCTTTCCGGAGAATCTCGAAGATTCGAGGTCTATCCCACGCGTTCCGGTGGATGAGCGCGTCGCACGAATCAGGGAGCACCCGAGGGATGTTCCCGTAGAAGCCGCCGCCGGTGATATGCGCGATTGCCAGGACCTTCATTGTTCCGAGGAGCTGAAGCACCGGCCGCACGTATATGAGAGTGGGTGTCAGGAGTTCTTCACCCAGGCGCTTATCGAGATCGGCAAGTCTGGATTCGACGGTGTACCCGCATTTGTCCAGGAGCACCCTCCTGACAAGACTAAAGCCGTTGCTGTGAAGGCCCGAAGATGCCAGGCCCACCAGCGCGTCGCCCGGTTCGACTCCCGCGCCGTCAATGATTCGGGATCGATCCACCACCCCGACACAAAAACCGGCCAGGTCGTACTCTCCGCGAGCATAGAAATCGGGCATTTCCGCGGTTTCACCTCCGATAAGCGCACAGTTGGCCATCCGGCAGCCCGTGATAATACCCGAGAGGACTGATTCGAAGGTGGCGGGCTGAAGGCCGCCGGTTGCAAAGTAGTCCAAGAAGAAAAGAGGTTCAGCGCCGGTTACCAGCACGTCATTGACGCTCATCGCGACCAGGTCGATACCCACAGTATCGTGAATTCCGGTAAGGAACGCGAGCTTCAGCTTGGTGCCCACACCATCGGTGGCGGACACGAGCACAGGGTCGCTGTATAGGCGCCAATCAAGACGGAACAGCGCCGCGAAGCCGCCCATCTTGCCCATCACTTCGCGCCTGAATGTGGACTTGATGCGATCTTGAACGGACCCGATCAAACGGTCGGCCAGATCGATGTCCACACCAGCATCCTTGTACGTGATCTTCTCAGCCATCTCTCGGACTTCTTTCGCCTGGGATATCACGACCCAGATCCCGCGCGACGCGTGAGGCCAACTCAAGGACCTCCTCTCTCAATTTCGCTTCGTTGACGGTGGTGACTCGACCATCTCTTACCACAGGTCTGCCGTTCACAATAGCATCCCGCACATCCGAGCCGCGCGCGCAGTATACGAGATGAGAGATCGGATCATAGAGCGGGGTAAAATGAGGTCGTGTCAAATCCACCACAATGAGATCCGCGGCCTTGCCGGGCTCCAGTGCGCCGATCAGCGTTTCCATGCCCAGGGCGCGAGCGCCGCTTGAGGTGGCCATCCTTATCATGGTGGCCGCATCCAGAGCCAGCGGATCACGGCTCACGAGTTTGGCCATGAACGAGGCGGAGCGCATCTCTTCAAACATATCGAGGTTATTGTTGCTCGCAGGGCCGTCCGTGCCCAGTCCCACAATCGCGCCCCTTGCAAGGAGACCAGCGACCGGAGCCGCTCCTGATGCGAGCTTCATGATGCTCTCAGGACAATGGACAACGCTCGTGCCCGATTCCGCGATCATCTCCTTTTCTCTTTCGGAGAGGTGCACGCAATGCACCGCAACAAGCCGTTGACCCAGGACGCCCACGCGGCT
>VGSG01000092.1 GCA_016875095.1 Deltaproteobacteria bacterium
CATCATAGGATGCGGTTTGATCCAGAAACGAAAGCCCTCATCTTGGCCAAAGGCCTGGAGAAGCTTTTCCAAGAGCTCAGCCGACGCCGCCCCCACCAGCGACAGTATGACCAAGACGGAGTTCGGTTCTACCGCTTCAACATCCTGAACCTCTGCGAGATGGAGATAGCGCAATGATGGTCCTACCCGAATCTTTTTTGCCGGGAACCCGCATTGAGTGCTGAGCGATCTTGCAGTGTAGGGGGAACTGCACACAATGACGTCCGGATGAGGGGCACCACTTGCAGTCTCTAAGCTCGTCGTGTAAATGGAGAGCTCCAAATCCGCCACAACCAAGTAGTGCACATAGCCGCACGTCACTGTTTCTGGCATGAATTCACGAAAGGCCATGACTATCGGTTTCTCGCATGCCATGTTCTCAAATGTGTCAACAAAGAGATCGATTCGGAAACCCAATTTTTCCCATCTGCGCACAAGAGTGTAGTAAGCGATAAAATCAGCCAGGGACGCGTCGCAAAGTTGCTTTGCACAGAATTCCTTAGCCAAGAGTTTCAGGTCGATTCCCTGGAAAAGGGGCACTTCCCTAGCAAGACGCACCTGCGCTATTGTCTTCAGGGCTGACCAGATATAGTCAGTTATGCCATAGAAGTCCGCAGGAATGATATAACGACCATCGCAGGCGCGGAACCACGCGAAGGCCTCTCGGCGCGATCTGCTAATGTTTGCAAGATACGGTAATACAAATACCCGAAAGCCTCTTTTGGTCAGCTCGTCCGGAAGGACCGTGAAGTATCTGTCGCTCGGTGCCCCAGTCGCAGCGAAATAACTCTCATCAATCCACGTGTGGATCACCACGGTAGGGCCGCTTGCAATCGGTGGTACGGAAGCCCCTTTTGTCCTGGTGGCCCGCGCCGCTCGCCACGCTGCTAGGCAGCGAGCTCCGTATGCTGCCCAGCTCCGTAGAATTCTTCCCGCAAGAGTTAAGCGACGCAGGAACATGCTCCTTGAATCCAGGCGAACCGCTTTTCGGTTCGCTTGCACCTTCGAGGATATCTGATTCAGCAACGCGTCGCTTTCGGCCACTATGAGGATGGAACCCTGCTCGTTCAGGAAATGAGACGCGATCATCAGGTAGCAAATCTGATGATAGAAGGAATCGAGCAGGGTGTTCTTTTCAGCGAGACGAGAGCTCCACCAGATGAGCTTGTCCCTCTTCTCGCCCGCTCTCGCTGTCCAATCCAGATAGGCATCCTGATGCTCACTCGCGATGTCCTGAAAAAGCTGACCGTACCTTATTCTTTGCCAACCTCGGCCGAGTGCCTCCTCCCATCTCAGGCACTTAAAATAGTCTCGGCCAAGGTACAGGAATGGCAACCGTTCTTGCTTGTCCGGGATGCCCAACTGCCTCAGTTTTCTCACCGTAGATCGTATGCCAGAGTCCGCGTGAACAAAATAGATCTCTTGATATCTCCACCTTTTCATGTAAGCCGTTCTCTCTCGCGACGGTCACTCATCGCTCGGCCCTCGATCAGTCGCCAATCTATCGCGGTCCGTCTCGGGATGGGCAGGCTGCGAGCACTGGTTGCCGCACTTTGGCATTGGCTTTTCGATCAAGTTGGGCCACCGGCGATCCAATTCTAAGAGATCTTGTATCGGGTCGTGAACCAAGTCTGCTGGGAAGGGATTTGGTGCGTTGGCGGCTACCCGAGCTATGAACGCTACTCCGCTTTCCTTTGCGGCCCGGTAGTCGGCCAGCGCATCGCCCACAAAGATAACCTCAGAGCTATGCAAGCCATGTTCGGCAACAATCTGCCGTACGATCTCGGCTTTGGACCTGGGGCTCCCGTAAACGCCACGGAAAAACCGGCCGAGCCCGCGTTTCTTAACAATTTGGACTAGTTCCGGCTCCGGGGTGCCCGACACCACGAAGAGCAGATGCGTCTGTGAATACTTCTCCAGGAACCGCTCAGCTCCGGGCACGAAAGGACAACTGAGCACCTTTTGGAAGACCAGGTCCGAGAATCGCGCGCCAAGCTCTTCCAATTGTTTCACATCAAGGGGTTTCTTGAAAAAATCACGGTAAATGATGCGAAATTTCTCAAATCGGGACATCCCGCCGTTCTCGACGTGCAGCCTCACGATATCGTCCAGGTGGTCCGGATAATCCCTGAACAGATCTCGGAACGCCTGGGTCTTGATATCCATTGACTCCAGGATCACACCATCGAAATCAAACACAATGGCTTTGAACATAGCGACTCTCATAGCCGGAGATCCACAACGAATCCCGGAAGTCCTCGGCTCTGGCGGGCACTCCGTGGCTTCGCCTCGGAGAACAGCGGCAAGAGCGCATCGTTGCGCAATAATTTGGAGGGGAGACTCATCTCCCCTCCAAACCACCTCATACGCAAACCCGAGCAGAGGCGCCTCAAGACGACCACTTTCACCGGACGAGCGCCGAGCACAGAGTTCTTCGTTCCATCAAAAGTGCGCGATCCTATATCGACACACCGAGGCGGGATGCGGCCTCGACAATCTGGTCCCATGTCTTCTGGGGCACGTCAATTCCTTTGGAAAGACGCTCTTGTCTTGTCGCCTCTTCAGGATCGCCGGGCATAAAGACCCCGGGACTTCCTGCGCCGGGCTCCGACGCTCTGAGGGCGTCGGCAAGCCTACCAACCTGTGATGTGAAGAGCTCTTGGGGCTGGAAAGCCTCAACATTCAGCGCCCACAGAAAGACTCCGTTGCCGCCCCCATAGCCGCTGTCCGGGAGAATCATGGTCCCTGAGCCGCTGAGCAGGCCGGCAAGGACCTCGACGAGAATCGCCAAGCCAAACCCTTTGTGCCCCGCGGCAGGGAGAAGCATTCCGCCATCATAGTATTCCTTGGGATCGCGACTCGGCCGTCCTTGGGAGTCGAGAATCCAGCCCTCGGGGAGCGGCTCTCCCTTATCGCGGCACAGTCGGATTTTCCCCGAAGCCACCACCGATGTGGAGAAATCAAGCACGATAGGACGCCCGTCCTTAACGGGGAGGGCCGCGGCCAGAGGGTTGGTGCCGAACATGGGGGAACGTCCGCCGAACGGGACAACTCTCGGTTTAGAGCCGCCTCCGTTCACGAAGGCCATGCCCACCATGCCTTGTTCCGCGGCCATTGCCGGATACGCGCCCGAAAGCCCTACATGACCGCAATGGAAGATGCAGGCCGCGGCCGAATACGAGCCGCGCGCTTTCTCGATGAGCTTCTCCATAGTCCAGCGGGCCACCACTTGGCCAAACCCGTTATGACCGTCCACCAGGAGCGTGGTGTCTGTCTCCTTGACGATTTCAGGCTCCGCCGCAGGGTTGACCTTGCCGTCCTCAATCTGCTTGAGGTACTCTATGATTCGATTTACACCGTGGGAATCGTGCCCTGCGAGGTTGGCCTCCACCAGCGAATCGGCCACCAGATCAGCCACACGCGCGGGCGCGCGGGATGCCCAGAAAATCTCTGACGCTACCCTCTTGAGGTAAAGGGCGCTAAATACGGGCATGAAGAAACCTCATTACGAATCAACAGACCGTCTGCCCGCTTCGGGTTGCATCTCCGCATAGATTTCTTCGATGCAATCGAGGAGACCTTGGCCCATGTCGAAGTAGGGGTTGTTCACGAGCTTCTTCGCGACGGTGGGTCTGAAACAATAGGGAGTAATGCAGAAGTGGCCTGAATTCCCGGCTCGCGCATCGTCAGGATCCGGCGGAGAGACTTCTACCGAAACGTCTCTTCCCACAATCTCCCGGATCATCACGAGAAGATCGAGGAATTTCATGGCGTGGAGCCCGGTGAGCACCACATGCTCGTTCTTATACTCATCAGAAAGAATCCGCACGCTCGACTTGGCCGCGTCCTTGACGTGGACATACTCCCGTATCTCCTCTCCCGTTCCGCTCGCTTTGATCACCCGATCATGCAACGCCATCTTGAGGTAACGTCGCACACTGTTGTGGTCGTCGGCTCGGGGGCCGTACACCGTGCCGTAACGCAGGACCGTGTAGTCAAGCCCATACAGACGTTGATACTCCTCCACATAAAGCTCGGCAGCCTGTTTGCTGCACCGATAGAATGACCCTCCATCGCTGTAAACATAAATGCTGCTTGCGTACACGAAACGTTTCACTCCGGCCGCTCGCGAGGCTTCCAGCATGATGACCGTGCCGAGGATATTCTGCTCCACAGTCTCGATCGGATGGTTCAGACCGATGTCAAGATGCGGGATTCCCGCGAAGTTGTACACGACTTCCTTTCCGTCTATCGCTTGCAGAACCGCGGCTTTATCGAGGATATCGCCTTGCGCGAACTGCTGATCGGGCCTGATATAAGGAGACGGCCGAAGATCGTAAATCGTGACCTCATGGCCCGCGTCGGAGAGCGCGTCAGCCACATGACTCCCGATAAAGCCCGATCCGCCGGCCACCAGTGTCTTCATTGGCCATAAACCTCCCTTGCGGAACTGTCCCTTTCACCGATCAAGGAGCCTGGCCGCGGCTCGATCGACCATCCATATTACCTCACCTTCCACCGGTTTGACCAGCCGCGCAGGCAGGATGGGCCCACAAGTGTCATCCGCGAGAACAGATTTCAGAGCTTCGGCCTTTTCGTTTCCGGCGGCGAGGAACATGATGACGCGCGCGTTGTTCAGCACAGGATAGGTTAGCGTAAGACGATTCATCCCGACCTTCGGAACATAATGCGCGACCACCAGCTTGTCCCGCTCTTCCAGTCCGGGAGACCCTGGAAAGAGCGACGCAGTGTGCCCATCCGCGCCCATACCGAGTAGAATCAGGTCAAAGCGAGGTATTCCCGTCGGCCCCAAGCCGAAGAACTCTCTGAGGGATCCTTCGTACTCCGGCGCCGCCTCATGAGGATTCGCGGCTTCACCTCGCATTCGGCGCACGTTCCCCTCGGGAATGGGAACCTTGGAGAGCAACAGCTCCGTGGTCATGGTGAAATGATTGTCCGGGCGTTCCAGGGGCACGCATCGCTCATCGCCCCAGAAAATGTGGATCGCGTCCCATGGGATCTGTGATCGCAGAGCCTCCTGCGCCAGCAACGAGTAAGTCAGTTGAGGCGTGGAGCCGCCCGAAAGGGCAACGGTGAAACGGCCTTCCATGCGCACGGCATCACGGGCGAAACCGGCAAATCGTGTGGCGGTTTGGCGACTGAGGTCATCAAGGTCCTGAAAGATATTCAGCTCCACTTGAGTGCTAGAAACCATGCTTCTTCAGCCAGAACTCCACGCCCGGGATTTGCCATTCGTAATCCACGTCGCATCCCCCCCATGATTCGATCGGCGCTATGCGACGCCCCATCCATTTCTGAGGAAGCAGGCCCTCTTCCAGATGTTCAAGGCAATGGGGTCGCACGATTGAGACACCCATGTCCGCAAAAAAGACATCACCCTGGGAATCCCGATCGCAGTTGAGCGTCTTGGGGTCCCCAAAAGTCTCGAAGGGCACGAAAGGCCTCAGGCAACCGTCCGAATCGAGCTTGCGGGCCCGGAGTGGGCTCCACATGTTGTATCGTGATACAGTCACGGCGGAATCGAGGGTGGAATCGGCACGGAGCTTTTCGATCCCTTCGTCGATAAGGTCACCGGTAATAGTGGCCGCGTTGGCGAAGAGCAGAACCATGAATTCAATAGACCGGCCTTCTTCGGCCAGTTGCTCCTTGATGACACGATAACCGTGGACAAAGGCGTCTTCACCGAGCGCCTGACTGGTGCACAGTTCGGGAGGCCGAACGATGATCTCCGCGCCGTATGAGCGGCCCACCTCCATGATCTCCTCTGAGTCCGTAGAAACATACGTTCGATCCACGTATCTGCTGGCCCGGGCCGCTAACAATGGATAGGCCATCAACGGCCTTCCCAGAATAGGGTAAAGATTCTTCCCCGGAAAGCCCGTGCTCCCTCCGCGACCCAATAACAGGGCAGCGATGCTCATTATCGCTCCTTGGACTGGTGGGACGAGCCTCCGTCCCCACCCGGGCGACTGACGTCCCAGTTGGAATCTCTCTCATACCCCAGTTCTATGAGGAACTCACCACAACCCTCCTTGAGACGTCTTACGTGCTCCGGAGTGAAGTGGTTTCGCCAGTCGCCGATCATACCCTTTCTCGCGGTGCCCGTTCCTCTCTCGAGATTCTTCTTCAGATTGAAGGTTGTCTTCTTCTTGACTCCGTCGATCATCGCATCAATCATTTCCACGGGCGCATCTATGCCGTAAAAGGCCAGCGCCTCCGCGAGAACGGAGCGCGGGTCAGCCCGCAACGTCTCGTATCTCACCTCCATGAAGCGGTCGGGACGCGCCGCGATAACAGGCAGCCAATCCCTTATCCAAGTCACGTACTCCTGCAGGATCACTTCAATGCAGTGCGAGATGCCCTCCGACTGCGATGACGAGACATAATACTGATGGTGCCTGTGCGCGGCCTCGTTCAGGACGTGATAATACCTTGAAACACATTGATCTCGCAGGTCACGATACATAACGACGGTATGGAGATCGAACTTGTCGATGACTCGCAAGTTCTCCGGCGTGAAACGCGTATGCAGCTTCACCACCGAATAGAGATTCCGCGGCAGGCCCGCAAAGACCGCATCGCACACGTCGTGATTGATCACACAACCGCACGGATCATGGACCGCTCGGACCCGGTACGCAGGCAGCTCACCGAGCAAATGTTCGAGCCACGTGGTGCCTGACTTGGGCATGCCCGCGATGAATATGACTTTATGCGGCCATTTGTGCCGTCGCGCCATGTAAGAATCCCCGAGCGCGCGAACAGGGCTCAGGCCCAAGGCCGCAGCACGGGACAGTTTACGAAGCATGTGGTCGATTCCTTGTTGAGCCACTCCCGATCCGTTTTCACATCAAAGTTCTTGTCTTATTATCATCTTTTCGGGCGCCTGACCATCCTCTTCCAGGCCGGATGCGCCTGTCTTCGAACTCCGGACCGCGCTCTCGCCGCGATTCAGAGCGGCTCAGGAGGAACAACAAGAGTGGCCAGATCTTTATGGGGCAGCAGTCTCACTCGATCCATAAGGTCCGAGGGCCATTCCAAGGGCAGGTCAAGGCATACCACGGGCAGGGGTCGGTCAGACCCGAGTGAGGCCTTTTCCAAGACGAACGCTGCAAAACAGACTTTGTGATCGATTCCGATCACCGTCTCTGCCGGGGACCCCCAGTACCCGTATCCGAGGAGCCTTATGGGCTCCAGGTCGATCAAGATGTTTGCAAGGCGATCCCACCACACGGTGACGTATGGGGTTGTCGTTTCGCCGTCCCAGGCAGACGCAAGGGCTATCTTCTGGCGCGCAACAGTCACCTGATCCGGTTTGCTAACCAAGCGCAGATCCATGAACAAATACCTGTCTGCCAATCTCCACAGCTCGTAAATCGCGTTTTCGTACCCCGGTTCCCAGTTGAGCCAGCCCAGGGCTTGCACACACACAGAAGATCGATCTCGTAGGGGTAGTCCCGCAGTGATGTTGTGTTGAATGAATCGGACTCCAGGATGAACCCGCCGTGCGGTCTCAATGAGGGAGCTAGACACATCGACGCCGACGTACTCTATGCTCGGGTTGTAGTAACGCCATATGGGCAGAAAGCCGCCTGCGGCGCACCCTGTGTCCAGTAATGATTTACTCTGCCTGGCCAGCCACGGGAGAAATCGTCGCTCCGAAGCATATAGGTCTTTCGGCCTGCACCGGTTCTCGCTATAGTATTTGACGAGATCGGGATGATCGCTCCATGCAGGGAAGTCGAATTCAGACATCACGCTCACTCAAATTCCAAGAATCCGGGCGCAATCCGATTCAATCGCGCCTGCCTTCGTCCAGCTCTTCGAGCGCTTGCTGGAGAGCGCGGCCAAAGGACATCATCAGCTCCGGTGGACCGAGCGTCACCCGAATGCAGTCTTCAAGGCACGGGACACCGGTATGGCTTCTCACCAGATAGCCTTTCTCCTCCAACTTGGCCACCAAACGTGATGGGTCGCATCTGTGGCCGACTCGAATCTGCATGAAGTTCGTGTAAGTCGGGAGCGCTTCCAATCCTAGGCCGTTCGCCATGCGAGTCAAGACCTCAGCTCCTTGAGACACCTGCCTGGCATAATCCGCCATGATTTCCGGGTGATTGACGAGCAGAGTTGCTGCCAATACCGCGATGCTGTTGATGTCGTGGGCGGACCGAACCTTGAATAGATTCTCAACCACCTCCCTGTGGCCGGCAACAAAACCGATCCTCAGGCCGGCCAGTCCGGCGGCCTTGGAAAAGGTTCTGATGATCAGAAGGTTGGAAAACCCACTTAGCCAAGGAAGAGCCGTGAAATCGGAAAATGGGTAATAAGCTTCGTCCAGAGCCACGAGAGCCGGTACCCGGGCGGCTCGCTCAATGACTTCTCTGAGCAGTCGTTGTTCCAGAAGGGCGCCGGTGGGTTGATTTGGATTGGCCAGGATAACCAATCGGGCCCCACTTGACACGCAATCCAGCAACTTCTGGTAGTCAAGTTTCATGTCTCGATCAAACGTAACGGCACGCACCTCGGCTTGAAACAACCGAGCGTACACCTCGTACATGGCGTAGCTCGGCTGCAGCATCACGACCGCATCTCCCTGCCGAATATACGCATGAAAAAGCGCCTTAATTGCCGCGTCGGAACCGGCAGTCAGTAGGATCTGGTCTTCAGGCAATTCCAGTTGCTCGCCCAACACACGATACAGTTCGTCTGCCGCGGGGTAGTTGGTGAACAAAGAGCCACCGATCGCGCGAGACACCTTGTTGACAAACCAATCAGGAAGAGGGCTCTGCCGCTCGTTGCGATGCAGCCGAACCATGTGGGCAGCCTCGCCCTTTTCTCGCACTCGATAAAGGCCTTCCACAGACGGCAGTGGGCACGGGAGATTAACACGATTCGTATTATGATCTTCGGAATGCATTATTGGGTCGCTCAACTACGATGCTCTACCGCGTCTCGAATCATCCGGAGAGATTTGAATGCTCCGTTCGGTGTCACGCGAAGGCGCACCTCGCGCAAAGATTGAGACTGCCACGGTCGTTGCTCAGATGCCGTATCCTCAGAGCCTGGTATTCGGGACCAGTCCATATGTCCGATAGGCCCTTCTCTCTGGCGTTTCCCACAGTCATGGTGGATCGGTAGTCAATGTCACACGGGTTCACGGCGCCGTCAAACCACACGAACGTTCGCCGCCAGAGATCCGAGCAAGGCGCTGAAATATCATTTACGGGCTTCTGATAGGTGTTTTCCCAGGGATTGTACTTCACGAAGACCACCTGATTCACGAAAGCCTTCCAAAAGAGTTCCATACTACCAAAATCCTGATCATCGGAATACTTGACCCCCGAAACCCGCGTTATGATCTTGGATTTCGGGAACTTCTTGACACGGATTTCCTGGAATCGGCGGATATTGGAAACGACCTTGTCGAATTTCCCCCCGATCCGAAGGCGATTGTATTCAGCATCAGAAGCGGAATCGACAGAAAAAACCACGGTGTTCACGCCTGCTTCGAGTACGGCGTGTGAGAGCCGCTCGGTCAGCAGCAGAGCATTTGTATTCAACTTGAGCGCCAGGAACTTATTGCCCGCGTACGCCAGCATCTCTCCAATTCGCGGATTGAGAAGCGGTTCACCCCGGGAAGCCAAGGTCACCGCTTCACAGCGTCCTTGCGCCTGATCCACAATCCGTTTGAAGAGATCCGGGCTCATGAGGCCCATATGACCACTCTTGGGATTCGTGAACTGGGGATCGGTTTGATAGCAGAAAACACATCGATAGTTGCATATGGAGGAGGGTTCAATTTGTAGACAGGGGGGAAAGTCGTCCAGCCGCTTCATTCGGTGAAACATCTCGTACCGATAACGGTAAAGAAGATAGCGCGGCAAGTCCGGGTCGTCGAGGAGCTCTATCTCCTGAATCGTGAGGTCATTCAGGGCAAACCTGGGCTCTCTGGAGGAATCCGGCGCTTCCAGAATGTCTTGGCACGCTCGGAACACGATCTGTTGATCGTAATCCAGATCTTGTCGCGCCATGAGGCGCTCCCAGATCGCCTTCAGGCGGGCGTGCACCCGTTCCTTGTCAACGACCTGCGGGAGTAGCGAATCAAAACTGTCGGCCTTTTCATAACGGCCGTTTCTTTTGGTCATGTTCACTTGGGCAAGCCACTTTCGCGGCCCTGAGTCGAACTTACAGCGTATTGCGCGGGGGGCTTAGGCAAGAATGGCGCACACCTCGAACTTGGCCGTCAAAATTGCACACCCCATGCCGCATTGATATTAATGATCCACGAGGATTTAGTCAAGGCGCTACCGTGGTCTCTGCCTGATCCTTCACCGATCAATGAACTGTCTAAACCAGAGTTCCAGGCAGAGCGCGCCCCAGATGCCCCTGCTGAACGGCGCCTGGCGGGTGAGGGAATCCTCGATCGCGTCCGAGTCAAAGATGCCCCGTGTGCGGCACTGCGCGCCGGTCAGAATGTCTGCCACGAAGTTCTTCAGGTCGCGCTCCACCCATTGGGAAAGGGGCACCGGAAAGCCCATTTTGTCGATGCGGTTGAGCGCCACATCGGGAACCAGCGTTTTGACTGCTCGGCGGAATAGATATTTCAGCTCGCCATTCTTGAACTTGATGACCGGAGGCACGGACGCGATCAGCTCCACCAAGCGATAGTCAAGCAGCGGAACGCGGGACTCCAACCCCCAGGCCATGCTGGTCCTGTCTTCCACGTGGAGCAGCGCCTGGAGGTGTGTCTTCAAGTCGAACGCCTGAATGCGATTGATCATGGCAGCCGCGCTCTGCGCATCAAAGATCGCGTGGAATTCTTCAAAGGTTTTTTCAGTATCGAACTTCAGATCTTTGCCTATGAACGCCCGGCTGTCTGAAAAGCGGTCCATGAGCCTGAAGTAACGTCGCGCGGGCGCGTCAAAGAGGCCGTCACTCCAGAAGCGCTTGAGCATGGGAATGTAGCTCTCGAGCGTGGGCAGGCTCTGCACAATGGTCTCGAGGGTGGCTACGTACCGACCGCGATGAGCTGTATCCTCGATCGCGCCGCGCAGGCATTCCTCCAGATACGCGAGGAGATACCGAGCGTAGCCGATGAAGATCTCATCACCTCCCTGACCGCCCAGAACCACTTTGACGTGCTCGCTTGCCAGTTTTGAAACCCAATACTGGGGGAAAACCCCCGGTCCCGCTGCGGGCTCGTCCATGTTCCAGATAATCTTCTCGATTGAAGAGGCGAAATCTTGCGGAGTCAGGTAGATCTCAAGATACTCGGTCTGAGCGGACTCGGAGACGGCTCTGGCATAGAAGGTCTCGTCAAAAGCCGCGCCCTCCTCAAAAGCTCCAGTGAAGGTCTTTATGGGGGAATTCCCCAGCAGCAACCGCGCGAGGCTCACCACCACCGAAGAGTCCAAGCCGCCGGAAAGATGGGTTCCCAGAGGAACGTCCGACCGCAGCCGCAAGCGAACAGCGTCTTCCAACAACCATCTGACCATGTCCACGAAGTAGTCTTCGTTGTGCTCGGTGTCCGCATGGAAGGAGATATCCCAATAGCAGGTTTCCCGAGGCGGCTCGCCGGGCCGGACGAGGAGACTGTGTCCCGGCTCAAGCTTGGATACGCCGTCAAAGAGGGTTTCAGGTCCGAGGCAATATTGAAAGGTCAAATACTGTCGTAAGCCGTCCCGATTCAGCTCGGGGCGCGCAGGAGACACTGCAAGAATCGCCTTGATTTCAGACGCAAAGATCAACTCTTTCCCATCGTATCGATAATAGAAGGGCTTGACTCCGAGGCGATCACGCGAACAAAAGAGCGTGCCCTCCCTCGTGTCCCAGATAGCAAACCCCCACATGCCGTTGAAGCGCTTCACGCATTCGGTTCCCCATTGCTCATATGCGTGAATGATCACTTCCGTGTCGGAGTTGGTCCGAAACACGTGCCCATGCTGCCTGAGGACCCTGGCCAGATCCTGGTAGTTATAGACGCATCCATTGAAAGTGATCCATATGGTCTCATCTTCGTTACACATGGGCTGCGCGCCGCCTACCGGATCAATGATCGCCAAACGCTTATGACCGATCGCGCATCTCCCGCTCGGATCGATCCACAGCCCTTCCCCGTCCGGACCGCGATGGGACAAAGGAGCGGTCATACCGCTGAGTCGGCTCTCCAGCGATTCACGTGAAGTTCCGGGGCTACAGATGCCTGCTATTCCACACATGTCGTTACTCCGCTAGCTGGTCATAGAGCCTCAGGAGCTTCTCTTCTTGGCGCGGCCATCCGTACGCGGCGCGCGCCTCCCTGAAGCGCTCCTCGCTGAACTCTCCCCGCAAACGACGGGTCGCGCAGTCCTTGATAGCTTCGGCTATGGCTTCAGGGCCCGCCATTGGATAGACGTCCCCGACGCGGCAACCCCGGATCACGCGTCGCAGTTCGGGCAGATCGCTGGCGCATATGGGCACGCTGGCTTCAATATACTCGAACAACTTATTGGGCGTGCAGTAAAGATTGTTGAGCAGACTATCGCCCAAGTAGGGGATCACTCCGAGGTCCGCTTGAGCCAGATATGCCATCAGGCGATCCTGGGGCGCCCAGGCTCCGAGAAAGACGTTCCTTATGTTATTGCTCGCGATAAGCTTTCGCAGAGAGGCCTCCGCAGGCCCGGTTCCCAAGAGGAAGAGTTTCATGCCCTCGTCGAGCAGCCCGAAAGCCGCTGTCAGGTTGTGCAGATTGCGGTCAAGACCCAGGTTGCCCTGGAAGATCACTTTCAAACCGCCCTCCCGCGCTCCGAAGTGCTCCAGAAAAGCCTTCTCCGCAACCGGAGTATTTCCGCCTAAGACTCCATAGCTGTTGTAAATCACTTCGGGCCGCTTCACCTGGTACAACTCCTCCAGTTTGACCGCTATGGATTCATTCACGGTGACGATCAGGTCCGCTTTCTTGATGTATTTGCGTTCCAGCCAGGACCAGTAGGCTTGCAGGCTGCGATTTTCCCACTGATATGGATACAGTTCGTGAGAATCGTACACGAGCTTCGCATTCGGAGACCGTCTCCGGAGCACGGCTACGGCCGAAGGGAGCGTCTTGAGGTCGTGGCAGTGGATCACGTCGAACTGCTCGCGAGGCGTCATACGGAGGAAGAAAGGCCCTGGCAAGTACCGAGAGAGGCGACCGAGCAGCAGTTGAGCGGAATTGGAGGCGCCCCGTTGATCGGTCCGGCCCGGCATAATCACTCTAATCCGGCCATCCAGAGCGGCCCCTCGCATGTCGGTCGGCACACTGACCAGGGTGAGTTCACGCCCCGACGCGACCAGCGCATTCGCCTCGGAGACAATACGCCGATCGAGCTGAATCCGATGCGCGGATAACATTAAGATCTTACGAAGTTCCATAACTGACGGTCTACGGCCAATCATAAAAGTCCCCGGCTTCGGCGAGGACTCCGTGGCTTCGCCTCGGAGATCGGCATCAAGAGCGCATCGTTGCGCAATAATTTGGGGGGGAGACTCATCTCCCCTCCAAGCCACCCCATACGTAAACTCGAACAGGCGCGCCTGATACCGGTCTCTTGTGTATGACCCGGTTCTTTCCGCTTAATCATGCGCCGGTCCATAACCGTTCAGGCGCGGCATACTGTTGGTAGAGCTGAGCCAGCAGCCTGCCGACCGTTTCATAAGAATACCGGTCCCGGCACGTCTCGGCAATCGCTTGGGGTTGCCAAGACGAGTAATTGTCCAATACGGTTTCCAGAGCTTGGGCCAGTTCATCCTCGTTTCCTACCTCAAAGAGGCGGCCCGTCTGCTCGGTCACCATTTCCGGCGCCCCGCCCACCCGAGGGGCAACCACAGGGCGACCGCTCAACATAGCCTCGATGAGAACGCAGGGTTGACTCTCCCATTCCGACGAGAGCACGAGCACATGACAACGGGCCATTTCGTCGCGCACCTGCTCGCGGGAGAGGTAACCGAGGAACTCGACCTTCGAAGCAAGTCCGAGCGATGCCGCCAAATCCCTCATGGATTCTGCGAGGGGGCCAATTCCCCCAAGGCGCGCTCGCACGTTGCGTCGCTCTGCGAGGCGGGCGCAGGACTTCAGCAACAAGTCCACCCGCTTCACGGGCTCTAGAGATCCCACGTACAGAATGCGGGCCGGATCGGCCGGAGGCAGCGGGCTCGGCTTGAAGAATTCGGTGTCGATGCAGTTTTGGACCACGTGCTGTGGCACGGTGGGCGCATATTCTCGAATGAAAGATCCCAAATTCTCTGTTACCGGGAGTATCGCGGACAGCTTTGGAAGGACAACAGGAAAGATGCGTCGAAAGGCCCACGGGTACGTCCGCTGAGGATAACCTGAGGAATACTCGGACAGCAACACCGGTATCCTGAAGATATTCCCGGCAGCTACGCTCCAGATACCCGCCCATACAGTTCCGTGCGCGTGCAAGAGTCGAATTCGCCTGCGATGCGCCGTCACCCACGCGACAAAGTCGACGAAGCCTCTAGCTTGCCAGCCCTGCCTCTTCACATACCTTCTTATGATCTTCCGGTACCGGCCGACGCCGTGTTTCGCGGGCTGGACCAGATCCTCCTTAGCCGGCAGCCCTTTCAGAGTCTCCGGCGGCAGCGCATAGGCGTAGTATACCACCTGATCGCCAATGAAAGGAATCACGCTCTCTATGTGAGCCTCTGTGAAGATGCCGCCATAGGGCAGTTTTTCATCGGGGAGCTGGTTGGGCGCCTGTACGATCCAACCAGGGTTGCGCAGGACGCTTGATGTCATTGAACCACGCTGTATGTCGCCAAATCTCCCAACTCCCTACCAGTGTTGGAGTCGGTATACTTGATCCGCGGCCTCCACCAGCGCGGGCTGATGCGAGACCGCCAGAATTGTGATCCGGCCGCTCAGATCTTTCAAGGTCCTGCAAATCGCGGCTTCAGTCAATGGGTCGAGCCCGCTGGTCACTTCATCGAGTATGAGTAGGCGTGGCTTCCTGATCAGCGCTCTTGCGATGGCAATTCGCTGACGCTGCCCGCCGGACAGCTTTGCGCCTCGCTCCCCTACGAGAGCGTCCATGCCTGATTCCAGTCCGGCGACAAAATCCCACGCGCCCGCGGCTCGAAGCCCACCTTCAGCGTCGTCACGATTCAGAGCAGGATCTCCGAGCGTTACGTTTGCATACACGGTGTCGTGAAACAGGATCACATCCTGGGGCACGTACCCGATCATGCGACGCCACGCAACGAGATCAAGCTCTTCCAGAGGCACGCGATCTATAAGCACTCTTCCGCTCCGAGGCGGGAAAAAACCGACCACCAGATTCGCAAGGGTGCTCTTGCCTGAGCCTGAAGGACCCACGACAGCCGTAAAGCGGCCCGCAGGTATGGTGAGCGATACGTCTCTGAGGACGAGCGCGGAGTTGTCGTAAGAAACGCTCACATTCTCAAGACTCACACCTTGAGTCAGTGTAGGAAAGCGGCCCCCGCCAACGGTCTCTTCGTGATCCTGCGCCTTACGGATAGATTCCTGCAGAGACCAGAAACCGCTCGCATACATGAGGGTGTTTTGGTAATTCCGTTGGACCACGTTGATACGGCTCGTGGTGCGCCAAAAGAGCAGGCCGAGGATCATGACGGATTCAAAAGGGATCCGCCAGATGGTGATACTCACGTATATGCCCGTGGCCAGAGCAACGACCATGAGCGGCTCTTGCAGCGCCACCAACCCATGAGCGCTGAGCGCGTATCGTCGTTCCGCTTGTCTGAGTGACTCGCTTTCTCTTGCTAGGAACGGGGTCAGCAAATGTTCGCAAGCCATTGCCTTCAAGGTCTTTATCACGCGGATGCCGTCAACCAGCCCACCTGACAGAGCATTGAGTGAATCGGTAACCTTCACCCCTGCTTCACGCGCAGCTCGCACCAATCCCCTGAGCAACAAAAGGATCGCAAGCCCGCAGATCGCGGCGGTGACCGTGACCTGCCAGGAGATCAGCAAGGCCAGCGCAGCATATACGCCAACTACCACAAAGTCCGACATCAGCGTGCACATGAGAATGTACGTGTACGATGCTCGGGATGCCTCGGTCGTGGCCGCGTTGGCGAGCGTGCCGGTCGGAAGGCCCAAGAAATAGCTCCACTTCGCTTTCAGGAGAGCCTTTACCAGGGAAAGGCGCAAGTCATGCTCCATGTGCGCGGCCGAGACGCCGGTTGCAGTCATGGCGATGATATAGAGCCCGGATTTCAGTGCGAGCGCCACCACGATCACGACGAGAAGCACCCATAAGGTAGGTTCAAGGCCTATCATCCCCAGAAGCGTCTTCACCTTCTGAGCGAGAGAGCTTGCGCTCGCAGTCCTCTCTCCGAGCAGTATCCCAAGAAGCGGGAGGAGGCCCGCAATGCCCAGCCCTTCGGAGAGGCCCGCGAGAACCAGCAAGCCAAG
>VGSG01000093.1 GCA_016875095.1 Deltaproteobacteria bacterium
CACGTGATACTTGCAATCCCACTTAGTGTGGTTTAGGGTCTGATAGTCTTTCATTACAACCTCCCAGAATTGAAAGCTTGGTGTGTTCTGGGAGGTTGCCTCCTACTGCCTCACACGGTCAAACCTTGGGGAGTCGCCCCGGCAAAGCCGGGGGCTTACCGTTTCTTGGTTACACTAGAATTTAGTTTTCGCTTGACCAGGAACCGCTTGTGATGTAGTGTTCGAAGTACCGTTGTTATTCCTAAGACAGGTCGAAACTATTGCGTTGCCAGGTGTGCGCAAGCAATTGCGCTCTGGCGGCTTTCAGGGGGATGGTAAAATGAAAAGATCGGTTGTTGTCGCGTGCGTGTGCTTGGCTCTCGGTCTTGTTCCCTCCCTAATCTCAGCCCAGGACTCACCCGTAATAGCGCGACACGGCGCGCTCGCCTTGTACGCTCCAATTTTTTATGGTGGTTTTAGCGGTAAGCACAAGGGGTTGGTTATCGACGCCTTGGATGTCCCGGATACAGGCGCTGAGGCTACCGTAGAGCGGTTGTGGGAAGGCGATCTGGGTGGCGCCTGGTTTAGCCTGATGGGCGCCTTAGCCATAAACGACAAGTCGGGAATACGAGGTAGCGGAGCGATACTCCTGCCCCATACGACCACAGGCCGACAGAATACCGAGTTTGGCATCGTGTACCCGAGTGTTCAAGCCAAGTCGTACTACTGGGACGTGGCGGCTTACTGGCAACTTGGAGAAATTTGCCGGGCCTTGGGCGGATTCCGATGGGACTTCGTGGAAGCTGATTTCTACCGTTATCAGACCGTCACAGGTGGGTTTATTATGCGGAGAGACGGTGTGCATAGATTCGAGGTAAACGCCTATCTGCCCTATTTGGGAGTGGAAATAGCCTATCCCTCCGCAGGCGGCAATCTTACGGTCGGGGCATTGGGATTTCCCTTGGTTCTCGGCAATTTCCAGGAGGGTGTCGGTGACGCCAGCGACCTTGGCGCGGCCTTGGGCTCGTTGATGACCGGCTCAGAAAATACGCTCGCTTTCGATAAGGGCTACTTCGTGGAACTCTATTGTAACTACAGTAGGAGGTTCCTCCGAGACGGTCTGTTGGGCGCCTTTCTGAAGTGGGACGCAATTCGGGCGAGAACCACGGAGATAACGACGAATATCAATAATGTTGGTATCGGGTTAGGGTTCGCCGGCGGACGAGGTGGCCCGTCAAATCCTCACACATACAGCTATGGTTTTCGCAAAGAGACCTTTACCGTGGGGGCTTCCGTCAGTTTCGATTTCCAGCTTCTGTAGAACTCCCCTTACAAGCGCGCTCCCTGATATTCAGGGCGTGGATTTTGAGGTAGAGGATCGGTCGACGGGAGGAACGGGGGCGCGCCTTGTATACGGACTTGAGAAACGGACAGGCCGACCCGCTGCGGTTATGCTGAAAACGGTCTTTGCATAGCCCCGGCGACCAAGAGAACGCTCCGGTCGCGAGAATTTCGGGTCCCCGGTCGATTGAAGGTCGAGCTAGGCCGACTGAGACACATACTCTTTTTTGGTCCAGTGTATCCCCATCATCACCCTCCAACGATGTTTGGGGGTTTTTTTTGGGAACGCGGCGTTGTCCTTGACTTTGCTATGGAATTGTGTGCTATTCATCGGAGCCGGATATCGAGCGCGCTGTAAGCGCCGAGATCTATGGGGACGCGCGCGATATTGGGTCTGTCGGCAACCCTTCCCTGCCGCCGCCGTCGAATCAGGATATCAGGCGCCCCTTTCTTCCCGTTGCTCGTAAGGAGATACGGTAGGGTAAGCGGCAAATCGAGGAAGGCGGGGAAAGGCCCATCTCCGAATCGTTGCGGGACGAAAGGCCGGGATAAGAGCAATGGCATTTCCAGACGTGCAAACCCAAATGAAACACATTATGCGTGGCGTGGAGGAAATCATCCACGAGAACGAGATGCGAGATCGTATTCTTGGGAGCATCAAGACGGGAAGACCCCTCCGGATCAAGTTGGGTGTGGACCCCACCGCGTCGGACATTCATCTGGGCCACATGGTGACGATCAGAAAACTCAAGCATTTTCAGGATATTGGACACACCGCGATCTTTCTCATCGGCAGCTTCACCGCGCGGGTTGGCGACCCCACCGAGCGCAGCGAAGGGCGAGTGCGACTGACCAAAGATCAGGTAATGGAGTATGCCAAGACCTTTAAAGATCAGGTCTTTAGGATCCTCGACGAAGAGAAGACCGAAATCAGGCACAACGGTGAATGGTTTGATGAAATGTCCTTCGAGGATTGTCTCGGTCTCGCGTATCGGTCCACCGTGGCTCGCATGCTGGAGCGCAACGACTTTGAGAAGCGCTATCGGGAGGGCAACCCCATCTCGATCACGGAATTCCTCTACCCGTTGATGCAGGGCTACGACTCCGTGGCGCTTGAGTGTGACGTGGAGTTGGGCGGCACCGACCAAAAGTTCAACCTCCTGGCCGGCCGTGACATCCAGATCCAGTACGGGCAACCTCCGCAGATAGTCATCATGACCCCCCTGATCGAGGGCCTGGACGGCGCCAAGAAGATGAGCAAGACAGAAGGAAATTATGTAGGGGTGGATGACAGTCCGGAAGAAATGTTCGGGAAGATCATGTCCATCAAGGATGACCTGGTCGTGAAGTACTTTACCCTGTTGACCAGCGTAGACCAACAACGGGTCGATCAATATTCCCAGGCCTTGCAGCGGATCGACGAGCACCTGGATTCGGCGGATCCTCTCCATCCCATGCAGATCAAGAAAGCGCTCGCGCGGAGTATCGTTGCCGAGTATCATAGTCCAGGCGACGCAAAACAGGGCGAAGAGCATTTTGAGCGGGTCGTGCAGAGGAAAGAGACCCCCGACGAAATCCCTCTGCGCACTTTCGCGCAGGGCGCTCTGCCGGCCTGCGACATCATCGCGTCAAGCGCGGGTGTGTCAAAAGGGGAGGCCCGGCGACTGATCACGCAGGGCGGTGTCAGACTCGACGGAGCCCGAATCAGCGATCCGACGGTGGAGATTACTCTCGGTTCACAGGAGCGGCTCCTGCAAGTGGGCAAGAGGAAGTTCTTTCGTATCCGCGGGGAGAGCGAATAGCGCCGCAGGCAGGCCGGGAAAAAAGAATGACAAACGGCCGGCTGTGTATTAAAATATTTGTTTCGTGCAGGAAAGCATATGCAATTCCGAGGGTGAAATGCCTTTCTTGAGACGCTTGTGCGTCGGGGTCTGTTTCTTGAGCCTCCTCACCGTGGGACTGTGCCGGGCTGAAGGCGGCTGATGCGGTCCTACCTTCTGGGAGGAAGGTCCGAGTTACTTCCGCGGTATGGCCCCGTCGTATAATATGTATGGACAAGAAGGTTCCCAGTCCTCGTCCGGAGAGGGGCGGTCAACTTCGCAGCCGGGTGAGTATTCCGTCACCCATTCGGACGGGAGCGGATCAACCTTGCCTGCGAGAAGCCGACAGCATCTGTCGCCGCAGGCAGGCCGACCGTCGGACCCGGCGCAGGCTTCTCAGAGGGTAAGGCAGAAACGACCGGAAACCGACAAAGGGAATTTACCGCAAGCGGATGCCATGCGGCGAGCCAACCGGGGCGCCGCGGTTTCGGCCTCGGATGGAGCGGCCCGGGGACGCGCCGTATCCTTTCGGATTCTCGGACCGTCCTGGTGGTGATAACCGGGTATTTCGCGCCCCTGCACGGTTGTGAGAACCGATTGCTCTTTTGGGTGAATCCTCAATTGTTTCTCCCAATCTTAACCGCCGAACCACTCAGGCACGCGAAGGCATGTGAGATCTCGGCGCCATCGCGCTTCCTGGAAGCCCTGACCCTGAGTTCTCCGTCATATCGAGGTCAAGTGTTTACCGGTCGCCACGCATCTTTGGCACATCTCCGAAATTCGGGCAGTCACGAGAGGGGGCATTGTGGCTGAGAAGAAATCAAGGACCACCAAGCGGGGAAAGGCTGTTCCCAAGTCCTCCTCGGGAAAAGCTCGACCGAAGCCGAGAGCGAAGCCAAAACCAAAACCAAAGCCCAAGTCTCGCCCCGCGCCGCGGCCCAAGAGCGAGGCCCGCCCTGCGCCGCGCATCGCGGCGCCACCGGCTGCCGAGAGCGGGTCCAAGGCCCGGGTCGAAAGAATCAAGGAGAGTTATGCCCTTCTCAAACAGTTCACTCCCAAAGAGTTGAAATTACTGCTTAATCTCAAGAGGAACTCCTCCACCAAGGCATGGACTCTGAGGGAGGATCTTGTAGTGCTTACTCTGCCCGCGAGTAACCGAGCGATTGCGGCAATCCTTAAGGGTCGGAACAAGGAGGCCGTAAAGAAACGACTGCAGCTCTTACGTTCCAAGGGTCTGGGCAAGAGGGTTTCTGAGTCCACGTCCTAGGCGAATTATTCCCGAAAACACGATTAGGGGTCTTTCAATTCATTTCCCTCCCCCGGAGCGTCCGCGGACTTCTCCAAAGGCCCATGGATTTTCGCGCCGCTGTTAGGGGAGTGCGAATGGCTCCAGTCCGACCCCGTGAATGGTCAAAACATTACGGGCAATCTCTGCGCGGGCGCCTAAGATTTCTCCGACAAGCCACAGATTGGATTCCACGTGCTCCGTCACGTGCGGGATGGTGTACGTCGTTGCGCCGCGCGCCAGGGCGCCGAAAATGATGAGCTGATCCGCCAAATGGCGATCGACCGTCGCGCCTGAGTCTATGTCTTCCAGGAAACGGATTGCGACAGACCTGGCTATCTTCTCTGACGGCCGCCTTGTCGCGCCCGCCATGTCCGAACCCAGGACCGCGCCGGTGTCCGATTCGGCCCAAATGCAGAGCGCAGCCCCTTTCTGGACCGCGGTGAAATCATCGAGGGTTTCAATGGTGACGGAAAGGCCCCTCCGCTCCAGCGTGGATCTGCACGCGGCCGCCATGCGCGCGCTCACCTTTTGGTCAATCAAATGAGACGCGAGGGATATTCCCCGGACTTCGGTTACCCTTCCCTGCTCCACGAGGGTTAGAGGTTTCAGCGCCGACCGAATCGGGTGAACCGTCACCTCAACTTGCCCTTGGCCTCGAGGCGCGTAGCCCGGCCGTATCACGGTCATCAGGATCTTGAGGCCCATCCTCTCCAGGAGCGGAAGCAGGCAGCGCCGCATATGAAACGAACTGGGCGCGAAATCTTGGAACAGGCCGCCGGTGAGCAGGAATTTCGTAGGGCGATCCGCGAACATAGCCGGAATGCACAGGGAAAACGCCAGCAGCGTGGTGGAGCCTGCGGAGCCCACATCAAAGGGGTATTCCCCGGGCAGGACTGTGGCGCCCGGTTCGTAACGTATTTCTGTGGAACCGACCTCGGCGCCCTCCACTCTGCCATGGGATATCCGCGCGCAGGCCAGGGTCGCAGCCAGATGTTGAGGTCGCAAGCCGGGTTTCGGGCGTCTTGCCCTGATATTCTTTACCGTCAACGGCTCGCGGAGGAGCGTGGCCAACGCCAGCGCATAGCGCAGAATAGTGCCGCTTCCCGAATATTGGGCGCCGTCGATGGTAATCATGCGGAATCAAAGCCATTCGGCGCATTCAGCGCCGTGCCCCGGCGCCTACCCCCGCGTCCGTTACGGCACAGGAGGTTGATGCTCGCTGCAAAAGGGCAATCCGCTAAGAACAGGGATGCCGCATACTTTGCACATCGCCCTCCGAATTGGGTCACTGATGTCATCGCACGCGGGGCCCGAGCTGTGATCGGCCTCAGGCCGCGACACGCCTTTTCCGTCGGATACGGACTCTTTCAGCGTCTTCGCAGCAACAAACTTCGGCACACGTGCAGCCGGAATCGACATCGTCCGGCCGGTTCGCGGGTTAATACCCTTCCGAGCCTTGCGTTGAGCCACCTTGAAGGTTCCAAGCCCGGGGATACGGAGAGCCTCATTCCCGGCCAAGGAGCCGCGGACCGCAACCAGGAGAGCATCCAAGGCCAAGGCCGCTTTTTTTCTCGACAGACCCGCTCCTTTGACGATTCGATCGATCAATTCAGCCTTCCTCATAGCAATTACCTCCCCCGAATATTGTGGGATCGCTGCTCGTCCCATTCCTGTCTCAAAATTGGAAGCGCATTTCTATTTGTCAAGTTCGTTGCGGAGGCGCCCGTCTCGTACGGCCCGCTCGCGCCACAGCCTGGTGTCAATGCGCTGATTGCGTGTTCGCCGTCTCGTTCAGTATCCCCACATTTCTCAGTAGCTCTTTGACTGCCTGGTACGCGGAGGAGTCGGGCGAAATCCTGACAAGCGGATCACCCCTCAGGTCCAGTTCCACCAACTTCTCGTCGTACGGCACATAGGCTTCCGGCGAAAACGGGAGTCGGGCGATCTCCTTCTTCACGTTTTCAGGCAGGTCCTCGGGCGACCCCTCGACTCTCGTGATGATAAGGTGCGTGTGGTGAATCCGCCCTTTCAGCTCCTCAAGCAACTCCAGGATACGCGCGATGGTTCGAAGGCTGCGTGGAGCGGGATCGGACACGATGAACAGGTGGTCCACTTCTTCTTCTGTCCTACGGGACAGATGTTCCATGCCGGCTTCGTTGTCAACGACCACGTGCGAGTAGTTTGACGTGACCTTGGAGATGATCTCTCGGAGGATATTGTTTGCCATGCAATAGCATCCTGGACCCTCGGGCCGGCCCATGGAAAGGAGGTCCAGATCCTTGGTCTCTTCCAGGCACGCCTGGATCTGATATTCCATGAAACGGTCCTTGGTCATGCCTCCCGGTATATCGTCCCCCATCTTTCGGACATCTTCCCGGACACAACCCACGCTCCTCGGCTCCCTGACTCCAAGGACTTCGTGCAAATTCGAGTTCGAATCCGCATCGATTGCCAGCAGGGGCCCTCTCCCGGAATCGATCAGCGCCTTTATCATGAGCGCGCTCACCGAGGTCTTGCCGACCCCTCCTTTTCCCGCCACGGCCAACGTCAATCCCATATGTGTGTCCTTTCACCCCGTCGTCCGGGTCCGCTTCTCACTGTTCGCTCTCCGGCGCATCCTATACAATAATGCCGATCCGTTGATAAGAAAGCCCCCTCGGACAAAACGAGGATTCAGCCGGCCAAACCTGCCGCTCCGCTCGGTCCGATATCATACTTCTCG
The DNA here is from genome assembly GCA_016875095.1 of Deltaproteobacteria bacterium. Lineage (GTDB taxonomy): Bacteria > Desulfobacterota > Desulfomonilia > Desulfomonilales > Desulfomonilaceae > VGSG01. The sequence goes on from VGSG01000093.1 coordinate 7,151, forward strand.
CCAGAGGCCGACCCCCTCCTCCTCCAGTTCCCTCAGCAGGCCGTATGTCATCTCCGCTTCCGCCACAGTCATGCCTGAGCAGCCGCACGCGGGCGTCACGATGACGCGTTTCTCCAAGAGGGTCCGATCGACACCCGATTTGACCAGGAGTTCCATCCCTTCGCGCATTCGCCGCCGAATCTCCTCGAGGCTCTCCCCTCTTATGCGGCTGTCATTGGGGACCGCGCCCCATGCGAGCACGCCCCCGTTGGCAAGGAATCGGCCCAGTTGCGGCCCGTAGAGTGACATGGTCCGCATATAATCCACAGCGTCAAAATTGATGATGCGTGTCGCCGTCTCCGTCAGGATGCTCCAGTCCGTGTTTCCGCAACAGTGAACCCCAGGGATACCCCCCCGATCCAACGTGAGCGCGAAAGCCTCGTTGAGCGACTGAATCACGTCGTCACGCGACACCCCAAGGAACGCGGAAGACCCGTAGGCGCTTAAGCTCGGCTCATCGAAAAAGACAATCACTTCTTCAGCAAAGGGTTTGAACTTGTCCACGAGCCAGGCGGCTTTCAGTCCTGTAGACTGGACGACCACATCACGAAAAAATGGATGGTAAAAAATGGGCTTCCCGTTCTCATCGGTAACGGTGAGGCCGAAGCTGAGCGGACCGGTGACCTGGACCTTGACAAAAGGCCTCTTAGTTCCCTGTTGCTGAAGCCTTCGCAAGAAGGTGTGTATCCCGCCCCCGTATTCCGGCCCTATGGCAAACGGCTCCGTGGACCCTCCACCGCTCACATCCAGATATGCGCTGTAGAATCGCTCCAATTCAGAGGATGCGTCTCCCGAGGTGTCGAAGTAATAGCTCTTCTCGTCCAGGTTCACTCGGAACCTGGGTAGACCTTCGCTGAATTGAATCCACATCTGCTCCAGGAGATTCGCGCGGGAGAGCTGAGGCGTGTGCGGCGCGCGGGAGAGACTTGCGACGATCAAGTCCACAGCGTCCCCGGCGTCCTCGTGAGGGAGGCTCCCCACAGCCGTGATCAGGATCGCGGGCAAGCCCTGTGTTTCCGGGTATTCATCCATCACCTGACCTCCTGACCTCGCAGCGGCCCGTCCACCTTCGTTGGCGAATGAGAAACAGGCCCACTCGACTCTATTCAATGCGCGACCGGGCTGTCAAGCGCCGCCCGCGGCCGAGGAAGCCCTAAAGGCGCCCGGACTGACGAGCCGGCGTTGACGATCACATGGATCTAGCTGTAAGCTTGGAATATCCAAGAGTCGCCAAATCCATGCCTACCCTGAGCGAGGATACGCTGATTCGAGGAGAGGGTCATCCGTGGAAAAACAACAGATCTTTTGGGTTCACCAAGCGTCACGCTCCTATCGTCGAGATCGGCCCGATCGCTTCCTGGAGTTCATCTGGCGGGCTCATCCCGCGTGGGGTTATATCCGGGGAAAAGACCTGTGGGTCAGCCGTGAATGCCGGGAAGATGAGCTGATCGCGGAAGGTCTCCTCGAAATTCGTCCGGAAACGGAGACGGACTCGGGCCGGTGTCGCCACTGCGGAATGCTCATGAATCTGGTCCCGGGCGCCTTTGTCCGGAAACACTTTAGCCAATGCGGCGGCGGCAGCGAGGATTGGAGCCGGATCGAGAACTTCATTATCGATGAAAAGCGCATGAAAGACTATGAGGCCAGACTACGGGATGCGGCCCTGAGAAAGCAACGAGAGCGGGAAGAGCTGGAGAAACAGGAGCGCTTGGACAGAGCGAGGGAAGAGTTTCAGGCGCGGCAACAAGCTAAAGATCGGAAGCGACGACTCAAAGAAGAAACCAAAGAGGCATTGAGAAAACGATAAAGTCGCGGCGATATTCACCATCCGTCCTGAGCTGCACGGCTTGTTCCTGGTGCTCTTTGCGCTTGGGCAGGAGCGGACGGATCTGAGGCGCTCCCCGCGCATTTTCTTCTGTTCAGGCGCTTGGTCCGCTCTCCGAAGAAAAAAGGGGACGGTGATCGTCCCCTAGTAATAGGAGGATTGGGGTTGACGATTATGGAGGGGGTCCCAACCGCCCCCCTTCCGGCGTCGCCGGGCGGCCTTTCAGCCATATCCCTTTAATCCTGCCGCCAGGCGCAGAGGTTCTTCGGCCGGATCTTCGGATGTCCGCCTTGTCCCTTTAGCGGGTCAGCGTGGTCTGCGCGCCTTTGCTCTGAGGCGCACCGTAAACAAACTTCATTTCTGTGGCCCTACCAGTAGCAAGCAAACGTGGGTTTCCGCTCTTCAGGACCGCCCGCGGCTATGGGGGCCAAAGGAGGTGGCGGAAGAGGCGAAAGACCGCCGGAAACAAGCCTGAAGGGCATTTCGAGAACCTGCGCGGCATAAGTCGCCACCCCGGGGATAGGACCCATGAGCGGGGCCACGGGGGCTCCATCGCAGAGGGCGGGAGGCGGACATGCCGGGGCATATGCCGGCGCATAACATCCTGGAGGCGGACACGCGCGCGGCGGCAGGGGTTTACACTTCATCACAGGTCGCGGAGGTGGACATACCGCAGGCATGGGACCGCAGACCGGGGGTCCGCAGGAAGGAAACGGAGCGATTGGGGGCGGAGGCGGAGGCGCGAGAAGTCCCGCGGTCACCAGGGACGGAATGCTGAGCACGAGCCCGCAAACGCTGGTGCAGGCGCCCAGGAGGCCGCCGCAGAGAGAGCCTGCGCCGAATAAGGGTGACGGCCCGCACGCGGGAGGTGGGCACGGAGCCGGCGGAGGGCAATACGCTGGCTGAGGCGCACCTTGACACGCGGCGCATGAGACGGCTTCAGGAGCCCATGCGGTTCCGAGGATGAGAGCAAGCGCTACGAGCAGGCCGATAACTCTGGTGACCATACCTAATCCTCCTTTTGGTTCTGATCCTTCATGAAAGACTTGAGGGCGTAGACTCAAACGAAGGCCCACAAAATTGGCCCGTTGCCGGGCTTCGTTGACGGGGGGCTTTAACATGGGTTATTTGGTGTGTCAAGTAAAATAATTGATGTCCTGGTGTTATAGATGAATCGGTTACGACTGTTCTAACGGCATCATTAACGGGTTGACATCGCAGGGTTATTTTTGATATCCTTTACAGCGTGTCTGCGCCAACTTCCAACATTGGTCCGGACACTGATAAGCCGACAACCAACCTGTCTTACGCAACGGGAGACGTAAAGATTTCGCTAGAGGATGGCGTAATCACATGAGAAAGGCTTTTGTCCTGTTTCTGCTGTTATTGATCGGCGCCCCGCCCCATCTGCCTGGGGCTCAAGACCCTGTCGCTCCCTATAACCAGGGTATTGACGCTCTGAGAAGGGACGATTTGGATGCGGCTATCGAGCTGTTCACCAAGGCGCTTCAATTGGATCCCCGAGACCACTTGGCGTATAACAACCGTGGTGTGGCCCTGAAAAGAAAGGGCCTCTACGACAAGGCTATAGAAGACTACAACCGCGCGCTGGAAGTCAGGCCCGACTACACTCCGGCGCTTGCCAACAGGGGGACCGCCCGATTTCGAAAGGGAGACCTGGACGGCGCGATCCAAGACCTCAATCTTGCGGCCAAGGGCAAAGGGCGTGAATCGACGATTTACGTGCAGTTGGGCGCGGTTTATGCGGAAAAAGGGGATTATGATTCGGCCCTCAAAGAACTCAAGAAAGCTGTGGGAATCAACAAGAAGAATGCTCGCGCATACCTGACCATGGGAGAGGTCCAGGAACGACAGGGTGATCTCCATGAGGCATTACGCTCTTACAGCAAATCCCTGGAGCTGAGCAAGGGCTTTCCTGAGGCAGCGCAGGTCGAGACTAAGGCCAAGGCGCTCCGCGTGAAGATCGCAGCCCAGCTTCATGCGCAGGGTCTGCAACGGTACCGGGAAGGCAAAGAGAAACAGGCGCTGGACATGTGGGACGATGCCATAGCGATGGACCCCACATTGGTCGGAGCGCTGCGAGATAGAGGTCTCACCTACCACAAGGCCGGCAAGTACGACAAGGCGATTAAAGATTTCTCGAGCGCGCTGGAGAAGGATACCCAGAACGCAGAGCTGCACCGCATCAGAGGCGATTCATTCTACCGCTCCCACGACTACGAAAAGGCCCTTGAAGATTACCACCGGGCGCTGCAGCTCAACCCGCGCGATGCTGTCGCGCACAACAATCGAGGGCTGCTATATCACGAAAAAAAAGATTTGACGAAAGGCCTGGCGGACTATTCGCGGGCCATAGAGATCGACCCGTCCAATCCCACATTCTATGAAAACAGAGCCCTTGCGCTGATTTCGCTGGGCAAGACCAAGGAGTCGCTGCGGGATTATCGCAAGGCTCTCAGCCTTCTCACTGACGAGAGGCGCAAGGAAGAAATCCAAGAAAAAATATCTCTCATCGAAGCCCAACCCTCGGGAAAAAGCCTTGATGGGACCGCGACGAACTCGCAAGTCAAGCAAGGCATGGAAAGCCGGTGACCGCGCTTAGCCGGTCCTCATAGATGAGCCCCGGGAAATGCTCCGGCGCCGCTGTGCGCGGCCGTTAGCTGGATCTCCCGGATGGCGACTATGCCTTTGCGATACGCGAGGCGGATCAGCTCGTTCATCCTGTTGAGTGAGAACGGCGCCCCTTCCGCGGTGGCCTGGACTTCCACGAGACGTCCTGCGCCGGTAAAGACCACGTTCATATCCACTTCGGCCGCCGAATCCTCAGCGTAATCCAGATCCAGATAGAGCTCCTTCTCCACCACCCCCACGCTGACGGCCGCCACCGAATCATGGAGGGGATCGGCGGAGATCTCTCCTCGTTCGCACAAGGTCTGACACGCATCGTGGAGCGCCACCCAGCCTGCCGTAACGGACGCGACGCGCGTCCCGCCATCCGCCTGGATCACATCGCAATCCACCGTGATCGTGCGCTCACCCAGCGCTGCAAGGTCGATGACGGATCTGAGCGATCGACCGATCATGCGCTGAATTTCCAAAGTGCGACCGCCAATCCTGTTGCGCTCTCGCGGAGAACGAGTGTGGGTGGAACGGGGAAGCATGGCGTACTCCCCCGTCACCCATCCCTGGCCTTTATCTTTGAGAAATAACGGCACCGTCTTTTCCACGCTCGCCGCGCAAAGGACTTTCGTCTTGCCCGCCTCGATGAGCGCAGATCCTTCCGCGTGTTCAAGGACCCCTCGGAGGATGCGCCATTGCCTCAGTTCGTCCGTCCTGCGACCGTCGTTTCGTGTCATCTCCCCACTCCTCATGCCGAAGGGCGCGGTCTCTCCCATCCGAAGCCCTGAGGACCGCATCCTGAAGAAGAATACCACCCCCCGAATGGCCGCTGTCAACCGACGACGGCCGCGTTGAGCCGCGGATGGGGAGACCCGTGGCGGCCACGTTACTTTACATTATTAAGAAAACATGTTGATTTTTATTGACAAATATAGCGATACATACTAGAAAGGGCGCCGTGGGGAATCGCTTCAGCCCATTCAAGGGTGTGGCCTGTGCGCGTGATGCAAAGACTCTTGGGCGCCTCCATTCGCCCTCCCACCATTTCGCCGGTGGGCGCCGGTTCCAGGCCCGCGTCTCTCTCATTTCCCGATGCTCGGTCCTATCGGCGGCTCTTCACGGGCTTGGTCATGAAACGTTCTCCCGGTCGCGTGAATCGCGGCGGGGGGTGGAAAGACTTCTTGTATCATTCCGCTATGTTAAAGATGGAAGCCGACGTGGCTCGCGGATATGACGTCTCAACGGTGTTGTACCCTTACGGCTTTGAGTTACAGGCATGGGGGGTTGTGGTTGACCCTGTAGGCAGAGTCTTCGAAGTATCCTCGGGTCCCGGAGAGCTTGTGGAGCTTGAGTACCAGGGAGGCTGTTTTCGATCCGAGCAGGAGTGGCGGCACAGAGTCGGCATGCGGGATCGGGACGCGGAGCACGAGGTGCGTCGCTTCTACAATCGGATGCGACTCGACGCCCGAAATCGTATAATAGTTGCAGGCACTGTAGGCTTTGGGCTTTGGGACGCGTTGTGGATGAGCTTCGATCTGAACCGCGCCAAGGAACTGGTTGCATACCATACGGATTTTGTGCGTGCGGTTTTCGCCTTTTGGGGCAAGTTTCACCTAGACGTTGCAGGCGCGATGCTCGATGCGGGGATCAGGATCGTCTTTCTCCGTGAAAACCCTTTGGGCTTCCCGTCCGGGGGCGGGTTGGCGGCGCTAATCGATCCTTTGGCGCGGGATCACTACAGGGAGCTTTGCCGGATCGTGCAGGGCCGCGGGGGGTGCGTGATTCTGGACTGCGACGCGGACGACACCATCGAAACCGACTTCCCGAGGCGATGGGGTTTCGGCGGAATAGGGCCGCTCCTCTTTCGCGATGAGGACGAATTGTTGACAGCCCGAAGGGCATTGGATGATGACCTTTTACTCGTCGCTGCGGTGGCTTTCCCGGACGTGCGGAAAAGACTGGACGACAATCCCCGACTCGCATCGGGAGTCATGCTGACGGCCAAGTTAGGACATTGGTTTGGCGTCGCGCGGCAGGACGAGGCTGCGAATCCGTTCCTTCCACGGGCAGGCGCGGGTTGAACGCCTCGGTCCGGTTCGTAACTCTTCTCTGTGGAAAAGAGGATTCGCAATCCACCACAACAACGCGATTCAACCCGGCCTATCGAGTCGGGCTTGAGCCGAGAAGGCGGGCTGAAACATGGAACTTATACAAGATTACAACCTGGTAGACGCTTTCATTCTCATCACGCTGCTCATCGGACTCATCCTGGGGTTGTGGAAGGGGTTCGTGCGATCCTTCACCGCGCTGGCCAGTCTGGTGGTGGGCGTCATTGCCGCGGTGCGCTATTACCGGATCGTAGAACCGTACCTAGGAAAGGTTTCTTCACTCGATCCCAATATTTCCATGATCCTATCGATGGTGATCGTATTTATTTTTGTTCAGGTCTTATTCGTATTGATCCGTTTGTTGCTGGACGCGTTGGTGGACGTTACTCGGCTGGGTATTCTTGATCGGCTTCTGGGCGCCGCTATGGGGGGGGTTGCGGCCTTTCTCGTGGTGGCGGTGGTGGTTCAGATCATTCTGGTGGGGATTCCTGATTGGCCGATCGTCACCAAATCCAAATTCACCAGACCTACGGAGGATGTGACGAAAAAATTGTGGCAGTATGTGCCTCAAAGCGCTAAGGATCAGGTGGCCGATTTGACGAAGAGATGGAAGGGTTCTCAGGATACTCAGCAGCCAAAGCCCACTCCCAAGGGCGATACCTCGAAGCAGCCCGCAACCGCACCGCCTGCGGGCGCCAGATGATGCTCAGCGGCCTCAGGCCGATCCCGGAGGACCTCATGAATCGACTTCTCCTAGCGGCAATAGCGATCATCACTGTGGGGACCATGATCGGGTGCGCCGTCTTCCAGAAAAAGGATGAGCCCCCACCGCTGCCGCCCATCGAGGAAACCAAACCACCTCTGAGCCTCAAGGGTGAGCACTTCAAGTCATACCCGTGGGATCAATTGCCCAAGCCGCTAAAGGACGGCAACGACCCCGACACGTTCGTGTACACCGCGAAGGCGAGCGACACCATCGATAGCATAGCCGAAAAGAACATGGGGGACGCGACGCTGGCGCCGGGACTCGCTTCCTATAACCAGCTCTCTCCTTCTACGGAAATCAAGGCCGGAGAGAAGATCGTTATCCCCTATCCTATCATTGGGGTGAGCAGCCAGCTTGCGCTTAAACGCAAAGGTGACAAGCAGTTCGGCGACCCCGTGGCCTTCACCGCGGAGATGAAAAAGGGCGATGAGTATAAACTGCGCTTCGAAACCAATGTGAACGGACACCTGTACGTCTTTCGACACGGGCCCAAAGAAACGACTATGCTCTATCCCGCTCTACTGCCAAAGAGCTCCAGAACCAAATCCAAAACCAAAGAAACACTCATGCGGGACCCCGGCATAGTCCGTCCGCATGACGCAATCCTCATACCGACCGGCCCCAAAGGCATCCAGTATGATCCCATGAGAGCCGGCGACAAAGTGTATGTGTTCTTCTCATTGCGGCCCATTAACGGACTGGAAGACCTCAAGGAGAAAAAGAAGATCACCCAGCAGGATCTGGAAGACGTCTTGATGCTAGTGAAAGAAGGAGAAATCCGTTCCGACCCGCCCCTCAAGCTGATCCGGATTTCAGACCCCAAGGAGGTCCTAGGCTTTACGCTAAACTTGGGGGGCTAGGCTGAAGAGGTTGACACCCCGCGGTCAGGAAGTATAAGGTGAGTGATTCTTGGGGCTGTAGCTCAGCTGGGAGAGCGCCTGAATGGCATTCAGGAGGTCAGGGGTTCGATCCCCCTCAGCTCCACCAAGGAAACGACAACAATCCCGTCAGGTTAGCATCAACCGGCCTGACGGGTTCTTTTTTCCAGGAACACGATTGTGTCAGATTTGTGTCTTTCATCTCCACATACCCTGTTGGAATAGGCGATTAGCTTCGCAATCTCAGCCATGAAATAATGTGTGGTGACGCTCCGGCCGGACCTATGGCCAAGAAGGTCCTTCCTGTCTTCTTCGGGAACTTTTTTGAATTCAAAGATCGACACGGATTGTGCTACTCTTCTATTGCTCTTCGGGGTATTTTGAGGGTCTGGACTATGGGTTCCATCGATTGGATCAAGACTAAAATCGTGGACATCATGGATTGGATAAAGGGGAGATTCTTTGGTCGTGACCTCGTTGAGGCCATCAAACAAGGGAACTCACAGACGAGGGATCTACTCTTGGGCATAGGCGCTGCGGTCAATATGAAAGACAGACAAGGGAAGACGGCCTTGTTGTACGCCGCGGAGCGAGGCGATTCTGACACTGCGCGGTTATTGCTGGAACGGGGGGCCTACGTGAACGTCGAGGACCGAGAGGGAGTTACGCCGTTAATGGCGGCTTGCGACAAAAGACACCTTGACGTTACCCGCATCTTATTGAGCCATGGCGCGGATGTAGCTGCCCTTGATAGAGAAGGTTGGTCTGCCTTGACCTACGCAGTATGATGTATCAGGTCCGGTTGGACAGAAATTGAGAGAGAAAGGTGTTGGTCGAGCGCGGGGCTTTTGATATGGCCCTGGACTGGAGGAGGGAGATGGATGAGCGTTCAACTGACACCGGTAGAGCGAAAGCAGAGGAAGAGGTTCACGGCTCGACAGAAGCTGGAGATCTTGAGGGAGTGGGAAACCACGG
>VGSG01000094.1 GCA_016875095.1 Deltaproteobacteria bacterium
ATCCGACTCCCCCTACGGCCAGATAATCTCCATTCTCAGCGCACGGGCTTATTCCCGGCTCGAAGAGGAGGCGCAGGCCGAGCGAGCGCTTCGGGCGCTTCTGAAGAGACATCCTTCGAGCCCGTATGCCGATTTGGCGCGTAGGGCCCTTTTTGAGAGTGTTTTCGCGCAGCAAAAGGGGCAAGAAGCCCTGGAGCTTCTCCCTGAACTGCTCAGAAGGGCCGATTCAAAGGAAAAGCCTGCTTTGATTATGAAAGCGGCGCGGCTCGAACGAGATCTCAAGCGCTATGCCGAGGCGGAGAAGCATTACCGAACGCTCTATCTGGAGTATCCCGCGACCCTCGAGGGGCTCAAGGCCGCAGACGAACTTGCGTGGTTGGTGATGCACGCAAAGGCGCCCAAACCCCACTTTTCAGACGTGGATTATCTGGCCCGGGCCGGTCGCCTCTTCAAGCACGGGCGTTTCGACTTGGCTGGGCAGGCGTACGAGGTCTTGCTGAAAAAAGACCCGACAGACAAGAAACTGGCGCTCAAGGTTGCGGAATCTCTATATAAGGACAGAAAGAACGATAAGGCGCTGGCGCTCCTGAAGCGGCTCCTCAAAGAGGGTCTGTCCGGAAATGAGCGTCTGGAAGCCCTGTACCTACTCAGTTTGTTGTACTGGAGGCTCGATCGTGAAGCAGACTTCCAGACCTGCTGCAAGAGCCTCTTAGAAACGGGAACGCCTAAGTACAAGAAGAAGGCTCTCTTCAATCTTGCCGCGCACGATTTGGAGCTCGGCCGCCTGACGAAGGCCGAAGAGCGCTTCACCGAGCTGCTCAAAGCGCATCCGACCAATTCCATTGCGGCGCTGGCACGCTGGAAGATCGCGTGGATACAATATCGGGGCAAAAAGTACGGAGAGGCTGCCCGTCACTTTCGGCAAACAGCCGCTTCTTCCGGGAGCGGGCTCTCCATCCCCGCTCGTTACTGGGAAGGACGCTCCCTGCTTCTCAACGGGCAACCTCAGCAAGCCGCGGCGCTCCTGAGGGATCTGGTCAATCAGGCGCCTCTTGATTACTATGGTCGTCGAGCCGCGCAGCAGCTCGCGTCTCTGAAGGACAAATCGAGCAAGAATGGAGGGCGAGCGCGAACATTTCCTCGGGTCGAGCTGAGCCAGGAGCAGAAATCCCACAGGTTGGTAGCTGACTCGCAGAAACTCATGGACATGGGTCTTTACGAATTCGCTCTGCTCAACCTGGAAGCGCTCCCCGATCCCATGAAATCCGATGCCGCCATTGTCTACCTCCGGGCCAGAGCCGCGCACGGCGCGGAAAAGCATGGATACGCTCTCGACATTCTCGCGTCTCGGTTTGCCGACCAGATTGAGAACCCGCCTCAGGATGCTCCCAAAGAATTTATTGAGATGGCATACCCTCGCGTGCACTTTGCCCATACGGTCCGAACTGCGGAAAGGCACGCGGTAGACCCGAACCTGATATGGGCCCTTATACGACAGGAGAGCCGGTACGATCCGAACGCGGTCTCATCAGCCGGGGCTTTGGGCCTCATGCAGATTATGCCTCGATCCACAGGGCTGGCGCAGGAGAAGGGCAAGACCTCCGCGAAGATCGTGGGGCAGCTTCTCCACCCGGAGAGCAATCTCGCGGCGGGCATTCGTATCCTTTCGGGGAACCTCAAGAGCTTCAACGGTAAGTTGATTCCTGCGATTGCCGCTTACAACGCGGATATCGCGAAGGTCCGGCAGTGGGTTCAGAGGAACCAACGCATGGACCAGGATGAGTTCGTGGAAAACATACCCTTTCTTGAAACCAGACTTTATGTGAAGAAAGTGCTTGCAAATTATGCTGCGTACGAGGAATTGTACAGGAAGAGCGATCTTGCAGCTCGCTGGTAGCGCGTCGGCAACATGAACTATGAATCATTCCTGCGATGAACCCAAAGAAGATCTTTTCGACGTCTCACCCTATCTGAAGCTTTCTATCGATAAGGACGGCAGGTGGTTCCAGAACGGCGCGGAGATCGTACATCCGGAGATCTACTCCCATTTCTGTCGCGCGTTGGAAAAGACCTCGGACGGCGAATATCGCGTCCGCATAGAAAAGGAGATCTGCCGCGTCCACGTGGAGGACGCGCCTTTCGTCGTGGTAGGAATCAGCCTCGATCCTGGCGGCGAATTGATCATTCATCTCAACGACGGGAGTGAGGAGCCGCTTGACCCGAACAAGATCTGGATCGGTCGAGACAACGTGCCCTATTCAAAAGTAAAAAAGGGCGCTTTCCACGCCCGGTTTTCCCGCCCGGCCTATTACCGCTTGGCGGAGCGCATCGTCGAAGACAAAAGCGGCCGTTCGTACTCTCTTGAATTGAAGGGCAGGCGTTATCCGATCAGAATAGTCGATCAAGCGACCTGACTTCGCGGCCCGGTCTAGGGCGCGTCCACGATCAGGGTGACAGGCCCGTCATTGGTCAGCTCAACCGCCATCATCGCGCCGAACACGCCCTGTTCCGTAGGAATTCCCTGCTCGCGCACCGCATCGATAAAGTCCCGGTAAAGCTTCTCCGCCGGTTCAGGCGGCGCGGACCCGGTGAATGAAGGGCGTTTGCCTTTGCGGCAGTCCCCATAGAGCGTGAACTGCGATACGACCAGCATCGCGCCTTGCGCCTGCGCGAGGCTGAGGTTCATTTTGCCGTCCTCATCGGAGAATATCCTGAGCCCTGAAATTTTTTCCGCCATCCAACGCGCCTGCTCCGGCCCGTCCCCCACCGCGGCCGCGAGCAAGACGAGCAGGCCCTGCCCTATCTCTCCCATAACCTGACCGCCGACCGACACCTTCGCGTGGGAAACTCTCTGAACGACAGCTCTCACTTCTTTAGCCTCAGGTATTCTCTCCACAAGTAGATAAATCCAGGAACGAAATCATCCGGATTCCGCTCCATGAGCAGCGTGAGACGCTCGGGCGCCATGAAACCGCCCCATTGGATCTCCTCAGCATTCGGCCTGGGTTCCTGATCCGCGTCCGCCCGGTACACAACCACGTGCTCGTAATCTGTGATCTCAGACGCCGGCACGCGTAGCGCCTCGTCCAACTGCGCGTGGATGCCAAGCTCTTCTTGCAGTTCGCGGATCGCAGCCTCCTCATATCCTTCACCCGGTTCCACATGCCCGGCCGCGGAGGAATCAAGCGCCCCCGGAAAGCGGTCTTTAGAGGCTGACCGCCGCTGAACATAGATTTGGCCTTGGGGATTGAACAAGAACACATGCGCGGCTCTATGCCTCCAACTGTTGGCGTGTATGTCCGCTCTCGGGGCCGAACCGATCACCCGGTCTTGGTCGTCCACCACTTCCAGGATCTCTTGTGCCGGGCAATAGTTTGCATCGGGCATGGAACGCGAACCTCCGCCACCGGCGGCGCAGCGACCACGGAGGCCCCCAAGTCTCTGACGGCGCCCGCTATCCCTTGGGAACTCTGCGCCCCAATTTCTCTTCCACTGACCGCACTTTCCCCGTGATTCTTCCCACAGCGCCCTTCCGATCGTCTATCTTCACGGTGGTAATGACTCGGGTACTCACGCGGGTCATGGAATCATGGCATTTCCGGATTACCTCGAAGACCTTGTCCCCAGGGCCTTCAATCAACGTCCCCAGCGCGTGAACCTCAAATTCCAGGCCGCTTTCCTCGATGATCCTGATCGAGTCCGCGACATAGGCGCTAAGCCCCTCAGCTCCTTTGTCCAATGGAAACACACTCAGTTCCACCAGCATGGGCTTTCCTTTCCTTGAGCGCACGGCATCGCCGCTACTTGCAATCCTTGCAGCTCTTGACGACCTTGCCGCCCTCTTTCTCGCAATCCTCTTTTGTGTGCAGGTTATCGCACTTGCCTTTTCCGTGGCAGCAATGCACGCGATCCTCTTTGCGAGGGAGCTTGGAAGGGTCCGGCGTATGAGCGAAGGCCGTAAGAGAAGCGCAAACACCAAACGCCAAGACCGCAAGAAACATCGATATCCTCTTCACCATGAACTCCTTTCATCGTTCCTATGACGTCATGATACTCTAGGGGTCTCAACAGGTTCGCGAGGCCCCCCGACAAGGGAGCACAGCGCGGGGAGCGCCATAAGCGTGAGCGCCGTGCTGGATATTAGACCGCCGATAACGACCGTGGCAAGCGGTCTCTGCACTTCTGCGCCGGTTCCTGTCGCCAGCGCCATGGGAAGAAATCCGAGTGACGCCACCAGAGCGGTCATGAGAACCGGTCTCAACCTGGTCATAGCCCCTTCAAATATTGCCTCGTCCAAAAGTTTGCCCTCTTCGCGGACCTTGTTGATGAATGTGATCATCACCAGGCCGTTCAGGACTGCGACCCCGGAAAGAGCTATGAATCCCACCGCGGCTGAAATGGACAGGGGCATGTCCCGAAGCCATAGAGCTGCGATGCCTCCGGTCAGCGCCAAAGGCACGCCGGTAAAGACCAAGAACGCATCTTTCAAAGACCCAAACGCCACGAACAACAATGCAAGAATCAGAAAGAGCGCTAACGGGACCGCTACCTGCAAACGTTTGGCCGCCGAGATCAACTGCTCGTACTCGCCGCCCCACGAGATCCAGTAACCCGGCGGAAGCTTGATCCTTTCAGAAATCGTCTTCTGGGCCTCGGCCACAAATGAGCCGAGGTCGCGATCTCTCACATTGCAGGTGACGCTCACGCGTCTCTTCCCGTCCTCTCTACTGATCTGATTGGGTCCCATGACGACCACGAGGTCCGCTATCGAGTCCAGGGTCACGTACGACCTTTCCTTGCGATCCTGAGTCTGGACAGTCGATGCCAAAAGCGAACCCGACGCGCTCTGTTGCCGCGGCAACGGGATAGGAAGTCTTTCGAGAGCAGCCGTATCGACCCGCTGTTCTTCGGGCAATCGCACAACAATGTCGAACCGGCGGTCCCCTTCGAAAACTTTTCCCACAGGCTTTCCGCCCACGGCTATTTCGATTATTTCCTGGACGTCTGCGACGTTCAAGCCGTATCGGGCCATCTCCGTCCGCTTCAACTGCGTAGTGAGCATGGGTAGTCCCGTAATCTGCTCCACCCTGAGGTGAGAGGTTCCGGGAATGCGCCTCATCTCCCCGGCAATCTCTTCGGCTTTGTGCAGCAGGACCTCCATGTCGTCACCGAAAACCTTTATCGCGACGTCGCTGAAGACGCCCGCTAACAAGTGATTAAATCTCATACGAATGGGTTGGCTGAACTCAAAATTACTACCAAAGAGCCTATTGGCTTCGGCCTCAACCTGTTTCACCAGCTCGGCCTTGGGCAGGGATGGGTCCGGCCAAGCGGTTCGAGGTTTCAGGACGATGGTATTGTCGCCAACACTGGGCGGGTGAGGCTCCGTGGCTATCTCGGACGTCCCCAGCCGACCCACGATCGTTTCAATCTGCGGGAATTTTTCCTTCAGGGCTCTTTCGAGCACGCTTTGAAGCTCGACGGCCTGTGAGAGGCTCGTTTCCGGCACTCTCAGCGTATGGATTGCGATGTCTCCCTCGTCCAGAGTCGGAACAAATTCGCGGCCCATCTTGGCCGCGGCCAGGAGGCTCAGCGCTACGATCACTACCGCGGCAACCAGCACGGAAGCGCGATACCTGAGCGCGAATCGCAGAACAGGAGCGTAGAGTCTTTTCGCTTGCCCGGTAAGAAAGTTTTCCCGATGGGACATCTTTCCTGAAAGGAACAGCGCTACCGCGGATGGGACAAAGGTGAAGGAGAGCACGAGCGCTCCGGTTAGGGCCAAGAGCACGGTCAAGGCCATAGGAGTGAACATCTTCCCTTCCACCCCTGTTAGGGTGAGAATGGGTAAGTATACGATGATAATGATAAGCTCTCCGAAAAGCATGGGCTTGCGGACTTCCTGAGAAGCCTCCCACACGATGTCGATTCGCTCGTCATGCGACAGCGGCCTTGCGAGATCTTGCCGGGCCTCTCTGAGCTTTCGGGCGCAATTCTCCACAATCACCACTGCGCCGTCCACGATAATGCCGAAGTCAATCGCCCCCAGGCTCATCAGATTTGCGCTCAATTTGCCCACTGCCATGCCGGTGGCCGCAAAGAGCATCGAGAGCGGAATGACCAGCGCTGTGATAAAGGCCGCCCGCACATTACCCAGAAAAAGGAAAAGCACGATTACAACCAGAATCGCTCCTTCCGTTAGGTTGGTCCTCACCGTACGGATGGTCTTGTCCACCAGATTGGTCCGGTCGTAAACAGCCCCGGCCACGACTCCTTCAGGGAGGCTCCTGTTGATCTCTTCCAGCTTCTTAGCCGCTCTTTGCGCCACCACACGAGTATTTTCGCCCATAAGCATGAAGACCGTGCCGAGCACGGTTTCCTCGCCGTTCTTGGTGGCCGCGCCGAGCCTAAGCTCCTTGCCGAAGTGGACCAATGCGACATCTCGAATGAAAAGAGGGATTCCTCGAACATTCTTGACGATGATATTCGCGATATCCTCAAGGTCCGCGACCTGTCCCGGACTGCGCACGAGATACTGGCCGCTGCTCCGTTCGATGTATCCCGCCCCCACATTCGCGTTGTTGGCTTCGAGCGCGGACACCACGTCTCTGAAGGTGAGCCCGTGAGAGATGAGTCTGTATGGATCCGGGCTGACATGGAATTGCTTTTCGTAACCGCCGATGGTGTTTACTTCGGTCACCCCCGGAGTGTTCCTCAATTGCGGCTTGATGATCCATTCCTGAATGGTCCGGAGGTCAGTGAGCGTGTACGGCTCGCCGTCGGGCTTCTTGGCCCCGGGCAGGGCCTCCACCGTCCATAGAAAGATTTCACCAAGACCGGTGGATATGGGTCCCATGACCGGCTCGATGCCGGACGGGAGCTTCCCTTTGATCTCCTGGAGTCGCTCGCTGACCAATCGTCTGGCGAAGTAGATGTCTGTCTCGTCGTCAAAGATGACGGTGATGAGAGCCACCCCGTATTGCGACAGGGACCGCGTTCTCACCAATCCGGGCAAGCCGGCCATACCGGTTTCAATGGGAAAGGTGATTCTCTGCTCGATCTCCAGCGCGGAGAGACCCGAGGCCTGGGCCGTTACTTGCACCTGGATGTTGGTTATGTCAGGGACCGCATCTATATTGATCCGACTCAAGTTATATGCTCCCAGTGCTGCCATGAGCAGAGTGAGAGCCACCATGATCCATCGCTGCCGGATCGAAAACTTTATTATCTCAGCTACCATCGGCGCTTCCTAGTGTTCGTGCGACATACGGCTCTTGCCAAGTTCACTCTTCAGGATGTAGCTGTTTCGCACGACGTAATGATCTCCGGGGGAGAGTCCTGCGAGCACTTCGGTGAAACGGCCGTCTTTCCGTCCCAGTTTCAGAGGCTGCCATTCGTATTGGTCGTCAAATTGCGCGAAGACGCCCGCCTTCTTCCCCAGCCACTGGATGGCGTCACTTTGAACGGTCATCGGAACAGCGACTTCTTCTCGAACCAATCGGACTTTCACGAAGAGTCCCGGGCGCCAAAGCCCGTCCGGATTGGGAATCTCGATTCGCGCAGTGGCCGTGCGGCTCTCCTCCGCCACTTGCGGCCCCACGTATGAAACCACGCCAAGGGTTTCGGCCCCGGATGACTCGGATATGATGGTTGCCCTTTGCCCGATCCGAACGTGGCTGAGATCCTTCGGATAGACCGTGATGTGCGCCCAGACTTTGGAAGTGTCCGCGATAACATAGAGTTCCGCATCTTCTTTGACCCACTCCCCTGGTGAAAGATGCTTCTTGATGACAGTCCCGTCCAAGGGCGCCAAAAGCGTACACAGCGTCAGATCGTCTAGGGCCCCGTCCGTGAGCGCCTTGATCTCGTTCGCTGTCAAGCCCATTGTCATGAGCTTTCGAGCTGCGGTTACGCGCTCTATGGTCTCTTCCTTCAAGTTCTTCTGCGCGGTGATGAATTCCTTCTCGGCTATGGCCTGCTTGTCCCAGAGGCGTTCCAGGCGGTCGAAGTTGTACCGGACGAGCTTTTCCCGTTCCAGGGCCGCGAGGTATCTGCTCCTTGCTTCACCTAATTCGCGACTGTCGATGGCCGCAATCACTTCTCCTTGCTTCACTTCATCTCCGAGGTTTTTTAATCCCTTGTGCACTACCCCGGGGACCCGCGCCACCACGTGTGAAACTCGGTCCGGGTCGAACGCGATCTCCCCCGGGAGTTCCAGAACCGAACTGATGGTTCCGGGGCCCGCGGTCGCGGACTCAATACCCATGCGCTTGGCCAACTCGGTGGGTAAGGTCAGTCGACCCTCGTACTGGGTGTATTCCCAGTCGAATTTCTCGCCTTTCCATTCTGCAAAGACCTTCAAGAGAAATGAGTGAGGCTCGTTGATTTCCTGCTCGCTGTACAGAAACCCGGACGCCGGCTTGAAATCCACGCGTGTGACTTTGTCGCCCAGCCGCTCCAGCTCTATCGAAACCTTCACGTCACGAGGGTCCAGGGCTTTGTGGTTATGCGACGGATAAGCCCGAAAATGCGCGCGGCCGCCGTGTTCGACGATAACCACCTCAAGCTCGAAAGGGCCCTCCACGAGCACCTTTCCGCCGTTCGGGCCTTTATCTGAAGCATGATCGTGGCCATGCGCGTCAGACCCATGCGAATGCCCGTGGTGATCGGCCCGCACGGATCCTGAGAGCCTCTTCTCTGACATCCCAAGCGTCAAAGCGGCTATGATGCCTATCGACACAATTATCCCAATACCAATGCGTTCTTTTTTCATTGTCTTAC
This sequence comes from Deltaproteobacteria bacterium, assembly GCA_016875095.1. Taxonomy (GTDB): domain Bacteria; phylum Desulfobacterota; class Desulfomonilia; order Desulfomonilales; family Desulfomonilaceae; genus VGSG01. The sequence goes on from VGSG01000094.1 coordinate 8,782, forward strand.
TCTCGTAGCGCTTGTTCCGGAGCGGCCGACATAGGACAGCCGCCCTGGGAGTTACCGGCCCTCGGCGTCTTTGCCCCTGACCTTTCCAGTAGAGGTATTCTTCTTCCGCATCCGCTTAATCGATTTCTCAGCAGCTTTCTCGATTCTGTCAAATTTCGCGTCCCGTCGCTCTTCCTGAGCCTGAAGCCGATGCCACTGGCGGAAGATGGTAAATGCGTTGTTTCCGCTATCGCTCGCGCACGGCGACGGCGTTAGGACTGCAACCATAAGCAATCCCGGAATGATCGTCTTCATCATGCCGTCTCCTTTTGGCTACAAAGATTCCCTCAAAGAACCTACACGGACCTCTTGAGCGGCCGCTTATCCGCGGGGGGGACGGCATCGGAAAATGGCCCTTATGTCGCGCATAAGCCACTCGGGAGCTGGAGGCGCACTCCCTATGAGAATTGCGTCGCTCCCAGACAAGACTCCGCGGAGATTGCCGCAATAAAGGAACAGAGCATGGATGGAAGAAGATTAAATGAGGAGAACTACGGCTTGGATCGACTGAAGGGCTAACCGAGCGCCGGCATCTTCAGGCGATGGAAAGATGTGAGCCTTCGCCGCGATTGGCGTAAGATCGCTCGATCCTTCCACGAGGGGCGTGTCGTGCCGTGGAGCCACAGGTGGGCGTGTTCGAACCCGCTTCAGCGAATGGGGCCCCTGGGTCGCCTCTCCCGGATAGGCGCCAATGCAACAGCAGTGAGAGCCGGCGATGACAGTTCCCCCCGATTGCCCCTGAACGTGCTTAAGGGCGTGGGCGGCAATCTGAAATGGCAGGAATACACGCTGATGAGGACCGGCTTGGTCATTATGGTGGTCAGCGTCATGAAGGCAGCAACCGGCCTCGAGCAACCCCGCGCAGGGGGCGGCGCAGTAAATGATAAGGAAGATCCAAACTATCGGCGCTTTCTTCATGCCTTCAATCGCAAAATATCGCCTCAAGCCCCCATGCGGGCACCGCATGACAGCCTCGTGGAACTATTTATACGACTTCTTGAGTCCTGATGTCAAGAACTGCATCACAAACAAGCTCTGAAAGCTGTGTTTGCACACTACCGCAAACGACGGGTCAGGTCGGGTCATCCCCTTGAATCACGCGGCAAAACACTGTATAAAATTCGGTTTGAAAGATGAGGATTGTTGCCGGTCGTTTCAAAGGAGCGCGGCTACCCACGTCGAGAGACAAGGGCCTGCGACCCACCACGGAGCGGGTCCGGGAAGCCCTCTTCTCTTCTCTGGGCGCGAGGGTGATCCACGCTCGGGTCCTTGAGCTCTTCGCGGGCGCTGGAGCGTTCGGGTTCGAAGCGCTGAGTCGTGGCGCAGAATCCGTTGTATTCGTGGAGAGCGATCGGGAGAGGGCCCAGTCTCTGGTTCGCATGTCCGAATTATTGAGAGTCGAGCGCTCGGTTCGCGTGTTGAACATGGACGCGGTCGGGGCGGTGGCGGGGCTCGCCGCTCAGGAAGAGCGATTCGACATCGTTTTTATGGATCCTCCGTACGACAGCGCATGGATCGCGGAGGTGTGCGCTCGTGGGCAATTCTTGGATCTGATTCACGATGGCGGTATTGTGGTGATTGAGTCCGATGCGCGAAGGTCCGAGACGCCCTTCCTGAAGGAATTTCGGAAAACTTTTTCCCGCCGGTACGGAGGGACTCGCGTGGAGATGTTCGAACGGGAGTAATTGGAGGCGCCCCGGATTTTCGTCGCTAAATCGAGCCTTGAGGGGCAGAGGAAGATGAAAGAGAAGATAGCCATCTTGCCGGGCACATTCGATCCCATTCACATGGGACATCTGGAAATCATTCGACGGGCCTTGGGGACCTTTGACCGCATTATTGTGGCCGTGGGAATCAACCCGGAAAAAGAGGTCATCTTTACCCTCGAAGAGCGCTTGGATATGATACGACACAGCTTGGCCGAGCTGAATGCTCGGGTCGAATGCGACTCGTTTGACGGCCTTCTGGTGCGTTACGCCGAGAGGAAGGGCGCGATCGCGATAATCAGGGGGCTGAGGGCGGTCTCGGATTTTGAGTATGAGTTTCAGCTCGCGCTTATGAACAGGAAGCTCAACCGCAACATTGAAACATTCTTTCTCATGACCGCGCACCGATACCTGTATGTGAGCTCTCGGATTATTAAGGCTACCGTGCTTGCAGGTGGATCCCCACAGGATCTGGTCCCGGAATATGTGCTGAAGTTCCTGAAGAAGAAGTTTCCCGAAATAGAGTGAGGCTGAGCCTCTTCGCAATCTGTTGAAGCGAGGAAACGCATGAAATCCCTATTATCGCAGAGAGCCGCACACCTCAAGCCATCAGCCACGCTGGCCATTTCCACCAAAGCGTCGGAACTGAAGAGCCAGGGAGTGGACGTGGTCGGCTTTGGCGCGGGTGAACCGGACTTTCCCACGCCGGCCCATATCCGCGAGGCGGCGAAGAAGTCCCTTGACCGGGGGGAAACTTTCTACACTCCGGTCGCGGGGACACCTCAGCTCAGGAAGGCCATCGCGGCCAGGTTCTTGGTTGACTATGGGCTTGAATACAAGCCCGAGCAGATTCTGGTCTCCTGTGGAGCAAAACACTCTCTATACAATCTCTTCCATGCGCTCCTGGAAGAGGGTGATGAGATGATCATCTTCGCTCCCTACTGGGTCTCCTACCCGGAGATGATGGAACTGGCAGGGGCCAAGCCCGTCATCGTGGAGACAAGCGAGGATGACCGCTTTGTGCCCGACCCGGGTCGTGTGGAGTCGAGCATTACTTCCCGCACCAAGGCGATCCTCTTGAATTCGCCCTCAAATCCGACAGGCGTGCTGTATCCGCAGAGCCTCCTGGAGGAGCTTGCGAAACTGGCTGAAAAGCACGACCTGCTGGTGATCTCGGACGAAATCTATGACAAGCTTCTGTACGACGGCCTTAAATTTGCGCCCTTTGCAACGCTTCCGGGGATGAAGGAAAGGACCGTGACGGTGAACGGGCCTTCCAAGACCTATGCCATGACAGGATTCCGCATAGGATGGTTGGCATCCACGCAGCTTGCCCTGGTGAAGGCCGCAACCAACATCCAGAGCCAGTCAACCTCCAATCCCACGTCCACGGCTCAGGCCGCCGCAGTGGAGGCCCTCAATGGGCCACAAGACGAGGTGGAGCGGATGCGGGCCATCTTCGAGAAGCGTCGTGACCTCATCATGGCCGAAATCGATAAGAGTGAGGGAATGTTCTCGGTAAGACCCGACGGCGCGTTCTACGCGTTCCTGAACATGACTCAGTTCTATGGCAAGAAAGGCATATCCGACTCCGCGACCATGGCTCAATACCTCTTGGAGAGCCGGAACGTTGCGTGCGTCCCCGGAGGCCCCTTCGGCTCCGAGGATCATGTGCGCCTCTCCTTCGCGACGGGCGAGGAGACCATTCGTAAGGGCATGGAACGAATCCGGGAAGCTTGCCAGGCGCTGGGATGACAAGCGGAAGCTATTTGATTCTCCTCACGAATGATGACGGGATCCATGCGGAGGGACTTCGCCTCCTCAGGCGTGTCATGAGAGAGATCGGCGCCGTCGCGATCGTCGCGCCGGATGCGGAGCGGAGCGCCGTGGGACACGCCATTACCTTGTACGACCCCATCAGAGTTCATGAGGTCACCCGCAACGGAGAGTTCTATGGCCATGCGGTCGCGGGCACGCCGGCCGACGCGGTGAAACTCGCGGTTAACTCGCTTCTACCCCGTCGACCCGACCTGGTCATCGCCGGGATAAACAACGGCGCCAATGTGGGATTCAATGTGCTCTACTCCGGAACGGTTTCAGCAGCCACGGAAGCCGCCATACTGGGAGTCCCCGCTATGGCTGTCTCCCTGGCTCAGAAAAAGGACCCTCCCTTCGAGTTCGCTCTGCCCCACGTGGCTCTTCTGGCTCGCTGGATACTGAGAGAAGGGCTTCCCAGAGGGGTCGCGCTCAACGTCAATATTCCGGCGATTCCTCCTGACGAGATCTCAGGATATCGTCTGACCCGTCAATGTCTCGCGCCGTACTGGGACAGCTACGAGCAACGTGAAGACCCCCGGGGAAACATCTACTACTGGCTCTCAGGGGAAGTTCCCCCTGAAGAAAAGGACGAAACGGTGGATGTGACCGCCCTGAAAAGAGGGTATGTCTCCATAACGCCTCTATTCTACGACCTCACCGCGCACAATTGCAGGCTTGCGCTCGACGGACTTCCGGAGAAACCGTGAACCACAACGGCCTCGATTTCGGTCAGACTCAGGTGGAGATCACTCTGGGCCATGAATTTCTCGCCCCCGATCTCCTCATGAGCGCTTTGACTCGTCGCAGTTTTTGGCACGAACACCGGGACATCTGCGAGGAGCACAACGAGCGGATGGAATTTCTGGGAGACGCAATCCTGGGGCTCATAGTTGCCGACATCCTCTACGGAAAATTCCCAAAGGACGAGGAGGGCGACCTCCAGAAAAGACGGGCGAGCCTGGTAAACCGGGGCGCGTTGGCTCAACTCATGCGACAGCTCGATCTGGCCCGCTTCATCAGGATGGGTCGCGGTGACGAGATGTCCGGATGCCGGGAACGCGACTCAATCTTGGCAGACACCCTTGAAGCCCTGGTGGCCGCAGTTTATCTGGACGGCGGATTCAATGCTGCGCGAAGAATGATAGCGCGGCTCTTTGGGCCGCTTATAGAAGCCATGCCTTCCCGCGAGGAAATCGAGGACTACAAGAGCCGATTCCAAGAAAGAGTCCAGGCTGATCTGGGAATTACACCTCACTACGAAGTCATGGATGAATGGGGCGAAGAGCACGAAAAGACATTCAAGGTCGCGGTCTTCCTGAGCAGCCTCATCGCGGGCCTTGGCGTTGGGCGGAGCAAGAAAGAAGCAGCCCAGGCCGCTGCGCACGCGGCCCTCCAAAGTCTTGCGGCCGGAGACATCGAACAATCCGGGTGATTGTCTATTGTTTGCTTTGGACCCGTCGTACAAGCCTCCCATGCAACCCGCCACCCCTAAAGCCCAACTGGAATGGCCCAAATTGAGAGCAGGAACGCTTATCCGGCGTTACAAGCGATTTCTCGCAGACGTGAAGCTGCGCAACGGCCATCTGGTGACGGCGCACTGCCCCAATTCCGGCAGCATGAAGACCTGCTCCGAGCCCGGCCGAACCGTGTACCTCTCCCGGAGCGACAACCCTCGACGGCGCCTCAAGTACACCTGGGAAATGATCGCCATGCCCGGATCCCTCGTGGGGACCAATACCAACACGCCCAATCGGCTCGTGCGTGAAGCTATCCTCCAGCGAGCCATACCGCCCCTCGCCGTGTACGAGACTGTCCGCGCGGAGGCGCCCTACGGTCTTCATTCCAGAGTCGATCTCCTCCTAACCGACGCGAAAGGCGAACGCTGCTATGTGGAGGTGAAGAACTGCACCTTGGCGGAAAACCGTGTGGCCTACTTCCCGGACGCGGTCACCGCCAGAGGTCTCAAGCATCTGAAGGAACTCCAGGAGACGGCGCGTCAGGGTCACGGCGCGGTGATCTTCTTTCTCATTCAACGCATGGACGCGGACACATTCCGGCCCGCGGATCATATCGACCCTGCTTTTGGTCGGGAGTTGCGCAGAGCAGTCCGCAACGGCGTGACCGTCCTGGCCTATGATGTCATCCTGGACCTCCGTAGCATCCGGCTGAATAGAAGAGTTCCTTACGAATTGTGATCCTTACTCGCTCACGGCAACTTGGTGGAATCAGACATTCGGTAGGATCACAGCGGCCACAGGAGGGCCGCCGGTTGACGTTGAGTCTAGCCGCGCTTATTTTGAAATAAGACGCGTTCTTGCGGAACGTGGACTGCCGTGTTCCGAGAAACACAAGATCCTAGCACTCAATGAAAAGGGGGCAACGTGATGGGAGGGGACTTGAGCAGACGCGACATGATGATAGGAGCGGGGGCTGCCACTGCAGTCGGATTGATCGGGGGACTGCGCGGCGCCGACGCATTCGCCGCTGCGGCTCAGGAGGGAGCAAGAGGGCTGTACATGCACAAGCTACCGCCGCTCTCGTATCCAGCGGATGCGCTGGAACCGGTCATCGACAAGAAGACCGTTGAAATTCACCACGGGAAGCACTTCGCCGCGTACGTGACCGGACTCAACGCCACCATAGAAAAATTGCAAAAAGCCCGAGAGGGCGGAGACTTCTCCGCTATTAAGGCGCTCAGTCGCGATCTGGCTTTTCACGGCTCGGGCGTGGTCTTGCATTGGATCTATTTTGAGACCATAGGCCCCGGCGCAGGGGGAGCGCCAGGGGGCAAGGTCGGCGAGCAGATCAACAAGGACTTCGGCTCGTTCGAAATCTTCTGGAAGCAGTTCGCGGCCGCGTCCAAAGCTGTGGAGGCCTCCGGATGGGGGGTTTTGGCCTGGGAACCCTTCAGTAAGACCCTGGTGGTCATGCAGGCTGAGAAACACCAAAACCTTACCAGTTGGGGCGTCATGCCCATCATGGTCTGCGATGTGTGGGAACACGCATACTACCTGAAGTACCAAAACCGGCGAGACGAATACGTGGACAACTTCCTGAAGATCATCAACTGGAAAAAAGTAGACGAGCTGTTCCGGAAATTCTGCCTGAAGGGATGAGCTGCTGGAGTTGGTTGCGGGAGTTCTCTATGGCTATCGCGAAAATAGCTCTGGGCTATGCGCTTCCCCCGGATGGGGAGCTCCTTGAGTAGTCCCGCGTCCCGCGGGATGAAACCCGTGGCACGCGGCGCCAATAATCAGTTCTTTTCGGCCCCGGAGGGGCCGCCCCTCCAGGGCTCATCTCGAGAGGTTGGCAGGGGGCGTTTTCCCCTGGGTTTTACCCAGGGCTACGCAAAGTATTCCTTTTCAGGGAATTCCAGCGAGTAGGTCGGGTTGAGTGGCGCGAGACCCGACTCAATCCGAGCCAGGCGTCGGGTTTCGCACGGCTCAACCCGACCTACCGACCGAAATAAGCTGAAAAGGACTCCATCGATGGTGAGTTCACAAATCTCTTTGGCATTACTCTCGGGAATTATCAGCGGACTATTGTCCAGCTTGATTGTTTTCGTCGTGGTTAAGTATTGGAACTCGGTCGTGGTTCCGTGGTACGAACAACGCGTTTACAAAGATGTGCCAATCGGTGGAAAATGGGCAGCCGAAGGCGTGGAACGAGAAGTACCTTTTGTTGAAGACGTGATAGTTCGGCAAAAGGCGCACCGCGTTTCCTGTGAGATCATCTATAAAGGGGAACGCGAGACGATTGAATACGAATTTGATGGCGAATTCAAAAATCTGATTTTGACAGCGCGGTACTGGACCAAGAGACAAAGTACCCTGAGTCGTGGCACATTCACTCTGATGCTAAGAGATGAAGGCAAGACGCTGGAAGGCTATTATGCTGGGTACCTGGGCAAAGAAGACGTGAATGAGGTC
>VGSG01000095.1 GCA_016875095.1 Deltaproteobacteria bacterium
CCTAACATCAACCTGGAGATCCACCGTCTGGGATTCCACGAATTTCGCTCTCCTTATCATCCGCCTGCCCATCACTTAGCCTCGTGCTTGTATCACGCCCGACTGAAAGCCAATTATTGGGCCCGTCGCCGTCTCGCGAGCTCCCAGGGGGTTTGAACACTAGGGAGGAAGCCGACGAATGTGTCGGCCTGCTGCAAGCCCCGACGTGGCATCTCAAGACTATCAAGGAATTACCCCGTTGACAATAAGCTGTCACATTGAGGTCACGAGTTTTCCAGCGTTTTTTGTTGACTTGGCCAGAGCGCCTGCTAGAATTTTTCGTTTGTACGGCCTGTGCTTGATAGGAGAGCTTTGGCGCCTATGAACCAAGACCTCGCAATCCGGTCAAATTAGTAGCTCATAAGTCGAGGATTTACTCTCTCTCATTCGATACGGCATACTCGCCGGTTAAGAGGATGTGACGAATGGCTAACAAAGACTATAAGGACACGCTCAATCTTCCGCAAACCGCTTTTCCTATGAGGGCGAACCTCCCCACGCGGGAGCCTGAGTTGCTCAAGGAATGGAAATCGCAGCGGATTTACGATCAGATACGTTCTCATAGCCAAGGCAGAGAGAAATACATACTCCATGACGGTCCCCCGTACGCGAACGGCCACATTCACCTGGGCACCGCGTTGAACAAGATTCTCAAGGACATGATCGTCAAATCCAGGTTCATGGCGGGTTATGACTCGGAGTACGTCCCCGGCTGGGACTGTCACGGGCTACCTATCGAGCATAACGTGGACAAGGAGCTGGGCGACAAGAAGCTCGGAATGAGCACCGCGCAATTCAGGCAGTATTGCCGCAAGTACGCGGAGAAATGGATCGACGTGCAACGGGAGGAATTCAAACGACTCGGCGTATTCGGGGAATGGCAAGACCCGTATCTCACCATGAATTACGCCTACCAGGCCACCATCGTGAGAGAGCTTGGTGAGTTCTTTGAGAGCGGCGCGGTCTATCGGGGCAAGAAGCCCGTATATTGGTGCGCATCCTGCGTAACCGCTCTGGCCGAGGCTGAAGTGGAATATATGGACTCATCTACGCCGTCCGTATATGTGCGATTTCCCGCTCTGGACGATTTCTCCACAAAGATTCCGGAAGTCGCGGGCAAGGAAGTCTCCGTGCTCATCTGGACAACCACACCGTGGACAATTCCGGCCAACCTGGGGATCGTGGTCCATCCCGACGAGTCGTACACCGTGGTGGAAGCCGACGATCAGGTCTATGTCTTGGCTGAGCGGCTCGTTCCGTTCAATATGGAAGCATTCGGCATCACGAATTACAGGATCCTCACAACTTTCCCGGGGCGGATCCTGGAAGGGCTCAAGTGCAGACATCCGCTGTACGACAGGCCATCGACGCTGATCCTTGCCCCCTTTGTGACCCTGGACACGGGCACCGGCTGCGTGCATACCGCTCCGGGCCATGGTCAGGAAGATTATGAAGTCGGGCTCCGGTATGGATTCGATGTATATGCGCCGGTAGACGATCACGGACGGTTCACGGACGATGTGGATTATTTTAAGGGCGAATTCGTCTTCGACGCGAACGACCACGTGGTGGCCAAGCTGAAAGAGGTCGGGGCCCTGATGCTCTCAGAATCCATGCAGCACAGCTACCCGCACTGCTGGCGCTGCAAGGAACCCGTTATCTATAGGGCCACGTACCAGTGGTTTATCTCCATGGATAAGACGGGTTTGAGAGATCAGGCCCTCAAGGCCATTGACGCAGTCGCGTGGATTCCGCGATGGGGCCGAGATCGCATCTACGGCATGATCGAGCATCGACCCGACTGGTGTATTTCTCGGCAGCGGAGCTGGGGAGTGCCCATCACAGCTATGCGATGCGGTAAGTGCGACGCGATTGTCGTAGGGCGTGAACTGTTCGAGCGCGCAGCAGCCCTCTTCGCAGAGAAAGGCGCTGATGTCTGGTTTGAAGCCGATGCCGCGCAATTGGCCCCCAAAGGGCTGAAATGCGGCGAATGCGGCAGCGCGCAATTGATCAAGGAAACGGACATACTCGACGTGTGGTTCGATTCGGGAGTGAGTTGGGCCGCTGTGTGCGAACAACGCGATCGGCTCGTCTATCCGTGCCAACTCTACCTGGAAGGAAGCGACCAGCATCGCGGGTGGTTCCACAGCGCTTTACTCACTTCCGCGGGCACTAGAGGCCGCGCGCCCTATTACGGCGTGCTGACCCACGGTTTCGTGGTGGATGGTGAAGGCAAGAAGATGTCCAAATCGCTCGGGAACGTCATCCAGCCGGACGAAATCATCACCAAGTACGGCGCGGATATCCTTCGGCTGTGGGTTTCGGCTGAGGATTACCGAGATGACATCAGGATCTCCGAAGAGATCATCGAACGACTTGTCGAGGCTTATCGACGCATCCGGAACACCTGCCGGTTCCTCCTGGGAAACCTTTCGGACTTCAATCCTGATGAACACATGGTCTCCGTGGATCAGATGCGGGAGCTTGATCGGTTGGCCATGGATCGTCTTAACCGGGTCATCAACCGTGTTCGAAAAGCATACGAAGATTTTGAGTTCCACGTGGTCTTTCATACACTGTATAACTATTGCACGGTAGATCTTTCATCCCAGTACCTCGACATCCTCAAGGACCGGCTGTACTGTGAAAAGAGCGACGGAGGTTTGCGGAGGTCTGCGCAGACGGCTCTGTATCACAGCCTTACGACACTTGTGAGGCTGATGGCGCCCATTCTCGCGTTCACCGCGGAGGAGGTCTGGTCTCACATCAGAAAGGAAAAAGGCGCGTCAAACAGCGTGCACGTGAACTCTTTTCCCGAGCCTCTGCCGGGTTTTGAGCTTTCTGCCGATGAAACGGTCCGGTGGGACACGCTGTGGGCCCTTCGACAAAAAGCCGCCAAGGCGCTTGAAGATGCGAGGGCGACTAAAATCATCGGCTCGTCCCTCGAAGCGCGGGTGAGAATCGAGGCGCCGGATGATGTGGTTTCCGCTGTGAAGGCTACCGAAGATCCTGAAGGGTTTTTCATCGTGTCTCAGGTCGAAACGATCTCGGAGACCGCCGCCGCCTCAGAAGGAGCCTCCGAGGATTGGCTTGATGGGGTAAACGTGCAAGTGTTACGGGCCGCCGGCGAGAAATGCCCTCGGTGCTGGAATTGGCGTGCGGATATCGGCTCAAATAAACAACACCCGGACATCTGCGGACGCTGCGCGCGAGTCATGGAAGGACGGGAGTAGCGCCATCTCGCTCCGCGAGTTTGCACCGGCTCTGACCGGACACTGCGGAGACAGGGATAGGGGCGCCCGGATGCGACTCAGGTCAAACATCCGAATCAACTCCGGAAGCCGGAACAAAGCATGAGGCTCGGACCATACTAGGTTATCGAAAATTCTTGATCCTCGTGGCGATTGCTTTGGCTGTGGCCGTGCCGGATCAGATGACTAAGGCGCTGGTGGCCGCGTACATTCCGCTCCACAGCGGCTTTGAAGTCATTCCAGGATACCTCGACGTGGTTCACGTTCGGAATCCGGGCGCGGCCTTCGGCATGATGGCGGACTCGCACTCCTGGTTCCGAATCCTCTTCTTCCCGCTGGTCTCCGTAGCTGCTATAGCGGTCATACTGTGGATCACGATTACTACCGCGGTAATCCCTCTCGATCTCCTCGTCGGGTATGGCCTCTTCCTCGGGGGCATCGTGGGAAACCTCGTAGATCGCGCACGTTTCTTCGCAGTGATCGACTTTATCGATGTCCACATTGGAGCGCTCCACTGGCCCGCGTTCAATGTAGCGGATTCCGCCCTTTGCGTGGGAACAGCGCTTTTCTTCTATCACTTCCTTTTGCGAAAACCCTCGCCCCCTAGCCGGCGCACCATGTCGTGACTTTCCCCGGTATGGCCGAGGTCCTTGTCTTCACATTTTCGAGAAGAGGCCGGATGCCCACTCGGCCTTGAGGATCTCTCTTCGGAGCACAATTCCGAGATCCGTGAACGCGCTTGTGACGCGCTCCCATTCCCCCACAGGCGCTCCCGAGAGAATGAGCCCCTGGAAACAAAGAGACACGAGATGCGCACTATGCTCCAGCAGACTTCTCGTGTCCAAATTCGCGACGACCAGATCCCGGCGTCCTTCCAGATCGGCAAGCGAAACGCACACAAACTCAATGCGATCTTCCACCTTGTTCAGAGAAGCATTCTTTCGCGCAGACTCGACCGCGACCGGGTCGTTGTCTACCGCGGTGATGCGTTTGAGGCCCCACTTCGCTGCTGCAACGGCTAGAATTCCCGACCCGCACCCCACATCGAGCAAACTTAGCTCGTCCCTGGGACCCTTCAGTTCCTCGACGGCCTGTTCAAGAAGCTCTAAGCATCCCTGAGTCGTTTCGTGGGTCCCGGTGCCAAAGGCTTCCGCGGGTTCGATGACGATCACATGCCTTCCAGGGGCTTTCGGGGTCTCCCAGGGAGGACTCACCATGAGGCTTGCGCCGATGGAGATCGGCTTGAAATGCTCTTGCCATATGATCGCCCAGTTTTCATCCGGAACGGGAACGACAGTCACGGAAATTCTCGTGGCGTGAGGGAAGATGACCGCCAAAGAACTCAAGTATGCCGTAAGGCGAGCTGTGGCCTCATGGGCCTGTTGAGGGTCGAAATAAGCCTTGATGAGTTCCGATGCGGATCCGCCCTCTTCAATCACCACGCCCAAGGCGCCTTGTTCGTGCAAGAAATTAGACACAGGGTCCGCAAGGTCCGCAGGAGTTATCGCTTCGATTGCCGTCCATTGCTGATTCATGATTCAGGACTTCCTCATGAGCTTGGCCGGGAGCGGCTCGCGATGCTCCCAGCTCAGTTTTTGCTTTACATTGCCCGGCCGCGTGGATAGGATCACCTCGATTTTGCCGGAATTGGGCCCAGATCTCCACTCAGCGGCCGTTCGCTCGTGAGTATTATGAGGATCAAGCAGCTTGAAATAAAGGGATTCAAAAGCTTTCCCGACAAGACTGTCTTTGAGTTGAAGCCTGGGATCACAGCCATTGTGGGCCCAAACGGCTGCGGCAAGAGCAACGTGTTCGAGGCGATGCGTTGGGTCATGGGCGAACAAAGGGCCCGCAGCCTTCGCGGCAAGAAGATGGAGGATGTGATCTTTAACGGCTCGGAGAACCGCAAGCCGGTGGGCATGACTGAGGTGCGGCTGGTCTTGTCGAACCGAGAAGGCCAGGGTCCTCCCTCTATGGCCGACTATGAAGAGATCATGATCGCTCGGCGCCTCTTCCGAGACGGCGAATCCCAGTATGAGATCAACAATGTTCCTTGCCGTCTGTCGGAAATCACCGACTTTTTCCTCGATACAGGGGTAGGAAAAAATTCTTATGCGATTATCGAGCAGGGTCGCGTGGACATGGTGGTGGCCTCAAAGCCTGAGGATCGCCGCGTGCTCATAGAAGAGGCGGCCGGGATCAGCCGGTATAAGACCAGAAGAGAGGCCGCGATCAAGAAGCTCGAACAAACGCAGCAAAACCTCCTGAGAATCTCGGACGTGATCGGCGAGGTCCAGCGCCAGAACGCCTCTTTGAGGAGACAGGCCCAGAAAGCGGAACGGTACCGCAAGATCCGCGATAGATTGCAGGAGCTCGATCTGGCTCTCCATGCGCACCGGTGCGCTCAGCTCCAGCAAGAGCTTAGTCGAATACAAGAAGACTTGGAGCGGAAACGGACGGACTTGTTCGAAAGGCAGGCCCGGTTTGGTTCCCGCCAAGCGGAATTGGAATCCGCTCGACTTACTGCGCTCCAGACGGAAAAGGCCCTCCAGGAGTTGATAGAGGCTCAGCACGGCATAGATCTGGAACTCGCACAACTCCGGGCCTCTATGGATCGTGACCGCGCGAAGCTCTCGCAGATGGCCGAGTTCAAGAAACGGGCCGAACTCGAGACAGCGACTTTGAACGTAAAGAGAGATGAACTCAGGGGTGCGCTGGCCGAGTTGGAACTGGACCGCGAGCGCATCAACTGTGAGATTCAATCTCAGCGCCAGGACCTCGAACAAGCCGTGAACCGGATGCAGTCTCTGGAGGAAAGCCTTTCCCGCCAAAGGCAGTTGCAAGAATCGCTCAAAGAGGAGACCTTTCGGGTCCTCCAGGAATCGGCCGGCCGGCGAAACGCGCGGGAGAGTTTGGCGCGACGCCAAGTCGAGCATCGGTCCGAGCTGGCAAGGCGCTCGAAGGAGTCTGCGGACGCGCGCGGCCTCCTGGACGACCGGCGCAAGAAGCGGGAAGAGCTGCTGGAGCAAGCCGAAACGATTGAGGCATCACTGGAGACAGCGACCGGGCGGAAAGCCGAACTCAACAGAATCATCAACGAGCTTCGCTGTCGGCTCAACGATCTCCGACAGGAGCTTGGGAAGAAAGAACAGGAATTGGCGGCAGTCACCGGGCGACTGGACTCCCTCCGGGAACTGCATATCGCCTATGCGTCTTATGGCGAAGGGGTCCGCTATCTGATGCAGAGCAGGGCTCCCGAGTTGGAAGAAGACTTGGTGGGCCCGCTGGCGGAGCTGATCGATGTGCCCGCGGAACATGAGAAGGCTTTGAGCGCCGCCCTTGGAGATCGCCTCGGGCACATGGTGGTCTCATCGCCTCGCGCGGGCGCGGAAGCGGCCCTGTTGTTGGATCAGGCCCGCGCCGGACGATCCACTTTTATTCCGTGTTGTCCGCGTTCCGATCTAAATGGGGAGCGCATAGACGCTTCTGAATCCCTCACGCGACTGAAAGAGGTGGTCCGGTTTCGAGAAGGTTATGAGAAACTGGGCGATTTTCTCTTAGGCCGATCTTTCCTGGTGGACGACATCAATCAGGCCATAGAGATCTGGGAGAGGAACGGCGCTTTCATTGATTTGGTTACCCGAAACGGTGAAGCGCTCAATCGGCATGGCGAGATAACGGGGGGCTCCCAGGGAAACCTCGGTGAGGAGATCTTCGCGAAGAGGCGCCAGCTCGATGAACTGACTGTGAAACAGTCGGAGATAGCTAGAGAAGTCGACCGCCTTAGGGTTGCCACGGGTGAAGATGAGAAGAAACTGGACGGCCTTGTCCGCGAGCTCGACGAGACGACCAAACTCCTGCATGAACTCACAGTGCAACAGGCAGGGGTCCGAAAAGATCGCGAAGCGCTTGATGCCGAAATCCAGGGTTCTCAGCGCCGCCTCGAAGCGCTCACTCTGGAAGAGGAGCGCCTGACGAAGGAACTGGAAGAGCTTTCCACAGAGACTCAAACCTGCGACGAGAAGCTCCGCGCCCTGGAAGCCACACGAGAAGAGCTGGAGAGGAAGAGCCGCCATGCAGGGCAAGAATTTCAGCGACTTACTGAAACCTCTGCAAACCAACTCGATGAGTCGTCCAAGATCCGAGTGTGGCTGGCGCAAATGGAGGAGCGTGCTCGATCAATCGAGCGCGAACTGAAGACCTCACGGGAGGGCTATGCTCATCTGGAAGAACGATGCTCCACGCTCGTGGAGGAGATGAAACGGAACTCCGATGAGGAGCTTTCCCTGGGCGAAACCGTCCGGCAAGACCAGAGTCGCGAACGGGCGCTCATGGAGCGGCATGGAGACCAGGCAGGCAAGATCGAGACCTTGAAGAGCCATTCGGAGAACCGCGCTCATGCGGCGCAATCCTTGCAAGTCCAGGTCCAACAAGACGAGAAGAGCATCCGCGAGCTGGGAGAAACGGCGCACGCCGTGGAAACGGAATCGGTTCGCGTCGAGCAGTCCTTGGAAGGCATGGTGGATAAGATCCTGGATCGGTATCGGATCGACCCACGAACCATTCCTACGCCCGAACGCAGCCCTGACGAAAACGAGATCCAGGAACTCAAAGGCAAACTGGAAAGCTTCGGAGAAGTCAATCTGGCAGCGATCGGGGAAAGCCGCCAGATTGAAGAGCGCCTGGAATTCCTCCTGAAACAGGATGCCGACCTCAGACAGGCTGTCGAATCTCTGTACGAAACTATCCACAAGATCAACAAGACCACACGGGAACGCTTCCGTGACGCGTTCGAACAAGTCAACGAGAAATTTCAGGAGATATTTCCGTTTCTCTTCAGGGGCGGAGAAGCCCGACTGGAACTCACGGACGACCGGGATCTCCTCGAAACCGGCGTAGAAATACTCGCCCGCCCTCCCGGCAAGAGGATACGCAATATGGACCTCCTCTCCGGCGGAGAAAAGGCGCTCACCGCAGTTGCTCTCATCTTCGCCATATTCCTCACCCGCCCATCGCCCTTCTGCCTCCTCGATGAGGTGGACGCGTCCCTCGATGAAGCGAACATCATTCGTTTCAACGAGATGCTGCGGAGGCTCGCGGACAAAACCCAATTCCTTGTCATCACTCACAACAAGCGCACAATGGAAGCCGCTGACACCCTGTACGGCGTCACCATGGAAGAACCCGGCTCGTCCGGAGTGGTCTCCGTCGAATTCGCAGCCTAGCCGGCATTTCGCGGGGAGAGTAGGTCGGGTTGGAAAGGCGCGGCAATCACTCGGTTGCGCGCGGCGGCCTTGCAATTTGCGTCATTATGAGGAGTGAAACGACGAAGTAATCTCATGGTTCCCCGCCGCGCGCGCACGGATTGTCTTGACAATAAATCCTGAAAGATATATGAGTTAGTCCGCTTAGTTAAAGTAATCTATCTAATGTATGGCCTGAGACCTTGGCGGATAAAATAAAAAAAACCATTATAACTGCGTGGCTCACCGCCCTCCTCTTCGCGCTCCTCGGAAATGCCCATGCCTGGGAAGTCCCCTCATACTTGCGCTTCCAGGGCGGGGCGCGCCTCTGGTTCAGTGTCATTGAAGGCGATCTCGTTCAGGGCGACCGCACCAAGCTGGACCTCACCGGGAATATGGGCTTGACCAAGGACGTTTTCACGTGGGACCTCTTCGCCTGTCTCAGGTACAAGAACATCCACGCGTTGCGTCTGAGAGGAGAGCCGTACACCGCGTATGGTTCATCCGCAAACGGGTCATATCTGAAGGCGCGCAATTTGCGCGTGGGGTATGACGGCGACTATTACATGTCGCCTCAGGGGCTCGTCGGACTGAATATTGACCTGGACGCGCTGAACCTGGATACCCGGGTGAGCAACGTGACGGTGGGCAATGTGACCTACAATTACTCTGAGAGCCGGACCTGGGCGATTCCGTCAATCGGGTTGCATGGCGCGTTTTACCCCATCATAGACGGGATTGCCCTAAGGCCCAATATCTCCGGTCGAATCAACTGGTGGGATATGGACAACCGTTCCATTTGGGATTGGGAGATTGCCACCGCAGTGGACATCCCGATCAACCCTCTCTGGACATGGACCGTCACCGGTGGCTACCGAATGTGGAACACAAGAATCAACCGCACTCGAGACACTATCGATATGACCCGCCGCGGCTTCTTCATCGAAACAGCCATCCTGTTCTGATTGCATCCGCTGCCAGTAGCGAATCAGACCGTCTGTAATAATCGATAAACGGGGGAGTTCTCTGAAGGGGGCGCGGGGTGAAACTTGTTTGCGCAAGAAAAGTTTTCCCCCACTCCTCTCTTCTCAAAAAATCCCGGCTTTAGCGACCCTTATCAGCAGGCCATGGCCGCGATTCTTTCTTCCACGGTCTCTGCGAGGCGCTGGACAATCTCTCCTGCGCTTCCCAAGAGGAGTACGTCGGTGACCTGCTTATGGAGCGCGGATGGTTCGCGGTTGATTTCAATCACTTGGGCCGGCGGATATCTGAGTTTGACGGACAGGGGGATTTGCGCGGCGGGGTAGACCTGCAGCGAAGTGCCCACAACGAGGAGCACGTCGGTTCTCTGCGACTGGACATGAGACACGGAGAGGGCCTTCGGCGGTATGGCTTCTCCGAAAAAGACCGCGTCAGGCTTAACCAACCCTCCACACTTGCGGCATCTGGGAGTGCCTTCTTCGCCGGTCGCCACCCTGGCTTCCACGTCTCCGATGGGCTCCAAGGCACGGCACTTGATGCAGGTTGCCCTGAGCAGGTTCCCGTGGAACTCCACCACTTCGATTGAACCAGCCTTTTGGTGCAAATTATCTACGTTCTGGGTGATAACGGTCTTAATGACGCCCAGTTGTTCCATGCGCGCCAGCGCATAGTGCGCCGGATTGGGCTGAGCCGACGCTAAATCGAAGTGCCCGGAGGCTTTCAGATCCAGATGGATACGCCAAAACCGGCCGGGATTTTGCAGGAATCGGTCGATGGAGAACTCCCCGGGGTCTATGATTTCCCATAAGCCTCCGGGGCTTCTGAAGTCGGGAATACCCGATTCGGTGCTGATGCCCGCCCCTGTAAGCGCAATCGCGTTTCGCGAGCGGGCCAGCAAGTCCGCTGCTTGCTCTATTCGATCATGCATAGGTGGACCTCTGTGGGATTGATGATAACGGCAGGATCACTAATCTGCAACCAAATTCTCATGCGGCGCGGGCGCGTAAGGGGCGCGCGGATACGGGGCGTCGTTTCGATTTCAGGCGCTTTTCTCGGAAGACCTTGGCGTCTTGGGCCGCCTGGACTCGCGAGATTGGGGCCGGCTTCTCCGATACTTTATTCAGCGGCTCATGCGATCCGTAGCGACTCCTGGACCGCCTCAGCCGGGGCATTTGGGCTTGACACGGGTCGGATGTCAAGACTATCTTGCTACAATAGGGTGAATATGCAACCCAATCATAATTGAGCCGGCAATGTCTGATCATTCAAAATGAAAACGATCGACGACAACGATACGATAGCAAAGGTGCTGGACGGAGATTATAATGCATTTGAAGCTCTGGTTGAGAAGTACCAGGGCAGGGTCTATCGTCATCTCAGAAAAATGGTCAAGGACGCGCAACTTTCCGAAGATCTCTTGCAGGAAACATTCTTGAACGCTTATAAGGGGTTGGCCGGTTTTTCCGGCGCGTCGTCGTTTTCCACCTGGCTTTTCCGGATCGCCACGAACACCGCCCTCATGTTCTTGAGGAAACAGCGTCCCGAGAGCGTGGAATACGATGATGCCATAAGGAACGACCTGTATTACTCGCGCATGTCCGCGCCGCGGGAGTTTGTCCAGACTCCTGCCGAGATCATGTTGTCCGCGGAAGGCCGCCAAAAAATCGAGGAAGCCATTGAAAGCCTTCCCCTATTGTACCGCACGGTGCTCGTTCTGAGGGATGTGGAAGGCTTTTCCTTGGAGGAGGTTTCCCAGATAGTGGATACGTCGGTGGCCGCGGTGAAATCCCGCCTCCACCGCGCCAGGAACGCTGTCCGGGAGCAGCTCATAGATTACTATGACGAGAAGAGACTTGCGTCGGCAAAGGCCTTGTGATGAGTCAAACAAAGGGTTGCGAGCACTTCTGTGAACAGTTGTCCGATTATCTCGACGGAGAAATCGGCAAAGATGAATGCTTGCTCATTGAGGAGCACCTACGGTCCTGTCCTCCGTGCGCAGTCTTATTTGAGTCGCTCCGCACAACGGTGTCCGTTTGCTGCCAAGGAGTGCCCGAAGAAATCCCGGAAGATGTTCGAATCCGCTTGAAGGCGTTTCTCAGGGAGCATTGCCAAAAAACTTAGGCATACTGATAGAGGAGTAGCACAATGGCAGAAAGCACGCAAATTTCCGTGGTCACAGACGGAGACTTTGACGAAAAGATCCTGAAATCAGATCTTCCCGCGTTGGTGGATTTCTGGGCCGCGTGGTGCGGACCGTGTCGAACCGTTGCCCCCGTGGTGGAGCAACTGGCCGATGAATACGCCGGCAAAGTAAAAGTCGCCAAGCTCAATGTGGACGACAATCGAGAAACTGCCAACCGATATGGGATCAGAGGAATTCCCACTTTGATGCTCTTCAAGGACGGTCAAGTGGTCGACCAGATAGTGGGAGCAGTGCCCAGAGATCGAATAAAGGAGCTCCTGGACAAGGTCTCGTGAGATGAAAACGGACCTGATCATTCTCGGAGGAGGGCCGGCTGGGTTAACCGCCGGCCTTTATGCGTCCCGAGCTCGAATTCCCACGATCCTGTTGGAACGATCCATTCCCGGTGGACAGATGACGGCCACGGAATGGATCGAGAATTATCCCGGAATCACCGAGCCCATCCTCGGGGCGGAACTCGCCCAGCGAATGGAAGAGCACGCGCGCAAGTTCGGGTTGGAAATCCATCAGGAGGATGTGGCCCGCGTCTCGGCCACGGACTCGGGATATAGAGCGGATACGGATTCGGGAAAGACCTATGAGTGCCGTGCGATGATCTTGGCAACCGGGGCTTCTCCTGTGAAACTGGGTATTCCTGGGGAGCGGGAGCTGGCCGGCAAAGGCGTGAGCTACTGCGCGGTATGCGATGGGCCGTTCTTTCGTGATCTGGAAGTGGCTGTCGTAGGAGGGGGCGATTCGGCTGTCGAGGAAGCTGTGTACCTCGCCCGTATTGCGGCGCGGGTACATGTGATTCACCGGCGTGACGAGTTGCGCGCGGTGAAGGAAATTCAGGAGAAGGCCTTTGCGGAACCCAAGATCACAATTCACTGGAGCACGGTTCCGATCTCCGTGAACGGAGAGAGGGATGTCCAGTCCCTCACTATCCGGTCGGTGAAGGATAGCTCAAGACAGGATCTGCCCGTGGCCGGCGTCTTCTTCTACGTGGGCCTGACTCCCAGTAATCAGGTCTTCTCGGATTTGGCGCACATGGACGGCAAGGGATTCGTAATAACCGACGGGCAAATGGCTTGCTCTAGGCCGGGGCTTTTCGCGGCGGGCGATATCCGGTCCAAGACGCTCCGCCAAATCTCCACCGCGGTTGGAGAAGGCGCTCAGGCCGCGTACAGCGCTCAGCAGTTTCTCCAAGGGTTTTAATCGATGACACGAGCGGGAATTTGGACGTTGCGGAGTGGAAAAGCCGCAGGGAATAATCGTGATCCGCTCCCCGCGGCTCCGTTGAGGCGCTTATCTGGCGGGTCCGTTATACCAGAAAGGCTCCGGACTAAAGTAGTCTTGCGCGCCGAAAGTGTCGTTTCTGGTTCCATAGACCGGATCCAGTGTGGGGCCGTATTCCGGTTTCCAGAAGGTGAGCATCTCGAGAAACCCGAGCGTAGTCCTCTGGATTCCCCGATACAGACCGGAGAAGAACCCCGCTACGTAACCATTCGTTGATCCGGCCAGATACCCTTGCAGACCGCCGTCGTACGCGCCTATATAGGCTCCCTTTACCGCCTGGTTGGCCATGTTGGTGAACAGTTCATACGGTCCCGCGGCTGCATTGGTAAACCCTCTACCGAGCTTCCACCACATCAAGTTCCCATCATAGCGCCTGATGTCGTCGAAATCGGTCTCAAAGGCGTGGGACCAACAACCCAATCCCGTTATGAGAACCGCTGTCGCAATTAAGATCAATGACCGTTTCATAGTCTCCTCCGGGATCAGCCGCTGGATCCACGGTTCGAGCTGATCCTCTCCTGATCGTGTTTCCATGCGTGAGATGTCTTGAAGCGCTCTCACCTGACCAAGGGAATTCCGTAGAAGGATCTTACCACAACGGAAACACGATGGCAACAAATTTATCTTATTATTTGGCCATGATGTATTAAATAACAAGAATTTAGTTTGGGTTATGGGTTCGCCCTTGCACGCTATCAGCCTATCATGTATAATGAATTTGCGTAGTTGACGCCTGCCGAAACCCCGGAGATCTCCGCATCGAGGATCACCATGAAAAGATGGTTTCTGGCCGCTCTTATCCTCCTCGCACTCGGCGGCTGCTCATGGCAAAAGGTCATAAAGTGGTTCCAGGACGCGGAGTGGGAGCGCGATGATAGGACCATCCGTATCATAGAGATCATCCCTGGGTAGTTCATCTTTGCGGGGGGAAGGGGGCCCGATTCTCGCGATCAATAGTCTTCGCTCGATGTCATCCCTTTCCGGAATATCTGTATCAGGCGCGAGATCCGCGGAGGTATAATGGAATCCGACAAGCTCTCGGAAGATCTCATGATCGACTTTGAGAAGTCCGGCGGACTGGTTCCGGCCATAGCCCAGGACGTGCGCACCGGCGCGGTGCTGATGCTGGCTTACATGAACCGGGAAGCGCTGAAAACCACCCTGCGGGAAGGACGCGCCTGTTACTGGAGTCGCTCCAGGCGGGAACTGTGGCGGAAGGGCGCCACATCGGGAGACGTGCAAGTCGTAAGGGAAGTCCGTGTGGACTGCGACCAGGACACCATTCTCCTCTTGGTGGACCAGACGGGCAAGGGCGCTTGCCACACAGGTGAATGGACCTGCTTTTACAGTCGGATAACGCCTCAAGGAGAGATCGAGAAAATTGATGACGAGAGAACCGCTTAGATTGGTAATACCGAAAGGGAGCCTTGAGCAGGCTACTATTGAGCTCTTTCAGAGGGCGGGCTGGAATATCTCAGGGTCGCCGCGTAGCTATTTTCCCGCGGTGGATGACGAAGAGGTCGTCATGGCTCGGCTCAGAGCCCAAGAAGTGTCTCGTTACGTGGAAGACGGGACCTTTGACGCCGGTCTCACGGGCAAAGACTGGATCCTGGAGAATCAGTCGGATGTGGTGGTCATCGACGACCTGGTCTATTCCAAAGTCTCTCAGAGCCCTGCTCGTTGGGTCCTTGCGGTGGACGGAGAATCTCCTTACGACAGACCCGAAGACCTGGAGGGCAAGCGAATTGCAACCGAGCTCGTGCGGTTCACGCGTGCCTTCTTCGAGGAACGAAGCGTGAAAGTGGAAGTGGAATTCTCCTGGGGCAGCACGGAAGCCAAGGTGCGTGAAGGGGTGGTAGACGCGATTGTGGATGTGACGGAAACCGGGAGCACCATAAGAGCCAATGGGCTACGAATTATTCATACTCTGTTGACGACGAATACTCAGTTCATTGCAAACAGGCGCGCCTACAAGGATCCTTTCAAGCGAGAAAAGATGGAGCAAATCCACCTGCTGTTGCAAGCCGCGCTCGAAGCGCGCAAAATGGTCGGGCTCAAGATGAATGTGCCTGGAGACAAGCTCGACGCTGTCGTGGGGATGCTCCCGTCGCTGAATGCACCGACGGTCTCGGGTTTGTACAAATCTCCGTGGTTTGCGGTGGAATCGGTGGTTTCGGAAGAGATAGTGCGAAGCCTGATCCCAAAGCTACTCAAGGCGGGAGCCACCGGCATAATCGAGTACTCGCTCAATAAGGTCCTTTGACAAGAGCCGCACAGCGGCCTTTCCGGAACAGCCAACGACCGCGGACGCGTATTTGGGAAGGGGCGCGGGAGAGATCCCGTGCCCTGGTTTGCGGAAGAGGGTCACAAGAGCGCCTTTTTCCGACCTACCGTGTGGGAGAAGTCGCGAAGGAATTGGAGAATGAAGACCATATTGGTTGGCGATATTACCCTTGCCGTAAAGAAATTGTGTATGGAAGCGTGCGTCATCTTGGGTGAAGATGTGCTCCAGGCCCTGGAGCGGGCCTACGCGTCCGAGGAATCACCCGTGGGCCGTGAAATCCTGGGCCGCATCATCGAAAATGCCCATATAGCCAAGACCGAGAACCTTCCCCTCTGCCAGGATACGGGTATGGCTGTGCTCTTTCTCGAAATAGGGCAGGAGGTCCATTTCGAGGGGGGATCGCTCACCGATGCAATCCACGAAGGCGTGAGGCTTGGTTACCGAGACGGTTATTTGCGAAAATCGGTCCTGCATCCCATCACACGCATTAACACAGGGGATAACACGCCGGCCGTCATTCATACGGAGATCGTTCCGGGTGACGGCCTTAAGATTATCATGGCGCCCAAAGGTTTTGGCTCGGAAAACATGAGCCGCGTGGTGATGTTTCCACCGTCTGCGGGCATGGACGGGGTCAAGGAATTCGTCGTTCAGCGCGTGGAAGAGTCGGGAGGCAATCCGTGCCCTCCTATTGTTGTGGGTGTGGGTCTCGGAGGAACCTTTGAAAAAGCCGCGTTACTAGCCAAGAAGG
>VGSG01000096.1 GCA_016875095.1 Deltaproteobacteria bacterium
GCCCTGGGACGGCCTCCCCTCGGTCGAGGGGGAGGCTTGGGTATGAGAGGCTCAATCTTCTTCCACTGCTCATCAGTCAGATACACGACACGTTTGCTCACCGGACTTACCTCCGGCGAGTCAAATACACAACTTCTTCTAAAAGAACAAGCACTTAAATCGTGCGCGATTTCGCGCGGTTAGTGCCCATAAGAGGTTTTGCAACCAGCTCTACGAGTACACAAAACTCATATGCAGAAGCGTTTACGGAACTCTGGAGGGCGCCACTCAACGAAAGTTCATAACGAACAGGTTCAAAGATCTGCGCGACGGCGAAATGACCATGTCCGGAACCATCAGAGAGTGGGAGAAAGAGCAAGAATTGTTGAAAGAGTGTGTGTTCTGTGGCAACACAGCCGGGCTTGAAATGGACCACCTCATTCCGCGAAGTCGCGGAGGGCCTGACAGCGCGGACAACATGGTGTGGTCCTGCAAGCCATGCAATACCTCTCGCAACAACCGTGGCGTGTTTGAGTGGCTCGGTCTCAAGAAGAAGGACAACCTCCACAGGCTCGTTGCCGGGAAGTACCTCAAGCTGCTACTGCCTTTGCACCAGGCCGCGGGAACCATTGATATCGCTGAGAAGGACCTGCCGCAACAACTGTGCCCAAAATGCGGGTTGACCGAGGTTTGTCAACGGAATGGTACGGCTCACGAACTGACCTGCTTCTGCCTTGAAAGTGTGCTGTCGTGAATCGACAAAGACTTGTGCCCTGTTCACGCTAGAGCTTGGAGTGAAAAATGACATACTTTCCATTGGTTGAAGAAATACAGATCGCTGAGGCGCAACAGAGGTTTCGAGACCTTCTGATCGAAGGGGCCCAGATGTACCCTGAGTGCAAGGTGGGCTTTCAGGGAGAAACCGTTCTGGCTGATTTATTCTGGCATGCAGATGTTGGTTTCTGGGCAACGTTTAACGTGCTTCCCAATAGATACTGGAATGCCTTCGGCCTACCGCGTCCCGCACTGACGGCCAATCACGATATCAATTGCGAGATCAACTTCCCCTACGTGGGTAGAAACCTCCGGATCGCGGGGATGTTCCTCCGGGATCACCCTGAAGGTGACAGAACTTATGTGGCTCACACTGGGAATGTAAACATTACCGGCGGCGGCGGAGGTAAGAAAAGGTTCATGGCGTATAACCGCTTCGAATGTCGGAACGAGGGTTTGATAGACATTCACTGGCCAACAGGGAAACCAACAAACGCCATATTGATAAGTAGTCTTGAGGACGAGGACTTTCGGACAAAAGTGGGCAGATTCATACTGAAGATCGAGGAGTTCAAGAAGTATATGAAACGAAAGAGGCCGCAGAAAACAAAGAAATTGAGACTGTAAGGCAGTCTCGCGAACTGAATCGCTCCGTGGCCCGAGCATAGTGGTGAGTTTCAAGGCAGTAATCGATCCTCCCATTCGCGGGTGATTTGTTCGCGCTTGTCTCATCCGGTAATCCCGCTACGCGAGCCGAAGCTCACATGAGTCAACACCAGAAATGCCCCCCGTCGCCACACCTCTGTGTTTTCAGTAGGATGACATGGTCACTACGGCGGGTTGAGGATCTCCTGAACGAAGGTTCGACGGCCTTGCGTCGTCCGAAGTGAGGGAGATTCCTACTCCGCCGCAACCCGCATGGCGGTGGAACATCATCCCATGCGGAGAGTCGGGGACTTAAACGTCACTGGGGAGTCGCATGGAGGCGCAGACCGAGCGCCTTTACAACCTTGAGGATCGTGGCGAACTCAGGGTTGCCCTCAGGCGCCGAAGCACAAGAAGCGATTTTCGTGAACCCAGTGGCCACGCGTCTTGGAAGTACCTTCGATGCCTTACGGTCCTCGCCTCCTGTCGCTTCGCGACCCCGACGTGTGACGTCGGGGCCACCCAGGTGGGACCTTCTTCGCTACTCGCACGATTGGGAGTGGGGTCGTAGCTTTGAGACAGCTTTGGCCAGCGCATCCCCGCACGTCATCTGGGACTGATATGGTACCAAACGACAGCTCGTGAAGGGTCAAAGGCAGACCTTGTACCGACCGTCACACCTATGCGCTTTCAACACGACAACGTGCCCGGTGGGGCGGGCTGGGGATCTCTTGAACGGAGGTCCGACGGCCTTGTGTCGTTTGAAGTGAAGGAATGTCGCAGCATGCCGCAACGGACACGCGTCCGATACCGCATTTCTTCCCGGCTTCTCACACTACTGAATAGGGAAGTCAAAATAGGTGTTGGGGAACGGCTCGTTCTTCAAGAGGACGTGTCTTCCATTGGCCGCCCTACCCTGTGGTAAGATCTTTAATTGAGAGAATGGTTTGAAAAGGACCATCGATTGGTCACAGGCCACGGGATCGTTATAGTCATCTGCGCTAAAACCTGCGGCCTTGAACGAAGCCCGACCCCCCCCACCCTGCCCTCTCCCTCCAGGGGAGAGGGTTTTCGGACCCCCTCCCCGGACGAGAAGGGGATGGGGCAGGCTGATTTATGGCGCGGGTTTCAATGCCATTCGCTATAGTGCCTTCTCATGAAGCAATTCAAGCCGGCCTTTCCCAAGGATGATCAACCGTTCGGGATTTATATCCACATCCCTTTTTGTCTTTCCCGGTGTGTGTACTGCGGATTTGCCACAACTGCGCACGATCCCGCGCAGGAAGAGCCCTATGTCAACGCGGTGATGCGGGAAATGAAGCTATGGGGCTCGAATGGCGATCTTCAGGCGCCGTTTGTAACTTCTCACGCAGACACCATTTACATCGGCGGCGGGACCCCTTCCATACTCCAAGTGGGGCGTCTGATCTTGCTGATCGACGGGTGCAAGTCCTACTTTCGGATCGCGCCTGACTCTGAAATCACCGTGGAGATCAACCCCGCGACCGCCGGCCCGGACGCATTCCGCAAGATGAGAGCCGCGGGTATCAATCGAGCCAGCCTCGGCGTGCAATCATTCCATGATGAGGAGCTTCAGGCTATGGGGCGTCCGCACACTGCATCCGAAACTGTGTCCACGTTCCGGGAGCTTCGTGAGGCCGGTTTCGACAACATCTCCGTGGACCTGTTAGCCGGCTTTCCAGGCCAGTCGCTTGATAGGCTCCGGGTTACTCTTGAAAAGGTCTTTGAGCTTGCCCCCGAGCACATCTCCGCATACCTGCTGGAAGTCAAACCCGGCGCCCGGCTGGAGCGCCTCTTATACCGCGGCGAGATCCCGCCTATTGATGAGGATCTTGTCGCGGACATGTACGAAGAGATCGTTTCCCTGGCTCAGCGAGCAGGGTACGAGCAGTACGAGATTTCCAATTTCGCCAAGCCAGGGAAGCGCTCGCGGCACAATCTCAAGTACTGGACGGACCGCGTCTTCCTGGGCCTGGGCGCGGGCGCGACCGGCATGAACGGAAGAGTGCGATACGTGAATATAGAAGAGCCCGCGAAGTACGTCGCCGCGCTCAATCGGGCGACGTTGCCGCGGGCTTCGTTGACCGAGCTAACTCCGGAGGCTCGATTCAAAGATGCGCTTATCATGGGTCTCAGGCTGGTCGAAGGGTTGGACCTTGACATCTTGGGCGAACGCTACCAGGTGGATGCCAAGGACTTCGTC
This sequence comes from Deltaproteobacteria bacterium, assembly GCA_016875095.1. Classification (GTDB taxonomy): domain Bacteria; phylum Desulfobacterota; class Desulfomonilia; order Desulfomonilales; family Desulfomonilaceae; genus VGSG01. The sequence continues at coordinate 3,623 of VGSG01000096.1, forward strand.
ATGGCCACCATTGGAGACCTGGCCGGAGAAGGCCTCTTCACGCTCGACCGCGACCGTCTTGCGCTTACTTCCCGAGGCCGCCTGCTCAGCAATGTGATCTTTGCCCGGTGGGTGTAGGAGAGCGCGTCCTGTCTTAGCGCATGTGGTGAGCATCTTGTCGAAAATCCCCCTTCCTCCATAGGCGTTCAAATGAGAAATGGGTCTCTGTGATAACAAGGTGTTATCACCCTCCCCCTTCCCCCTCCCATCGAGGCAGGGGGGTTCCGGAAACCCTCTCCCCTGGCGGGAGAGGGCAGGGTGATGGGGAATGTCCGGCCCCAGAGGCTAATCCTGTTTTAACGCCTATGCCCCTTTCCACTTTTGGAAAGGGAGGTCCCCACGTTCCCCCTTTTCTAAAGGGGGATTTTTCTCGGGGCGTAGAAGGTAACGATCACCAGCCGAGACCTTCTTTTGCCCCGCGCGACTGGGTGGTTCCACCGCGGCTCTGGGCGCAGTTGACACCCCTGGACAGCTCCCTTAGAATCATAATCGGATTGAATTTACAGCAGCGCAGCAGCGCTCAACACGCCCCCTATACGGCGCAGGCGGGCGAGAACCGGACGGAGAACATGGCCGCACAAATCGATAAGATAACCGTCAAAGGCGTGGAGATCCACTTGATGGATCCTCCCAAGCTGGATGTTCAGTGGGTGGGTATGCAGGAGCCTCTTGGGCAACTGATCGCCGCATGGGCCGACGACGCGGAAGACCCGCCCATGCAGCCTCGGATACTCGGCAAACCCGGAGTGGGTAAGACTTCTCTGGCAATCACCGCGGCCAAGGTCATGAAACAGGACCTGTATATCTTCCAGTGCACCGTGGACACCAAGCCCGAGGATCTGATCATCTCGCCGGTTATCGCGGACGACAACAAGATCCGTTACGTAGCGTCACCGCTGGTTTCCGCGATGGTGAGAGGCGGGATTTGCCTTTTGGACGAAGGGAATCGGATGAGCGAGAAAAGCTGGGCTTCCATAGCTCCGCTTCTCGATATGCGCCGCAGCGTTTATTCAATCGTCGCGGGTGTGGAAATCAAGGCAAAGCCCGAATTTCGCATTTGCGTGACCATGAATGAAGACGCGTCCACGTTCGAGGTCCCCGAATACATCCATTCGCGGCTCCAGCCGGCTGTTCACATGGATTACCCCACCCGTGAAGAGGAATTCCGCATTCTCCGCACCCAACTTGAAGGACCCCGTGACGAGATCATCAAGCAGGTCGTGGATATTCTTCAGCGATCTCATGTCCGGGATGAAGATTTGAGCGTCCGGGATGGGCTCAATATCGCGCGCTTCGCTCACAGGCTCATGAAGCGTGACGCCAAGATGGACACCCGCACAGCGGTCGATCAATCCTTCCTTCAGATCACCGGAGAGAACCGTGGCGCATTTGATGGGCCAACAGTGGTCTGACCTCGTTCAGCACGGGAACATTACTCTTGCGGGCGTGCTCCACTACCGCATCGAGTTTGCGGTAGCGGTGAATTCCGTCATTCGTCACGAGGAGCCTGATTGCATCTGCGTGGAACTTCCTCACGCCCTGCGCAAAGAGATCGTTTCGGGCGTGCGACGGCTGCCCCATCATTCCGTGATCCTGTATCAGACAGCTTCTGATGAGAATTCCGTGCTCATCATGGAAGGCTCGGACGGCGTGCAGGAAGCGGTCCGGTCCGCGCTGGAAGGAGAAATCCCGCTCCATTTCATCGATCCCCTGCCCTTGCGGTACCCGCTCTTTCACGACCGCTTGCCTGACTCGTATCTGGTCGATCGGCTGGGGCAACGAACGTTCCTGGAGCTCATTGCCAAGAACGGGCAAGCATTCGGAAACGATGAGGACAACGCCCGACGGGAATCGTTCATGGCAGCCCGCCTTCAGGAGGCCGCGGGCGAGCACGAACGTGTCCTTTTTGTGGGTGGGCTCGCGCACGTTCCGGGAATCGCGGGTCGTCTCGGTGAGCCACAGGCATTGCCGCTCATGAAAACCGGAGTCAAAGCCGCGGTATTGGCGCCTGTTCATCCGGAATCACTTAAGAAGGGCTTTACGGAAATACCCCGGATCATCGAAGCGTTCGAGAACTGGCGCCGGAATCCCGAAGAGCCTCCTCCAACCAATCGCCACGATATGATCCTTTCGCTGATGGAGGAAGCCGCGGCGTACTACGCGAAGGAAACTCGTGACTCGGTTCCTGAGTATGTGCGATTGACGTGGGCCAGGTTTCTCCGTAAGTGGCTGGGCTTCAAGGGTCAGCTCCTGCCTGAAATGTATCACCTGGTCGCGGCCGCGCGCAGCGCCATGGACGAAGACTTCGCGTACCATGTCCATGAGTATCTTTCCGACTACTCCTGGGCAAACGATCCGTACGATCCCTCCGCAGTGGAATTGAATGAAGACAATCTCCTCTTTCACGGACATAAGATCATTTTGCACAAGAAGCTCCGCACTCTTTTTCGCGCGCCACGGAAATACAAAATGAAGGCGGTGACCTCCACCAAGTGGAAAGAGCACCTCAAACGCAAGTGGGAGACCGCGGATCCGAACGAGGTGGACATCTGCTCTTACCCGCCCGAAGACGTGGAAGTGGAAAAATGGGGCGGCGCGTTGATGAAACACGCGAATCATATCCTTCAATCCGGGCTCACCGACGCGGAGCCTTTTATTTCAGACTTCGGTCAGGGCCCGGACATCCGCGAAACCCTGCGCCGCTTCCATGAACATCGGCTGTATGTCAAGACCGAAGATCGGGGCGGTCTGGAATTCGGCTCTGTGGTCGTGATCTTTGACGAAGATGAGAAGAGCGTGAGCTATCCGTTCCAGATGACCTGGCTCGGCGAGCATTCCCAGGAATCGGACATGGCGTTTTACTCCACGGTTCCCGGAGCGCATGTGGTGGGACCCGGGATCAGTCGCATGGAGCATGGCGGGTTTGTCTTGTCCTATCCTCCGCTCCGCATGTACGACATCTGGCGCGATCCGAGCTTTGATTTTGTTCCTACCAGGCACGAACGCCTCTTGGTGGCCGGCCTGGCATACTCGGAAAAGCCCGGCGTGGTATACGTGGCGGCTAAGCCTCCGACCCGGAGGTGGAAGAAGCTTGCGAAGAGCATGGGCAGGAAGCTCGTCTACATTCCTCTCGGATCGCTGAATCCCATACACGTGAAGCGGATGCGCACGTTCCACATGCTCCAGAACAAGGGTATCCGCAACCATGCCCACGATTTCCTGAAGAGCCGGGACTGAACAGGAGCTGCCCGGAGCGCCCTCCACCCGCGCAGGGAGCGATGCGGGCGAACCGCAAAATTCGTTGACACTGCCTGACCGAATCATTAACATGAACAGCGCGCCGAGGTAGCTCAGTCGGTAGAGCAGAGGACTGAAAATCCTTGTGTCGCTGGTTCGATTCCGGCCCTCGGCACCACGAATCTTACAGAATCCCGCTTGATTAGCTTACCGCGGCCAAGCGGCTTTTCTTTTTCAAGATGACGAGTGCGGGACTTTTGCGGGACCCTCGGTCGCACACCACATCGCTAAAGTGATATCATTCGTTAGTCTTGCCTGCGAATAGAGGGCGGGGACCCCACTTCTCAGTTGACCACACAGATTACGCACAACAGATGAAGCTGCGGGATTGCTTCTTGTAATTGAAGTATCGTTGCAACTTTTCCGGCAATTCCTTCACTGCGGACCGTGATTATCATTACATCCCCAAGAGATAGAACCCGAGGACAATGAGCAGAGTTCCGGCGATTTTTTGGATTACAGGGCTAATCCTCTGAACCATTGAGGTCAACCTTCTTAATCCCAGGCCCATTCCCACAAGAAGGCCGACCATAGGCAAGCTGTACCCTATCGAGAAAACCGTAAGAATAACTGCTCCCCAGAGGGCATGTCCCTGTAAAGTGGTCACCGCAAGGGCTACCGGAAGAATCGGATTGCAGCACACGGAACAGGCGGTAGCCCCTCCACCTACCGCAAGACCGTAAATTGTTGCCCCTGATGACCTCATCTGCCAGGCTTTCCCTGTAATTCCCAGCCTGGCCAAATCGTACGGGAGAAGACCTAAAGTAGCTAGTCCAAACAAGACCGAGACGAATCCTGCGAACAGCTTCCAATACATCCCCAACGAAGCTCCCGCAACTTGGCCCACAAATCCGCTGATTGCTCCTAAAGCGGCGAAGGCTCCGACAGTTCCGAGCATGAAAAAGAGAGCGGCCACGAGGAGGGTGCGGCGATCAGTGTCATGTCCGACAGTACCCGAATATCCGGCAATAGCCCCAAGAACCGGAAGATTGCAGCAGGAGGTCACAGATCCTACTATTCCGAGCATGAGAGCCGCGGGGAAAACCGCCACTGAATAAGTCGATGACTGAAGAATAGCGGCAGACCATTCGAGCATCGCCAAACTCCATCACTTCGGACAGCAGGATGCATTGCTCTGGCCGGGACAGCAAGCAACGGGTGTTGATGCCAAAACGAACGCGTTATACAAGCCGGCTTCAGTGATCTCACCGGCCACAGCGGACGGTTGGCCCTGTCGCCCCAAAACTATTACACAGGGAAAAGCCTTGACCGAGAAACGACGCGCTAGTTGGGTGTGGTCCGGCGCACTGTTGTTGAGCGTGAACACTCCAACCCTTCGTCCCGATTTCCACAGATTGTTCGCTACCGTCCCCAACTGCTTCGGAACCGGGGAAGAGGAGAACTGCGCCTGTCCCGGGAGCACCAGAAACACCACATCTTTGTCCGCTGCCAGCGAGTCGAGAGATTGCAATGAATCCAGGACTCGGTTGAGGGAAATATCTTCCTGTTTCGGTTGTGGCTTACCTTGAGAGGTATTCTGTACCGTCACAGCCGGTATTTCCGCGAGCCCTGCGGAAAAGGACTTAGCAGGAACTGTAGTGTAGGACTGGGCAGAGTTTGTATTCAAGAATGAATTGGCTCCAACCCCGATTGCCGCCACTATGATGATCACTGAGACCAGGGTCTTTCCATTTTTCCAAGGCGCCGCTTCGGGAGCGCAGCACGCAGATGAGTTTCCGGCGACTGGTTGGCGACAGGCGGCTCTAGCATCCTCAGGCGCACAACAGCTTTTCCCTTTTTCCTCCGAAGTCAAATCATTCATTTGCATTCTCCTGCACTGAGACATTCATCCTCTTCGAGACACTCGAGCAACGAGCCCCCAGTCAGCAACTTCGCTGTGTCGAGCACTGTTTCCGGATCAATCCAACACAACATGTTCTTTCCGCGTCTCTCTACGCGTATGAGGCCTGATTGGCGGAGTTCTCTGATGTGGTGGGAAACAGTTGAAGCATCTATTTCAAGGCCTTTGCCCAGTTCGCTGACACACTGCCTTAATGCCATGTCAGTGGCGCATTTCGTTCCGGGGGGACAGCATGAAAGCATCCGCAAGAAGATACGGAGGCGGTTGGGGTTTGACAACGCCCTGAAGATTTCGGAAAACCGTCCAATGTCGTATTGATGGTTGGACATATGTCCATGGATCCTGCAATGGGGCTTCGTTGTCAAGAAAAAAAGAGTGTCTATCAAGGGAGGCTTTACGTCGCGGAGGTTGCTCAAGGTTCACCACCAGCGGGACCTGAAGGTCATTCGCGGCCGTCATCATGTTCAGTGCAGATGCCGTCCGACGTCAACTGCATTTGTGCAATCATCACAATTACAGTTGCGCCGGGACATTCCCCGGTAACTGGACGAGAGTAACGATCTGATGAGTAATGGAACGTGGCTGTAGTCGGTGGGAACCGACAATGGGGAAAGTTCTTTATGAAACAAACGATTGACTTACCACACCAATATGCTATGTTTTAGAGAAGAAAACCGGCGCCCCACGACGCTCCAATCCAAGCAACCCGCGCTGCCGAATATGTCTTCCGCTGGAGCTTCAATGCCTTCCCGCTCAGTTGCTTATCGAACGAAAAAAGGCTGGACCGCTGTCGAACCACGGAAACGGCTTATCGAGGCAGGCCTGGACCTGTTTGGTAAGTACAGTTTTGACGGGGTGAGCACCCGCATGCTCGCAGAACAGGCTCAGGTCAACCTCGCTGCCATAACTTACTATTTTGGCGGCAAAGAGGGCTTGTACCTCGCTGTCGCAGACCACATCGTGGAGCAAGTGGACGGAGTGATTGGACCTCAACTCGCTAAAGTCCAAAAAGCTCTGAAAAAAAAGACGCTTGATAAGGAACAGAGCTTCAGTCTCCTCAGTGAGTTGTTGGAATTTCTTATTACCCGGTTCCTCGGTGCTCCTCAGACAGACAAATGGCTCGGCATTATCGTCCGTGAACAACTCTCTCCCACCAAGGCTTTCGATGTGCTCTTTGAAGGCTTCATGAGACCTTTGGAGAACGCTCTTTTCGGTTTGGCGGCACGCATCGTGGCCCCCGGGTGGGACGATCAGGACGTGAAGCTTCGCGTCTTTGCTATCATGGGAGAAATCCAGATATTCCACATCTCACCGAGCGCCATAAAACGGAGCCTGAACTGGGAAGGGTACGAACCTGAGAATCTGGATGCGATTCGCCGCGTTATTATGGATAATCTCAAAGGGATTTTCACAATGTCTCTGAATGATTCTTACCCCGTCTCTGACAGAGGAGGCCGCGCTGAGAAGCGATTGCCGGCCGACACCGCATCAAGGAGAAAGCGAGAGGTCTCTGATGCAATCCCGTGAACCGGTTCTTGGAGCGCTTACGTGGAGCGCTGTCTTGATGGCCGCGCTGAGCGGCCTTTTGCTGGGCGGATGCGGTCGCGGCCAGCAACCCCTCGCGCCCCCTGTCCCGGAAGTAGCCGCGGTAACAGTCCGGGCGCAGGAGCTGGTGCTCACCACTGAATTGCCGGGACGCACCTCCGCTTACCTCATTGCGGAAATCCGACCACAGGTGAATGGCATCATTCAGAAACGCCTGTTTACGGAGGGTTCCGACGTCAAGGCCGGCCAAGTGTTGTATCAGATCGACCCCGCGCCCTTTCAGGCGGCGCTCGACAGCGCCAGGGCCGCTCTCGCGAAATCGGAGGCCAATCTGCCCGCGATCCGGTCCAAAGCCGAACGATACAAGACTTTACTCGCCGAAAAAGCTGTGAGCCAGCAGGATTATGACGATAGAGAGGCCGCTTTGAAACAGGCCGAAGCCGATGTTCAGTATTGGAAAGCGGCGGTGGAGACGGCCCGCATCAATCTGGATTACACCCGCGTCACCGCTCCCATCTCCGGACGTATCGGCAAATCCAACGTGACCGACGGCGCCCTGGTGACCGCGTATCAAGCCATGCCCCTCGCGACCATCCAGCAACTGGACCCCATTTACGTGGATGTGCCCCAATCCACCACCGAACTGCTGCGACTGAAGCGGCGCCTGGAAGACAACCGCCTTCACCAAAACGGAAAGGACCAGAACACGGTCAAGCTGATCCTGGAAGACCACACGGCATATCCATTGGAAGGCGCGCTTCAGTTTCGGGATGTCACGGTGGAACCGACCACCGGCTCCGTCGTTTTACGGATTGTCTTCCCAAATCCTGAAGGAATTCTTCTGCCGGGCATGTTCGTCCGGACGGTTGTGAAGGAAGGCGTAAACGAGCGTGCCATCCTTATTCCTCAGCAGGCGGTCTCGCGCGATCCAAAGGGTAACCCTATTGCGCTCATCGTAGACGCGGAGGGGAAGATTCAGCAGCGGACGCTTACCCTTGATCGCGCCATCGGCGACAAGTGGCTTGTCTCGTCAGGTCTAGGACTCGGCGATCGTGTGGTGGTCGAGGGTATACAAAAGGTTCGGCCCGGGGTGTCCGTTAAGGTTATTGACGTTGACGCCTCTCGGAAAGCCGACGCGGAACCTGGGAGCCCCTCTCGGCAGACCGGAAAAGCGAATTAACGGAGGCCCTCGATGCTATCGAGATTCTTTCTGGATCGCCCTGTCTTTGCCTGGGTCATCGCCATCATTATGATGGTCGCGGGCGGCCTGGCGATCTACAATCTGCCCATATCACAGTATCCCCCCATCGCTCCGCCCTCAATCGCCATTGACTCCATTTACCCGGGGGCCTCTGCGGAGACGGTTGAGAACAGTGTTACCCAGATCATTGAGCAGAAGATGACCGGCCTTGACAAGATGCTTTACTTGTTCGCCACCAGTAACTCCGCAGGCGCGTCTCGCATCCAGTTGACTTTTGCCCCGGGAACCGATCCGGACCTTGCCTGGGCTCAAGTCCAGAATAAGCTCCAGCTCGCCATGGCGAACCTTCCCGAGGTGGTGCAACGCCAGGGAGTCACGGTCAACAAATCCACCAGGAATTGGTTGATCATCGTAGGCTTGGTCTCGGAAGACGGGAGCATGGATGCGTACGATCTGAGAGACTATGCCCAATCCAACCTGGAGAAGGTGCTGGCCCGCGTCCCGGGAGTGGGTGAGGTTACGGTTTTCGGCTCCCAGTATGCCATGAGGGTCTGGCTGAACCCGGACAAGCTGACCAACTATCACCTCACGATCGAAGATGTCATATCCGCGCTGCGGGCCTACAACGTCGAGGTCTCCGCCGGTCAGTTCGGGGGCGCGCCGGCGGTGGAAGGCCAGCGATTGAACGCTTCAATTGTTGTCCAGAACCTCCTCAAGACCCCTGAAGAGTTTGCGGCCATCCCCATCCGCATGAATCCGGACGGTTCCATCGTTCGGGTGAAAGATGTGGGACGCACGGAACTGGGCACCGAATTCTATGATATCGTGAATTATTACAACGGCAAACCCGCCGCAGCCCTGGCCATCCGGCAGGCCGCCGGCGCCAACGCTCTGGATACGGCAGATGCGATCAAAGCCAAACTGAAAGAGATGAGTCGGTACTTCCCTCCGGGAATGAAGGTCATTTACCCCTATGACACAACCCCCTTCATCCAAGTGGCCATCGATGAGGTGGTTAAGACTCTTCTTGAAGCAATCCTGCTGGTCTTCCTCGTCATGTATCTCTTCCTGGGAAACATCCGGGCCACCCTCATACCGACCATCGCTGTGCCGGTGGTGATCCTGGGGACCTTTGCGGTCCTGGGGCTCTTCGGGTTCTCCATCAACATGCTGACCATGTTCGCCATGGTGCTTGCCATCGGCCTTCTGGTGGACGACGCCATTGTGGTGGTGGAGAACGTGGAACGGATCATGCGCGACGAGGGGCTTTCGCCCAGAGAGGCCACCGCTAAATCCATGGACGAAATCACCAGCGCTCTGATCGGGATCGGCTTGGTGCTGTCCGCCGTCTTTGGTCCAATGGCATTTTTTGGCGGCTCGACGGGCGTCATCTACCGCCAGTTTTCCGTGACCATAATCGCCTCCATGCTTCTTTCAGTTGTTGTGGCCTTGATTCTGACCCCCGTCCTCTGCGCATCCCTTCTCAAGCCGGTGGCAAAAGGACATGAAGCGTCGGAAAATGCGATCTTTTTCTTGCGACCGTTTTTCCGATGGTTCAATCGATCGTTTTTCAGCGGCAGGGACTTATACTTGAAAATAGTGAACGATTTCCTGACGAAAAAGCTGCGATACCTTTTTGTATTCATTTTAATTGTCGTGTCGATGGGATTCCTCTTTCGGAACCTGCCCACCGCCTATCTCCCCGATGAAGACCAGGGAGTCCTCTTTGTTCAGGCAATGCTCCCTGCGAACTCCACTCTGGAGCAGACCCAGAAGGTCCTGGACACGGCCAAGGATTATTTTTTGTTGGAGGAAAAGGAGGCGGTGGAGTCGATAATGACGGTCTCCGGCGTCAGCTTTACTCTCAGGGGACAAAATGTGGGTTTGGCATTTGTCAAACTGAGGGACTGGAAGCTTCGGGAGCGAGCGGATTTGAAGGCCGAGGCTGTGGTCGGAAGGGCCATGAAGGTTTTTTCAGGAATTCGTAACGCTATGGTGTTCGTCTTTCCGCCGCCCGCCGTGATTGAAATGGGCCAGTCCAAGGGTTTCGATTTTCAGTTACAGGACCGCGGCGGCCTCGGCCACGCGGACCTGATGGCGGCCCGCAACCAACTCCTCGATATGGCTACGCATGACCCGAGATTGATCAGAGTTCGGCCCAACGGCCTGGAAGACGTGCCTGAATATCGGGTCGATGTGGATTGGGAAAAGGCGGGCGCTCTCGGGCTCCCCATTACCGCTATTCACCATACTGTCGCGGCGGCCTTCGGCAGCGCCTACGTCAACGATTTTATTCAAGGCGGACGAGTGAAGCGTGTGTACGTGCAGGCGGACGCTCCCTACCGCATGTTGCCCGACGATCTGAAAAAACTTTATGTGCGCAACACATCGGGCAAAATGGCGCCCTTTTCTTCTTTCGCATCGGGACATTGGGCTTCCGGATCTCCGCAGTTGGAACGTTACAACGCGTTTCCTTCGGTAAACGTGTGGGGCGAGCCGGCCCCGGGGAGGAGTTCCGGCGAGGCGATGAAGGCAATGGAAGAGTTCGTCGCGAAATTGCCCCGAGGGATCGGCTATGATTGGACCGGGATTTCTTTCCAAGAGCGGTTGGCCGGCGCCCAGGCGCCCGCGTTGTATGCATTTTCCATGCTCGTGATCTTTCTCGTTCTAGCGGCTCTCTATGAGAGCTGGACCTTGCCCTTCTCAATCGTGATGGCTTTTCCCCTGGGAGTCATCGGCGGGGTGATGGCTTCATCGTTTCGGGGGCTGCCCAATGATGTCTATTTCCAGATCGGGCTTCTCACCACCTTGGGGTTGACCACCAAGAACGCGATCCTGATCGTCGTATTCGCAAAGGCCAAACTGGAAGAAGGGATGGGGTTAATCGAGGCCACTCTCGAAGGCGCAAGACTTCGATTTCGCCCGATCGTCATGACTTCGTTGGCGTTCGGCTTCGGCGTGCTGCCTCTTGCGTTGGCCACCGGCGCCGGAGCGGGAGCGCAGAAGGCCATCGGCACCTGCGTCCTCGGCGGCATGATCACCGCGACATCCCTGGCGATTCTCTTTATTCCGCTCTTTTATGTTGTAATTCACCGGATATTTGGAAGCAAGAAACGCCGTCAGGCCCAAGTGACGGAATCGGCTCAAGCGAGTCCTTTGAAGGCGCTATGAAACGAACGGAGAAGCAGCGCCTCTTCGGTTATCCGAGGGGAAATCCCTCTGCTCCCTTCTCTGAAAGCGCATATGTAGCGCTTTTCCCCCTTTTCAAAAGGGGGATATGGGGGCATAGGCGTTAACTTAAAGGATCTTGGCGTGTGATTTCAAATAGTTAACTCAAATGCATCCCGTCACCCCGGACTTGATCCGGGGTCCAGAACATATTGAAAAGACTGGATTCCCGCTTCCGCGGGAATGACGGACGAAAGAACAGGGCTGCTTAACTTAACGCATATGGGATATGGGGGGATCTCCAAGACGACGAAATCCGGCGAAGGTTTCATGTCACCCGCGGGTTACTCGTCCGATCGCGTATTGGCGCTCGTTATTTGCTATGGGCAATCTCCACGCTACCCGGCGCTGCAAAGCCCTGTTCCGCATGCTTGTCCGCGATAGTCGCAGCAAGTCTCTCCAAGGAACCCAGGACCTCGTCGCTCGGATAGCCCTTGCACAAAACCGGCTCCAACACTTCCACCTTCAGATTCGGGATCATTGAGGCAATCTGCTCCACAACCTTAGTGCTCCAGCCGTACGAGCCGATAATCGACGCGAACTTGGCCTTCGGTCGCAAAATGTTGGCCAAGAACGCGGCATAAGCGGTCAACGGATGCGCTCCCATGAGCACCGTAGGGGCGCCGATAACTATAGTGGCAGCGTCAACCAGAGTAATGGCCAACTTACCGATATCGCAAACCGAGAGGTCGAATTGATGAACCGTGACCCCTTTTTCCGCAAGTGAGGCCCCTAGATGTTCTACCATTTTCTTTGTGCTCTTATGCATGGAAACATACGGGATCGCCACTATGTTCTTGGGCTGATCCGAGACCCAGTCCGCATACGCATCCATGATGAATCCCGGTCGGTCGTAAAGAGGACCGTGGCTCGGAGCGATAAGATCTATTTGCCGGTCTTTCAACTTGGCGAGGTTCTTTTGAATTATCGCGCGGAACGGCATCATAATTTCGCCAAAATACCGCTTCGCAGCTTCGTACACGCGCGGCTGATCGATTGCGTACAGATCCGTAGTCGCGATATGTGAGCCGAAAAAGTCACATGAGAATAGAATGCGATCTTCGGCAAGATAAGCGCACATGGTCTCGGGCCAGTGGACCCAGGGCGTATGAATAAACTCCACCGTCTTGTTTCCCAGTGACAGGCGCTCGCGGTCTTCCACCGTGATG
>VGSG01000097.1 GCA_016875095.1 Deltaproteobacteria bacterium
ACCTGCGCCCGTGATGAGCACGTCTTCACCGAGCACGTCAAACGAAAGAGCCGAATGCGTCGCGTTGCCTAAAGGATCGAAGCAACAAAGCACATCCATAGGAATGGTCGCATCGCAGCACCAGACGTTTGTGACAGGGAGCTGCACAAATTCGGCGAAAACCCCAGGTCGATTCACGCCTATACCTTGAGTTTTTGCGCACAGATGTCGGCGGCCGGAAATGCAATTACGACACCGGCCGCAGACGACATGCCCTTCGCCCGAGACAATATCGCCGATGTTGAAGTCATGCACATTGCTTCCCATGGCGACCACGGTCCCCACGAATTCATGGCCGATGGGCATGGGAACGGGAATGGTCTTTCGAGCCCACTCATCCCAATTGTATATATGGAGATCCGTTCCGCAGATGGACGTCTTATGCACTCGTATCAACACATCATTGATCCCCGGCTCGGGAACGGGGATCTCTTCCAGCCAAAGGCCCGGTTCCGGCCGACTTTTCACGAGAGCTTTCATGGTCTTCACGATGAACCTCCACGCCATGCACGTCCATTAGGGCGTTATACGCGAGTCCTTTGGGCAATGAAAGGGAAATCAAAGAGATAGGAGCCGATCCTGGCGTTGGGCCATTAACGGCCGTCGCCGTTGGTGTGAGGTTCCGAGTTGGAGTTCACAGGCAGGTAGATGGTAAATTTTGTGCCTTTACCCGGTTCGCTCTCCACGTCGATCCTTCCGCCGTGTTCCCGGATGAAGCCGTAACAGACGCTGAGGCCGAGTCCCACGCCTTTTACTTCCTTCTTGGTCGTGAAGAATGCGTCGAAAATCTTATCCAGATGCTCTGGTTTGATGCCCACGCCGGTATCCTGGATTTCCACGGCCACGACTTCGCTGACGGATTCAAGTCTGCTTGCGACACGGAGTTCACCTCCCGAGGGCATGGCAGTGTTCGCGTTGATGATCATATTGATGAATACTTGCTTGAGTTGACTCTCCACGCCCATGATTCGGGGCAGATCGGGTTGAAACTCGGTCTTCACCCTGATGTTGAGGTTCATGAACTGCTTCTCATAGAAGAGGAGCGTTTCTTCGAGCAATTTGTTGATATCGGTTTCGACCTTCTTCTCTTCATCCGGTCTGAAGAACTTCAGCATCTTTATGAGCAGGCCCGATGTGCGTTTGCACTCATTGTAGGCCAGGTCGAGATACTTGCGCCTTGCGTGCTGTTCCGCCACCGCGTCTTTGAGCAGCTCCAGGCAATTCATGATCCCGTATATGGGGTTATTAAGCTCGTGCGCCAACTGAGAAGCCATCTTGCCCATCGCGGACAGCCTCTCCGACTGCACCAGTTGATTGCGCAGCCGATGGCCTTCCGTAATATCCCTCATGAGGCCCTGATAGCTGATCAGTTCCCCCTCGTTGTTGCGCCCCGCGTACCCGCTCATGGAAACATGTCGAATCGTGCCGTCCTTGCGCACCACCTGGAGTTCGTAATCTTTGATCTGGCCGTATCTGGTGAAGAGCCTCCGGAATTCGCGCACATCGTCGGGATTCAGGAAGAGGTCCCGATAGTAATTCATGTTGAGGAATTCGTCCCTAGAGTAACCGACGATATTGAGAAAGGCCTGGTTGCAATCCATGACACGACCGCCTGGGTCGGAAACGAACGCGCCTTCATGGATATTTTCAAGGAGCTCGCGGTACTTGAGTTCGGTAGACTGTAATTGGTCTCGAATCAGTCGAGCTTCGGTATGATCCTCCACAAAGCCTCGGTATCCTCCGATGTTCCCTTTGCGATCCCTCCAAACGTAACTGGAAAGGCCCACATATACAGGCGATCCATCCTTGCGTTTGAAAACCGCCTCGTAGTTGCGGACGAATCCGTCCCGTTCGATGATTCCCATGAAAACGACCCTGTCCTCCGGGTTCATCCAAAGGTCAGTGTTGAGGTCCATGGTGAGGACTTCTTCTTTGACCCGGTAGTCCAGCATTTTGACCAAAGCGTCGTTGCAGTCGAGAAACTGCCCCACACGCGTCGAGATGTAGAATCCGTCACGCGCTTGCTCGAAAAACTCCTCGTAATTGCGCTCAATGGCCAGGATACGCTCTTCGATCTCTTCATAGGTCATATCCTGGACAGAGAGGAAAGCACGGCGGGGCATAAGGAGCCTCCAGGTATGTATCTCCCATTATCCGGAATTAATGCCCGCAAGGTCAAGAATTCGTGGGACCACCTCTTCTTTGCCTATGGCCATAACATGAACGCCGTCGGCAATTTTTTCCTCCTTGATGCTCCGTATCATCCTCGCGGCGATGCGGATGCCTGTCTCGAGAGCTTTGCCCTTAGGAGCGCCTTCCAACTCTTCGATAAGAGACTGAGGCACGAAGATCCCCGGAACCCGCGCATTCATGAACTTAGCCATGCCTGCGCTCGTCAGCAGCACGATCCCCGCGAGAATCTTCACATTGAACTGCCTCGCGTAATCCATGAAGTTCCGAAAATTGTCCAGATCATAGATCGCCTGAGTTTGGATGAATTCCGCGCCCGCCTCGATCTTCTTCTCGAACTTAATGAGCTGGGGTTCCAAGGGTCGCGCTTCCGGGGTGACGATCGCGCCTTTACAGAAGCGCGGAGTCCCATCCAAAGGATTCCCCGCAAGGTCCGTGCCTTCGGAGATGGTGTGGATCGTATCGAGCAGTTGAACTGAATCGAGGTCAAAGACACCCTTGGCGTCCTTGTGATCTCCAACCACCACCGCATCGCCGGTCAAACACAAGACGTTGGTGACGCCGCGGCTGTACGCAAAGAACAGATCGGCCTGGAGCGCAATGCGGTTCCGATCCCGGCATGTCATCTGGAGGATCGGTTCGCCACCCATTTCCTTGACGATGAGCGCGCCGCCCAGAGACGGATATCTCAAGACAGAACTCTGGTTATCCGTCACGTTAATGCCGTCAACATGGTCTTTAACCAGCTCCACGTGATGCCGCATTTTGTCTAGGTTCACCCCTTTCGGGGGCCCGATCTCGCAGGTGACCACGAACTTATCCGAGTCGAGAGCTTCCTTAAACCGGCTCATCAGCGCCCCCTTTCTCTGTGCTGGGTCCGCGTGCGTTCAAAGCTTCCTTCATTGCTTTGCAGCCTCTTCCCGTGAGTGGGTGAGATCGATCATGCCGGGCCGCAGTGTGGCATTGTAACTCTTGGGCGCCTGGTACTTCCTCATGGCGTCCAAGCGGCCTTGAGCTTGGAGCCTTCCGTAAATAAGGGTCCATGCGCACTCACGGCCGCTACCTACTTCGCACATGCCTTCGTTGGTTCCGCCGCACGGGCCGTTGAGAAGTCCCTTGTGGCACACAGTCACCGGGCAAATACCCCCTGTGGCGGAGAGCACACACTGGCCGCATTGCATGCAGATTTCAGAGTAACGGCCGGCCGGCCCTTCTTTGCCCATGAACAAGGTGTCCAGCGCGGGAGCCACCGGCTTCTTGAGCTGCGAAGCCGCGGTCTGGACACCGAACGCGCAGGACATGACCAGCACCACGTCCGCCCCGGCCAGGGGGTCTCGCAGCGCGCGACCCATTTCGCCCGTCACTTCATCGCAGCCCGTAGGCGGCACCGCGGTTCCCGTGACGATCTTTCCCGCGTCACGGAGCTTTTCCGCCATGACCGCCACTTCTTCGACTCCTCCGGTCCGACAGAGAGTGGCGCAGGTGCCGCAGCCCACGATAAACACGCTGGTGTCGCGGGCGATGCTCTCAAGGATTTCTTCCAGTGGCTTCTGCTGGGTGATTGTCTTCATGGTTAGGCTCCCCGGCTACTTCTTAGAAAACTCCGCGTCTTGCAGCGGCTTCTAGTCCTTTTCTTGTTGTTCCCTCATCCGTTCCAGGTCACAGCGGAGGCATCTTCCGGCCTCCAGGCAGGCCATCTCCTCAGAGAATCCGGTTTCGAATTCCTCAAATCCTCCGATGCGCTCTTCCGCACGTTTCCGCGGCATATCTATCCGCGGTTTGCTCTGATCCAAGTCCTCCGGTTTCTCCGGAGGCAAGGGAAGGACTGGATATTTCTCATCCATAATGATGAGCGGCGCTTTGACACCACGCACGTACCGATCGATGCTCAGGGCCGCCCTTCGACCCGTGGCGATGGCATAGATAACCATAGAAGCGCCCGTTACGAAGTCGCCGCCTGCGAAAATCCAAGGGACGTTGGTGCACAGCGTGCGCGGATCCACTCTGAGCGCGCCCCACTTGGCCCGCTCCAATCCTGAATCCGGCGGCAGAAAGCTCAAGTCCGGCGCCTGCCCCACCGAGGGGATAACCATGTCGGCCTCAAGGAAGAATTCGCTGCCATCGATGGGGACGGGCTGCCTTCGCCCGCTCTGGTCCGGTTCTCCCAGTTGCATACGGATGAAGCTCACTCCCTTGACCTTCCCGTTGTCCGCTTCAATCCTGGTGGGAGAGACCAGAAAGTGGAATTCCACGCCCTCTTCTTCAGCCTCGTGGAATTCAATCGGCGAAACAGGCATCTCATCGCGGGAACGGCGGTACAGCACGGTCACATGGCGAGCCCCCTTGCGCAAAGCGCTGCGCGCCGCGTCTATGGCCGTGTTTCCGCCGCCGATGATGAGGACGCGGCCCCTCAGAGTAACAGGTTGGCCGGTCTTGACGTCCCTGAGAAAGTGCAGGCCGTACATCAGGCCGTCAAGAGCGCTATCTTCCCCCGGGATGCCCAGTTGTTGGCTCTTGTGCGCGCCCGCCGCGATGAAGACCGCCGCGAATCCTTCGGCCTTGAGGTTCTCCACGGTGTGATGTTCATCAATAGGGCTGTCGTAAAGGATTTCCACACCCTTGCTCTCGATGTGCCCGATCTCGCGCTCCAAGACGCCCAAGGGGAGCCGAAATTCCGGCACTCCTACGGCAAGCATACCCCCGCCTCTCGGGAGCGCCTCGAAAACCGTGGTCTTGTACCCCATTTTTGCCAAGAAATAGGCGCAGGTTAAGCCCGCCGGACCCGCGCCGACGATTGCCACCCTCTCTTTCTTCGTGATCGGGAACGGTTCTCCCTGGGTCTTCTCCATCTCGTACGCCCAATCCGCGGCAAATCGCTTGAGGTACCTGATGGAAATAGGATCGTCCACCTCTCCGCGACGACACTTGCCTTCGCACGGGTGATGGCATATGCGGCCGCAAATCGCGGGGAAGGGGTTGCGTTCGCGAATTACATCGACCGCCTTGGCGTAATCGCCCTGAGCAATGAACGCGACATAAGCGGGCACGTCGATCCCCGCGGGACACGCGTGCTGGCACGGAGACAAGACCAGCGACTCACAGACGCCCGCGGGACAGCGTTTGTCCACCACGTGGGCCTCGTATTCTTCACGGAAGTGGCGCAGCGTGGAGAGCACCGGATTGGGGCAGGTCTGGCCCAGCCCGCACAAGCTCGTTTTCTTGACCTGTTGCGCTATGCGTTCCAGACGATCCAGGTCCGATAAGGTCCCCTGACCCTCGGTGATTCTCGTCAGAAGCCCCAGCATCTGGCGAGTGCCGATTCGGCACGGCGAGCATTGCCCGCAGGATTCTTCAGCCGTGAACGAGACGAAGTACCGGGCCACTTCCACCATGCAGGTGTTCTCATCCATGACCACCATGCCGCCTGAGCCCATGATGGAGCCCACCGACTGGAGCGAATCATAATCCACATGAAGATTGAGGAATTTTTCCGGTATGCACCCCCCGGACGGGCCTCCCATCTGGACCGCTTTGAAGCGTCTGTTCCGGGGAATACCGCCTCCCACATCGAAGACCACCTCGCGTATGGTGACTCCCATGGGGACTTCCACAAGACCGGTATTGTTGACCTTGCCGGTGAGGGAGAAGATCTTGGTCCCCTTGGACTTCTCCGTTCCGAGAGACGCGTACACATCCGGGCCCATGGAAATGATCCGAGGAACATTGGCCCAGGTTTCCACATTATTGATTACGGTGGGGCGCCCGAATAGACCGCTTTGCACCGGGAAAGGAGGCCTGGGCCGCGGCATCCCTCTGCGTCCTTCGATAGACGCGATGAGCGCAGTCTCTTCGCCGCAAACAAACGCCCCCGCGCCCTGATAGAGCCTAACGGTGAAATCAAACCCGGCGCCAAGGATATTCTTTCCCAGCAGCCCCAGCTTGCCGGCCTGTTCCAAGGCTATGCTCAAGCGTTCAATCGCCAGCGGATACTCGGCGCGGCAGTATATGTATCCTTCAGATGCGCCCATCGCGCGCGCGCCGATGATCATACCTTCGATAACCGAGTGAGGATTTCCTTCCAGGATGGCCCGGTCCATGAATGCGCCGGGGTCCCCTTCATCCGCGTTGCAGATGATGAACTTGCGGTCTCCATCCGCGGACCGGCAGAACCGCCATTTGGTCCCGGTCGGGAACCCTCCGCCCCCACGGCCCCTTAGGCCCGCCCGATCGACGGTCTCGATGATCCGATTGGGATCCCAGCCCAGGATCTCTTCCAGCCCCGCGTATGCGCCGAAAGCGATGGCGTCTTCGATGGAAGTAGGGTCCACCAGGCCGTTGAGTCCCAAGATGTTTCGGGTCTGCTTCGCGTAGAAGGGGACTTCCGACTCGTAGATGAAACGTTTGCTCGATTCAGGGTCTTGCCACAGTAGTCGGCCGAGAATATTGTATTTCTCGATAGTCTCCGAGACCACTTCAGGGACGTCTTCCGGCATCACGCGCTGGTAGAAGATGCCGTGCGGCCTGATGGTGACTACGGGGCCTCGTTCGCAAAAGCCCGGGCAGCCCACTCGTTTAACGCGGGCCTTTCCTTCCAGCCCCTGTTTACGGATTTCGTCTTCAAAGCGGTCAATCACCTCATCCGCGCCCCACGCGCGGCATCCCGTGTCTCCGCACACGGCCACTTCCACCGCGGAGGGATCGCGCTTTCCCCGCACAAGGAGACGAAATTCGGCCAGCTCTGATGGGGAACTCAGACGATTCATGTCAGTAACCCTTCATAGGGATTCGCTTTCGCTCACAAAAGGAAGCGTCTGTTCCCGCCCGCGCATCCTCGTCGAGCCCCCGACCCGATTTGAGCCTGAGCCGGACATGGCGCGGGGCGGTCCTTCATTTCAGGTTTCTCAGGACTGCCTCGATCCTCCCTGGGTTTACCTTGCCGTAGTACGTCTTGTTGGCAATCATCACGGGACTCAAGGCGCATGCGCCGAGACACGCGACGGTCTCCAGGGTGAAGCGCATGTCCTCGGATGTCTGCCCGTCTTTGAGCCCTGTGAATCTCTCCACGGTTTGTAAGACGGTCCTGGCGCCTCGCACATGGCAGGCGGTGCCTCGGCAGACCCGAACAACGTTGCGGCCGCGTGGTGTTGTGTAAAACTGAGCATAGAAGCTAATAACTCCCGAGACTTCCGACGGAAAGACCCCTACACGCTGCGCCACGGGTCTGATCGCCGCCGGCGGTATGTGCCCGAACTCCGTCTGGATTTCTTGCAGGAGAGGGATCAGCGACTTTCGTGACGGTTCGAATCGCTTCAGAATGCTCTTGAGCGCGGACATTTGAAAATCCTGTGTCATTAGTCCTCCACCGGTGTGACTGAGACAAAGAGCCGATCCCAGTCGAGCGGGCAGTATTCCTCTGGCCAGGGGAGCAATCTCTGCAAGAGGTGCGACGGGCCCCCTACAGGCGCCACGATTCCGCCCCGGGGAACGTCGGAGTCAATTCGGAGCACGGCCCGCGCCTCGCCCACCTCCGATACAAGCGATACCCACCGCCCATCCGCGGCCTGGACAGCTTCCGCGTCATCAGGATGCATCCGCACGGACTCTCCATTGGCGAACTTCGCCAGACGCCTGGACATACCCGACAGAACGCCGTCTCCGGGATGCGCGGTCTGCTCTTCGGGATAGACCTTCCACGGCCGGTCACGCGGAGGTCGGGGTGTGGACGGGAATGTGGCGGGAGGAGGGTACGGGACGAATTTGCCCTTTTCATTACCGGCTGCCTCCGCGCCGGAGGATAAGTCACCGTGCTTGATCCTGACTCCTCCCGGTCGGGCCGCGTCAACCCATGAAACCGGCGTGAGCGCAGGGCTCAGGGACCAGATCTCCTCGAAGATTTGTCGCGCGGTCACAAAGCCAAGGGGATTGCCAAGGGTTCCACTCAGATCGAGGAGGAATCGGGCGTGCGGACGGGCTTCCCCCGGCGGATTACACAGCTTCGACACTCGCTGCACGCGGCCTTCCAGGTTTATGTATGTTCCGTCCGTTTCCGTCGGGGCCGCGGCCGGGAAGATCATATGCGCGACCTCACGGTCCGGCGCCGGGAACATCCCGGTGCGAACCACAAGGTCCACCGCCTCAAGCGCCTTTTGCGTCCTCTCAGTGTCGGGCAAGACGGTCAGCGGATCGACCCCAATGAACAGCAGGGCCTTGATGGTCCGCTTTTCCGCTCCCCTTATCATCCCCATCGCGTCCATTCCTCGATCCGCGGTCACGTCGCCGCCCCAAACGCTTCGGAGATTTTCCAGGACAGCAGGGTCCTGGGCGGACCCGCACCCCGGAAGGCCGTTGGGACCGCAGCCAAGCTCCAGCGTGCCCAGTTCGTTGCACCCTTCGTACAAGAAGAAGAGGTTCTCCGGCCGGCCGCACAGGAAGGCAAGATCCGCCACTAGACGAGTCATCATGTATCCGTGCGATGCTCGCGCCAGCAGGGGTCCGAGGAGAAAGACCGTCTTCCTGCCCTTGGCAAGGAGCTGAGCAGCCTGCTTTACTTCCGGCCCGGGAAGCTGCGCCCGCGGATGCCCCATCAAGCTGGAGATAAAATCTTCCGAGGCCATCACGTTGTTCGTGAGAAACTCCTCATCGTGGTGACGGGTGGCAACCAGCTCCCGCATGATTTGAAAAAGGGTCCAGGTCTGTTGTTCAACGTCCTCTCGAAAATGGAGCGTCGCAAAATCGCTCAAAGTGGTTCGCAAAGCGTCCAACTGGATAAGCGCGGCCCCGCGGTTCCGCACGGCCTGCCTCACATTCCGGGCTATTACCGGATGGGTATAATCGGGCCTCGCTCCTACGAGCAGGATCGTCTCCGCTTCAGAGACGCCCTCGAGAGCCGCGCCGGCCACGGTGGTCCTGAGCGCAGCCGCAATCCCTTCCGAAACCGGCCTGCTGGAGAATTTACTCGTGGTGTCCATATTGGGAGTGCAGAGAACAGACCGGGCAAATCTCACCGCGAGATACAAATCCTCGTTTGAGCACTGTTGACCGGCGATAACCCCGATGCTCTCAGCGCCGTGGCGCTTCTTGATCTCTTGCAGCCGCGCCGCGAGTTGGTTCAAAGCATCCTCCCAGGATGCCTTGTTCAGGGCGCCGTCTCCTTGCCGGATCATGGGAGAGGTGAGCCTACGGGGGGACGAAAGAGCGTCCTGACCGTATCGCCCCCGCACGCACAGCGAAATGCTGTTCAGCGGCGCTTCCTGATGGCCGCGCGCGCCGACCACTTCCCCGTCCGCGAGCTCGTACTGCGCATGACAGCCGGTTCCGCAATAGGAACACACTCCCGCCACGAGGTCTTTGCCCGAGCTGGTCGTGAGCCGATCCCGCTCCGCGAGAGCATCCGTGGGACACAAAGCCACACATGACCCGCAGAAGGTGCACTCAGAGCCGTCCAACGCAGGGCCGTACGCGGTGTCAGGATGGCTGTCGAACCCGCGATCCATGTAGTCAACTGCTCCCACCGCCTCAAAATCCGTGCAAACCCGAATACAGCGGCCGCACATGACACACTTGCTCAGGTCCCTCGTGATAAAAGGATTCACCTCCTGAGTCGGACGCCAACGTCTGAGCGGATCAAGCTCCGGATCACACATGCCGTGGTCCTTGGCCAGATCCCTCAACACGCAGTCATTCCCTTTGCTGCACACCACGCACGCGGAAGGATGATCCGATAAGATCAGCTCGAGCACCCCGCGCCTGGCAGCGACCGCGGCCGCGGAATCAGTCCGTATCTCCATTCCTTCCGCGATCGGGGTGACGCACGAGGCCAACACCCTTCCCGTCTTCACGTCTTCCACGAGGCAGACGCGACACGCGCCCACGCTCTTCAGGAGCGGGTGGTGGCACAGCGTGGGTATGTGGATGCCGACTTGTGACGCCAGGTCCAGAATGGTCGTGCCCGACCGGCCGGATACTTCCTTTCCGTTGAGAGAGATAGTGATCGTTTTCACGGCGGACCCTCGTAACGGAATCGAACGAGAAGCGCTGGGAAATCTGAAGCCTTTGGGAGAGGGCCCGAGAAAATCCCCCTCTGTCCCCCTTTAGAAAAGGGAGAGTCAGCGGACCTCCTCGGCCTCTTCTTCAAAAGCTCATAGGTTTTGCAATAGCTCCTGGGGAGATCTGCGCCACCCAGCGGCAAGGGAGCGGGCGCGTGAGAACGTGGAGCGAGCGCAAGAGAACTCTGGGGTATCGATCTCCCGGTTTACGAACTTATCTTCGTATCTTTTGCAGAATCGGGCCGAGTTTGCCCTCCCATCCAAACGCGAGGATGTGCACCCCCGCGCAGAGGTGTTTGAGCTGCTCGATCATCTCCAACATAATCTTCACTGACTCGTCGAACTTTACCGGAGCACGCTCCAGACGCTCGATGTATCGGTCCGGAATCTTGAGACCCGCAACTCTCTTGAGCATTCGAGCCTGCATCCCCGAGTGCAGTATCATCAGCTCCGCAATAATCGGCACGCCCAACGGCTCGACTCGCTTACAGAACCGAGCGAATTCATCGATATCGAAGACCGGGGTAGTGAGAAAATACTTCGTGCCGTGTTCCACCATCTGCTCCATCTCTCGGAGTTCCATGTCCGGCGCCTGACCGCCGAAGCTCGCGTCCACGCCTGATCCGATGAAAAACTCAGGCTTCTCGATAAGCTCCTTACCCGCCACATCCGCGCCGGTCCTCAGCGAATCGACCACAGAGAAGAACTTGCCCATGTCCACATGGAAGAACATCATCTCCTGAAGCGAATCTCCCGTCAGCCTGTAATCCTCGGTAAAGACGAGAAGGTTTTCCACGCCCACGGAAGAGGCCCGAACAAGCGCCTCCTGAATCTCCAAACGGTTGCGATCCCGCGTCGCGACCTGAAAAACAGGATCGAACTTCTTGTCCCTGAGCAGGCGACACAGGGCCAAGGAGTCGCTCACCGCGGCGTCTGCGGCAAAAGGCTCGAACCGGACGCCGTCCACACGACCCCAGAGGCTGTAGATTTCGCTGAGATACTCATCGGGACCCTTTCCGAAAGGAATATGGATCTCCGACGTGATGACGAACTTCTTGTGTCCTAATGTCTCTTTGAGGCTCATGGCGGGGCTCTCCCCTTTGGAGGGCCGTTGCCCGGGGCTAGACAACACCGAGAAGTCCGGCCACTTCTCTCTTGAGCTTGTCCAGCGGCAACGGCTTGGAAAAACAGACATCAGCGCCGTGTTGCTGCATCTTCCGGTAGTTCTCTTCATCCAGGTACGCGGAAAGCACGACGATCTTGATGTGGCAGGTGCCTGGATCGTCTTTTACCTTGCGACATACCTGATAGCCGTCTATGTCGGGCATCATGATGTCGAGGATGAGCAAGTCCGGCTTGAAATGGCTCACTTGAAGACCGGCTTCGAAGCCGTCCGACGCGGAAATGATCTCGTAGTTGTGGGGTTCTTCCTCCAGCGACCTCACAATGGTCTCCACAATCAGCCGATCGTCGTCGATCACCAGGATCTTCTTGCGGTCGCCGTCACGGAAGTCTTCGGGCAGCGGCATCCCCTGTTTGCGCAGAAACTCGTCCAGATCGGCTTTTCTGATTCGACGATGACCGCCCACGGTGCGGTAGGCCTTGATGTGACCTTCGTCGATCCAGTTGGAGATGGTCTTGGGGGAGACGCTGCAGTATTTGCTGGCCTGATAAACGGTGAGCACATCCATGCGGCATTCCTCCAAGGAGAGGATTTTCCGGAATTGTCTTAGTTGCCATTATTTCCGATTTTGCCGGTTTGTCAAGAATTTTCTTTTTTGCCATTTTAGAGGACCATCCAAAACCGGACAACGGACCGCGTAAAACCGGTGTAGAAGACCATCCAAAACCGGACAGCGGACCGCGTAAAACCGGACCATGGCCCGAACCAGCGTGGGAATCCGCACGATAGACGAGGGGGTGTCGGGAAACCGTGCGCCAGGTTTGGTACGCCGGATTCCTGTTCTTGTTTTCACGAGAATGACGCTTTTCGCAGAGATGACGGAATGCGGCCGGGGCAAATCGGGACAGAAATTCCACCGACCGGTAAGAACGGGTCCGGGAAGTTATTCCCAGAGGCCGAGGATCTTTCCCCGCTCCGGGAATCGCCCACATTGGTGGGATAGAGAGTGTTCTTATTGACGAATTTGCCCGTTCCCGTATGATTATGTCATTTGAGGCTCCCATCGAATAATCCCCATACGTTAGCCTTCGCAACCAGGCCCAGACGGAGGCGCCGGGCCGATGGCAAAAGCTCCAACTCAACGCAAATACGAAGCGGCTGTGCCAGGTGATGTCCTGATGCATCCGCCAACCATATGGCTGTGAAAACAGCGGAATTAGTTAGGAACCCGGGAGTTTTTGGGGAGGGGCGCGGGAAGAATCCCCCTGTATCCCCCTTTGCTAAAGGGGGAGTTCGTTGGCCCCCTTAGTAAAGGGGGCTGGGGGGATTTGAAGGGCTTCCCCGGCTACTCTTCAACACAAGCCCCCCGGTTTTCCTGCTCCTGGCCGAGGCGCCTTTCAATTGAGAAAACCAGCGAATATTCCAACCTGACCGCAGCGCCCACAATTGCTACAACCTGAATGATAGAGACGGTCCCCTCTCGTTATGCTCCTGCTCAGAGGAGGAGGATGAGGATATGGATCATGGCTAGCGCCGCTCAAGGAATAGCGGCAAGCATTGGAATTCGGATGACGCAAAGACCGTTCTATGACTAGTTCTGTTGCAGCAACGAAAGACGGGTCCAGAGCCGGTCCTGGAATGAGCCCTCGCGCCCTTCGCCCGAAGTGTCAGCAGCCCTAAACGAGGATAAGCAATGAGCGATAAAGAAAAAATACCAATAGAGCCCAAGCCAAGGCGGCTCTGGTTGAAGCTTCTCATCGGTTTGACGCTGCCCGTTGTGCTGATCATCGTGGCAATTCTAGCGCTCCAAATCTATTGCCGGGGATTTGAGAGAGGCCTCCGATGCGAGCAGGAAGTTGGATTTTGGGGAAAACTGCGGTGTGGGATATCGGAAACTTATGAAGATAATGCCCCTTATTTCAGACGATTGCCGACGGATGAGGAAATGATTGAGCACTTCCAAAAGCATCGAGCGGACTTTGAACGGCTCGTGCGAATCTATCGCGAAGATCCGAAGCTGCCCACGAGACCAGGCTTCAACTACGACGAAGGGACACCTGAGGCTAAAGAGATTATGGAACGGATTAATATTGGTGGAATGCGGGGTGACTGGCAAGCATGGGTGCCTCCTGATCCGTATTCGGTCGAAGCCAAAAGGCAAGTCGCCACTCTGAAGCTTATCCCTGAGGTTCAGGATTGTACTCCCACGGGGCGAAAATACTCCGGGGTTCTATTGGACGGCGCACACCGTCCTGTGATTCGACTCAACGCGGACTTGACCCCGGTTTTCAAGGGCTACTATTACACCCCTCTTGTTCCCAAGATAGAAAATGGACTGCTCAAAAAGGCCGATGGTGGTGCACGAGTATTCGCAACGCTGAACAGATATCCGTCATGGCTTATATGCGGCAACTGTGTATACAGGCAGTTTGAACCGCAATGGTTTATCAGATTGTGCCAAGCGTGCAAATGAAAATCGTCATGAAGGGGAGGGACTCAAGATGCCGGGTACACCGCCACCTCACACTCAATGGAGCCAACAAACCCTTGACTTCATCTGGAAACATAGCCAAGCCCTTAAGGAGGTAGCGAATTCTGGAGCCATCGGAGGCATCTCCGCTGCCGCTCTCGCAGGCGCTATGGCGAAAGAGTGTCACGGCGTTCTATCAAATCCCGAGGATGAGCGCAAAAAGGATCGATTCGCCATGAAGAGGCTGCGTGACGATTCAGGCACTTATCTCAGCTACTCCCTCGTTAAGGCGTTAGACCTCATAGACCAAGCAAACTCGGTGCGGTAGACGAGGATAAGCAATGACACATCGAAAGGCAGCGAGAAAGCGCAAACCGATCTGGATTAGGCTGCCGATCTATTTCAGCTTGGCGTTCGTGTCAGTCGCCGTACTCATTCTCGCTTTACAGATCTATATCAATGGATTCTGGGAGAACGTCAGATGCAAGGGCGAAAGGGGATTCCTTTGCAAATTGCAGTGTGGGATAGCGGCTACCTATGAAGACGATGCTCCGTACTTCAGACTACTGCCCACGGACGAGGAGATGATTGCGCACTTTCAGAAGCATCGTACAGATTTTGAACGGCTTGTACAGATCTACCGTGAGGACCCGTCGCTGCCTAACCGTTGGGGCATGGTGGATTACCATGAACTGCACCCCAAAGAGCAGGCAATTATGGCACGGGTCGGGGTAAATGGAATGCGAGGTGACTGGCAGTCATGGGTGCCCCCGGATCCATATTCGGTAGAAGCCCAAAAGCAGGTCGCGACTTTGGGTCTTTTCCGTGAGGCTCAGAAGGGTACCTCCGAGGGACGGAAGTTCTCCGGAGTAATATTGAGCTACGCACATCCACCTGTGATACGGCTCAACGCGGACCTGGCATGGGTTTTCAAAGGCTATTATTACACCCCTCTTGTTCCCAAGATAGAAAACGGACGGCTGAAAAAGCCCGATGGAGGTGAAAGGATATTTCCAACGCTGAACACGTATCCGTCATGGCTTATATGCGGCAACTGTGTGCTCAAGCAGTTTGAGCCGCAATGGTTTATTCGACTGTGCCAAGGGTGCAAATGAAAATCGTCATCAAGGGGAGGGAGTCAAGATGCCGGGTACACCGACGCTGAAATACACGAAGTGGGGTGCCGCTACTTCTAATCAGAGGCTATGCGGCTCGCGCCAGTTCGTGGTCGCGGATGTCCGAGCCCTTTGAATCGTCTCTGCCGTAGAGTCTTCGTCTTTCCGACCGGCGTCTGTGCTTCCAGAATGCGTCCCAGTCCTTGTTGATATAAACGGCCCGCAGGCGCATCACACTTTCGGCCCCCTGGAGCGTCCAGCTCATTCCCGTGAGTTCCAATCT
>VGSG01000098.1 GCA_016875095.1 Deltaproteobacteria bacterium
TACCAGAAATCGCCGCGACTGGGTACCCTGCGAGCACCTGTTGGGCGGAGCTTGAGGGCCTAGCATGCAATTCCTCTCCCCTAATGGAAACTGGAGGGGGTGCCCAGTAAGGCCCAACCTAATTCTTGCCATCTGGTGTCACGTTAGGCCACAGGATGTTGACTCTCCCCCAGAAAATTCTTGTAATTATCCCTGCGCACAATGAAAAGACGAGAGTGGGAAAAGTGGTGCGCGCCGTTAAGAGGGTATTGTCTCAAGCGACGGTCCTCGTTATCGATGATTGCTCGGTTGATGGTACTCGACAGGAGTCCCTCGACGCCCATGCCATTGTGCTTTCGCATGCCGTGAACCTAGGCTATGGAGCCGCCCTTGGATCTGGATATCTTTTTTTTGAGAAAGAAGGCTACGACATTCTGCTTCAAATGGACGGAGACGGACAGCATTTGGCTGAAGAAATTCCCAAATTGCTTGGTCCGATCCAAGCCGGAGCCGCCGACGTCGTGATCGGATCAAGATACGCGGAGGGATGTGGCCCATCAAGAACGAACGTGGTTAAACGTTGGGGACAACAGTTGCTGAGCGCTATATTTTTTCTTGCGACCCGACAGCGCATTACGGATCCAACATCCGGGTTTCAGTGTCTCGGCAAGAAGGCCGTTGAATTCTACACCAGGGCTCGATATCCTCATGACTATCCGGACGTGGACGTTCTCATCATGGCGTCATACGCAGGGTTAACAATACGGGAAGTTCCTGTGATGATGGCGGAACGGGCTGAGGGAGTGTCGATGCATTCCGGATTGCAGCCGCTATACTACTTGGTAAAGATGATCCTATCGAGCTTCGTGGTGATACTGTCTTGCAGGGAGTGGAAAAAATGTCACCCAGACAGATAATTGCCTCAGTAGTTTTGGGGCTTTCGGTTTTCATAGTTATCATTCGTCTTGTGCAAAAGGATAGACTGGAAATCGCCTATTCCTGGCTTTGGCTGGCAGTCGGTACTGCGATGATGGCGGTTATCCTCAAGTACGATTGGCTCGAGTATTTGACAGAACTTACAGGCGCCGTTTTGCCCACGACCACTCTGTTTCTTTTCTCAATAGTATTCATCTTGGTGCTGTGCATGCAATTTTCCGTATCCCTGTCCAAGCATTCCCGTGAAATTAGGAGACTCACGCAAGAACTTGCCCTCCTTTCATTGGAAGCTTCAGATCAT
Organism: Deltaproteobacteria bacterium; assembly: GCA_016875095.1. Lineage (GTDB taxonomy): Bacteria > Desulfobacterota > Desulfomonilia > Desulfomonilales > Desulfomonilaceae > VGSG01. The sequence continues at coordinate 1,217 of VGSG01000098.1, forward strand.
CGTACCAATGTACCGGTCCAGGGAGCAAATCCAAAGTCGGAGAGAAATTGAAACCTAAAGTAGTCCTAGCATCTTCAGCCACCGCGTTCTCCGAGCGCTGTGGTGTATTCGCTGCTGCTGAAAGTTCTCAAGCCCATCTTCTACAGTTCTTGGCCAAGGTCGTCGAGGTAACTGAGTGAAAATTCGTCCTGTCCTCAAGGGGTTGGCAAACCTGGTTGTTAAACCAAATCGTCTTTTTGGCCGGCCTATCCACGCTGTAGTGGAGCCCAGCAACCTTTGCAATCTTCATTGCCGGATGTGCGTTCGGGACAGACTAAAGGAAATTAGACGGCTGCTCACCCCCAGAGACTTTGAAAAGATCCTTGATCAGATGGATCTGCAGGCTCTCACCTTCAGTGGATACGGTGAACCACTCCTGAATTCGCGTCTCGAAGAGATGATCCGCATGGCCAAAAATCGCCAAGTCCTTGTGAATACTACCACGAATGGACTCCTGCTCGTCGACCGAATAGAATCCCTACTTTCTTCCGGTATAGATTTGATAAGCGTTTCTCTGGACGCTGCGAACCCGGAGACCTATCGTGAACTGCGGAACACGGATGGCTTTGAGCAGGTAATACGGGCGGTTAAAGAGTTGGACCGGGCGCGACAGCAGACAGTATCTCGTTGCAAGATAAGACTCTCATTTGTGCTCAACGAGAGGAGCGTGAACGAGGTACCAGGGTTTCTTAAATTGTCAAAGTCACTTGGCGCCGATTGTGTATTGTTCCAGATGCTGGAACCCGTCAGCGCAGATGTCGCCTCTGGTCTGATCGGCGGATTGACGGTTGAGCACTTCGAGCGGAAATTGCGAGACGGGCTGGAGACTGCCCGCCGACTCAGCATGAGTACCAATCTGGCAGTTCTGCTAAAGAACATCGCAGTGACGTGGCGGACCAAATATTGCGGGGAGACGAATCCGATCTCGTGCAAAATGGTTTGGTTTTCTGTTTACGTTACGTCCGCCGGGCAAGTAAGGCCTTGTTGCTTCTTTCAAACTGCGGTATCCTCTTTCGGCAACATTCTAGAAGAAGATCTCTCCTCGATCCTGGGCCGAAAGGAATTTGTGGAGTTTCGCAGGAAATTGAAACAGGGTCGCAAGGTGCACGAGATCTGCCGACGATGCGTACCTATTCAGTACAGCGATCTCTTCCTTTCTCTGGGTGACAGATTTTAGAAAACCGTCTTCATCTCACCCTTTCGAAGAGTAGAATTCTGAACGTGTCCCCCAAAATCGGCTTGCTTTGTTGCAAAACGAAACCGTTAAGATTGAACACTTCCACGAAATCTTGTATACGGTAGTTGTACTCAAACACCCTTTTGTCAGATCTTATCAGGTCTGTTAGATAGGATAGAGTCTTTCCGCAAAATGACCCGTGATTGGGCTGAATCAAAAGCACATACCGTCGGCTCACACGCATCAAGTGCCTCGCCACCGCTTCAAAATTGAGGAAATGCTCGAGCATGCCATCGCTGGAAACGAGGTCGTAAGAGCCTTGTTCCTCTTCAATGGCCCCTACTTCCGCCTCAAGATTCTTGTTCTTGCACGCTGCCACGGCGTGAGGAGAGAGGTCAACTCCACGGGCGTCCAGACCCATTTCATGGTACACCTGAAGTATGCGACCCAGGCCACACCCTGCTTCCAAAACTCTTCTCACAGGCAATCGCGCTACCAGGTCGGCCAAGGCTTTCTTCTTAGCTCGAAAGATGAGGTGGCCAACCAAAGTCAGGTTTGCCAACTTGTCAGAGCCTTTCCAATGCTCTTCCCATTCACTATAAAGTCGCTTGTTTCGATTATCGAGCATCTGCACAGCTATCTCTTGCCTCAAGCTACCGGACTTTTGGATTGAGCAACCCATAGACCTCGCCAAAGCTGTAGCCAAAGTGCTGGACTATGTAGACCAGGGCGACCATTGGAGCCAAGCTCGGTGCTCTCTTGCATAGGCACTGTATCAAAGCCACAGAAAAAATGAAGGGAAAGTATAGTAACGGCAGGCAGAAGCCCCACCACCACGGTACGAGAAACACGGATACCATCACAACGAGAAATAAAGGCGGCAACACGAAAGCCGGCTGCCACATGCTCCGATGGCGCTTGAGAAGACGGGCCCGCCCTTTGCCATAGCGGTACATGTTTCTAAACCACTCTACCGGCCGGGATCTCAAGTGGTGCCAAACATAGGATTGAGGAAGGTACAGAAACTTGTAGCCGGCGCGGCGGAGCCGGAAGTTAAGGTCTGCGTCTTCAGCCTCGCTCATCAGCGATTCGTCGTAAAGACCTACTTCGTCCAAGGCGGTCTTGCGGTACAATGCGTTTGACGTAGACAATCCCTCAACGTACTTAGCCACTTTTAACTGCCTTCCCTGCACACTGGAGAAGCTGCCCAGGTACGTGTCAAGCGCTATTCCGACAGCGTGTACGAAGCGACCCGCTGTGGGATGCGGGCGATTCGCGCCACCAACGGCCGCGAGGCGACTATCGTTATCCTTGACCTCCTCAAATGCCGTTGCAAGAGTCCGCAGCCAATCCGGAGGAGCTTCACAATCCGCGTCGATGAAGGCGATGAAGTCGTTTACGGATGCCCGTATGCCGGTATTACGCCCGGCTGCGGTTCCTTTCTTGCGTTCCACCACCAAGCGAACTCGATGATCCGCGCGGGCTATTTCTCTTACGATTTCCTGAGTCCTGTCACGAGAAGCCCCGTCGCTGACCACCACCTCGAAGCCGTTTGCGACGCAATCCTGCGAGCACAGAGATTCAAGACAAGACCGAATATTTTCCTCCTCATTGAGACAGGTCACAACCACTGAGATTTTCATCTTCTTGCTCGCCTGCCTTTGCCGGGCAACTGCTCGTAAAGAAGCTTACCCAAGAAACCGCGAGCCGCCTTGAGGGTTCGGTAGCCCTCTGAGGGATGGAGGATCGCTTGCATCAGCTTCATCGCGATGTATCGAGGCCGTAAGTGATACCTCGCGAGATAATGACTGCAAAGGGAAACCATTTCCTTCCCAGAGAGGTCTGGTGTCTCCAGCACGCAATTGTGCAGGCCCTGTTCAGTGACCCATTGGGAGAAATCTTCTGTCCTCAGATAACCGGCGTCACGCGCCCACCGGTAAGCCTCAGTTCCAGGGTATACGTACAGTGGGTAGAACTGCATTGAATCGCAATCGATCCGTGCTGCAAATTCATACCCCTCAGCGAGCGTCTCCCTCGTGTCCCCGGGATTGCCGACCATGATACAGCCATGCACTAGAATCCCCGCTCGCTTAGCGTCCCGGACGAAGCGATAGTATCGGTCTACTGTTTCCCCTTTGTGCATACTGTCCAGTACCGACTGTACTCCACTCTCAAACCCAACGGTCACAAGGCGGCACCCAGCATTCTTCATCAGTCGAAGCGTATCAAAGTCCAGATCTCCACGCACGTTGCAGTACCATTTTATGCGTATCCCTCTCCGGATTATCAGCTCACACACATCGTGGACGTGGCTTTGTCTGCCGCTGAAACAATCGTCTTCAATGCCAATCTCCCTCACTTCCGGGAAACGATCAACGACATAGGCGAATTCATCCACGACGTTTTCCGCGGAGCGCGTCCTGTAGCGGCGACTGTGAAAAACCTGGGGATAGACGCAAAAGAAACACCGAAATGGGCACCCCCTCCCGGTCATGATCATGACCATCGGGTAATTTGCCGCGGCAAAGAAGTAGTTTCGAACATTCAAATATTTGTAATATGTTTGGGTTACGAACGGAATGTCATCCAACTCCTCAATAAGTGGACGGGCCGGGGTTCTGACGAAATCACGTCCCTCACGCACGACGATTCCGGGCACTTGGGTCAGATGATTTCCCGCTTCCAGAGTTGCGGCGACGTCCCGAACCGTGTAATCGTATTCTCCAACCGCCGCGGCGTCGATCGTCCCACTCAGAGCAAGTGTTTCCTCAGGGAGAGCCGACGGATGGGTACCCACGATCATGGTAAAGGCCTCGGGAAACTCCGACTTCATCCGATCGGCCACAGCGACGTCGTTGTATATCGAAGGCGTGCTGGTGTCGAGCACGATGAGGTCCGGTACAAACCCGTTCAGCCTAACCATTACTGCATCAAGGTCGAGGTCGTCCGCCGGAGAGTCAATGAGACAACACCTGTGTCCCGCCTGTTCAGCCACGCCCGTGGCATATGCGAGCCAGATGGGATAGTATAGTGTCCCTCCCATTGTCACTGCCGGAGATCGCGAACTTCGCGAGAAGCGGCCCTTGAAGGGTGGGTTCAGAAACAGGATGTTCAACCTCAATCTCCTATACCGGAATTTGACCTGGTCGGGAAAACCGTCATGCCTGAATTCCGGCATCATACCTGGAAAATTACACTATAAGATCCTGGGAGCCATTTTGCAATATGAAGGGGCCCGTCAAGAAGCCTATTCTCGGGCGTGCCTGGGCAATGTGGATTTTGGGCTCAATTGGCGAAACGCAGTAATCGTTTCCCAAGTGCTTGATAGGAATGACCTTAGGAGGCTTTATCGAAAATTTGGCAGGTATCGACTGTACCGTATCGCACGGGCCCTTCCCCGGTCTCCCTGGCTCGCAGATCTTCCCCGGGTCGGCTCCAAATGGATTCTTGAGAAGCTGCAATCACTGCAGAAAAGGCTCACTTGACCCTCTCGACGTCGAAGCATTGGAGCACTTACGAGGGATTAACTTTCAGCAGATCCTCTTATCTTCGCTATAGTGCACTGTTACCGCATTCGGGTCGGATTTGTCTCCCGGTTCCGTCGGGGGCTCGATACGCAGAGATCGGGCGCCGAAATATTCCGCATAATACTGACCTGGGCCGTAGAGAGTCCAATATCCTGGTAAATGACTTGCCCGCTGAGAATCTGTTGTGTCCCGTACAACATCAAGCCTTCGTCGTAGGGGATTGGGGTCGGAGCTCCTCAACTTTTCTTCCCGAGATCGTAGTTCCATCCTATCGAGAATGAACGTTAAGCGACGTGTATTTTTCGGTGTCGTTGTGTGTATTGTAGCCGCGGCTCCTCATCTGTATCGTTTGACTGCGACACCAAGTCGATTCCTTCACGACGACGCATATTATTACTTCAAGACCGCTCATAATATTGTTAAGGGCCATGGTTCCACATTTGACACATACAATCAGACCAACGGCTATCATCCGTTGTGGATGGGGATTTGTATCTTGGCCGGGTGGGTGACCCTCGATACCGAGTTGTACGTCATGGCGATTCTCATCCTCAACCTGGTCTTCATTCTTCTTCTTTCTTGGCAGATTCTCAGAATGTTTCGCCTAACCCTTGGGCCCGTGTTCTCGACCGGTCTGGTCTTTCTCATCAACTGGAATTTGTATACCGGTCTCAATCTTTTGTCGGGAATGGAGACCAGTCTTCATCTATGGTTAGTAATGGTGGTGGTCGAGTACGTTACCTGCATGTCCTGGCGTCACAAACACGATCTGATCCTCCTCGGCGCACTCCTCGGCGCGGCATTCCTTTCCAGAACCTCGTTTGTCCTGTTCTTTCCCGTGCTTGCAGCATACGCGCTTTCGCGACCTGAATTCCGGAACCCCGGCGTGCTAATCAAGACTGGATTCTGGATTCTTGCGCCGTTCGCGTTGATCGCGGCGCCGTATCTTGCCTGGAATTATCGCACAACAGGGCATTTTCAGCAGATCAGTGGACTAGTAAAGGATCTCTGGCCGTCCACGCTCTCAGCTTGGGAACAGGTCCTATTGGCCCTTACCAGCATTCCCAAGTCAGTGCTGTTGCGTCCGCTGTGGCTCAACGGATTGCTCCTGCTTCTCGCAGGAGGTTTTGCGCTGACGGCGATCAGGCGGCCGGAGCGCCTGGGATTTTTGCGTGACGCCAGACTAACCATGCTTGTGGCCTTTTCCGGACTCCTGCTCGGGTACTACGTGACCAATTATGGAGAAAACACCCGCGCATGGCACTACATGATTCCGTGGCTTACGGCGCAGATACTGTTTGTGTACAGTCTCAAAGCCTTGTACGACGCCACGGAATCGATTCGTGCGGCGCGTGTGGGTGTTTCTGTACTGCTGGCAGGAATGCTGATCGACTATTTCGTGCAAATCCCGATCTACATATACAAAGGACTCAAGATCCATCCCTATTACCAGAGCCCTGTCAATTACAGCGAGGAAATGGCGCGGTGGATGAGAAATCACCTGCCGAAGGCCGCAAAGGTAGGCGTCTTTAACGCGGGTTACATAGGTTATTTTTCGGAGCGAAACGTAGTCAACCTGGATGGGCTGATCAACGGTGTGGAATTTTATGAGTACCTCAAGGACGGTCGCGGTGTTTGGAAGTACGTGCTGGATCAGAAGCTCGATTACATCGCGGACTACTTCTTCGGATCTCCCGAACCCTCGCTGGCGGGAGCTGAATCGCGGTTAACGTTGATTCACAACGTTGGACCCACGAATGTGAACATACGAGGTAAGCCGTCCTACGTTGACGCTTATATTTGGAAGGTTGAGCGGGAGCCTGAACAGGGCGCTACACGATAACGGTAATCCACAATCTGCGCGCCGCGCATAGGCCGCACTCGGAATATTGACCCAAATCGAACCCGAAAGAATCTCTCTTAGACTCCTGTTTTGGACAGGACTGGTCGCGATTGTTCTCGTGATGACGGCGCCCCGCCTTGTTCTCAATCCCGGACTGGATGGTGACGCGATTCGGGGCATGATGGCAGCCGAGTCTCTGGCGACAGAATGGGTCTATCATCCGTCCCGTCTTCCGGGAAACCCGCTATTCGAGTACTTGCTGGCGATTGTGGCGCCGGTTGGCGGCCACATCCTCGCCAACCTCATGGTTCTGGGATTCTTCTTTGCCTGCATCGCGGCGTTCTTCCTTATTGTTCGGGAACGGAAACACCCCTTTTTGTTGGTGGCGTTCTTCGCTCTGACGCCTCTGCTCGTAGTGAACGCGGCCACTACCATGGACTACATACCGGGTCTGGCCATGATCCTTTGGAGCTATGTCATGGCCGGAAAGGATCGCATTACGGCCGCTTTTGCGCTCGCCGGGTTGGCCATCGGTTTCCGACTATCCAATGCAGTGTTTTTGGCGCCTTTGGGCTTGTTCGCGTATGTAGCCGGACAAGGAATTGGCCGCGTCCTTCTGCACGTCTCGCTGGGAATGTGTCTGGGGCTTGTTTTCTATCTTCCCATCCTCGCCGAGTTCGGCTTGACGATGTTTCAAGCGCCTCCGCATCCGTTCCACGGACTTTCTTACGTTCTCTTCACCGGTTATAAGTTCCTGATGGCGCTGGGACCAATCGCCACAGCGGGCATAGCGCTTTTGTTGGCTTTGACCGGGAAAGAGATCGCTAACGCCACTGTGCAAGCGCTCCGAGAGAGAGATCGGTCATATCTCCTGGAATTCTCTTCAGCGCTCATTTTTCTTCTGGTGTTTCTTTTGCACTCGGACGAATCGGAGTATCTGATTCCCGCTATTCCCTTTTTCTATCTGCTCCTGGGAAGATGGCTGGACACGCGAGGCTTGTGTATCGCGGTAGCTCTAGTGGTGTCCTTTGCTTTCGTGTCCGTGGAATTCAAAGGAGGCGAGTCCGGCCGACGGCGCCCAACGATTATGCCGGCTTGGGGAATCGTCTTGAAGGACTATCAGGGAAGAAAGGAGCTGGAAGCGCTCCGACGCGGGGTATCCCGGTTTGCGGACGCGGACCGGGCGGTAATTATTCATGGCTACGGCCCAGTGCTCGGTTACAGGAATCCCGAGCTTGTCCGAGCGCGGTACGATGAAATATCTACGGAGTTGGATAGATCGGGGATATCTGAGTGGTCTCAAATCCATCGCCTGCCTGGGCGGCAGGTTTTCCTGGTGAGCGGTATGTCCAAGGCAAACGCGGAGCTGCTCATGCGAGATAGGTACAGGCTTTTTTGCTTTTCAGAGTCCGCGCCCGGTCATCTGATGCGGTCATGGGGTTATGATCCCTATGCGCTCGGCATTGATCGGCTTGAAATCCTAAGCGAAAAGGCATTTTATAAGCGAAACGGGGAAGGCGCTCTGACTTCGCCTCGCTCTCGATCTCTTCCGCGCCTCGGGACACCGGAAAAAGGACCCGTGTGATCAACGTCCTGCATGTGCTCAACGGATTTGAGCCCGGCGGAGTCGAAACGCAGCTTCTTCGGATCCTCCAAGGATACGATCGCGAGAAGTTCCACATGGACGCGTGCATCGTGGGTGACAGAGCAGGGGAATTGGCTGAAGACGCCAGACAATTCGGAGCAAAGCTTTTTTTCTGCGCCAAATCACCCAATCTGATCTCGTTCTCGCGACGGATTGCCGCAATTCTTGAAAACAGGGACTATCATATTGTACACTCTCATTTTGAGGGCTGGAGCGGAGCCATCCTCCGTGGGGCCCGTCGAGCCGGCGTGCGGGTGCGAGTGGCGCAGGTGCATGGATTCAGAGCCTGGCCTGCTCAGGTAGATGATGCATTGCTGCTCCGATCCGTTCGGAGTGCGGTCTCCTTTTGGGGCCGGCATTGGCTTCGGCGCTACGCGACGCATATTCTGGCCGTTTCCGAGGCCGTGGCGCGTAAGAGGAGGCTGGACCGCCTAGGCGGCCCACCTGTTGTGCTGTGGACCGGCGGAGTGGACACCGAGACGTTCTGCCCTGATAATACAGATACGCGTGCTCAGCCCGCAAGACCCGTGATCCTTTGGGTCGGCGCATTGCGGGAGGTGAAGAGGGTAGACCTGCACCTACAGATCCTGCTGTTCGTGAGAAAAGAAGTTCCCCAGGCCCGACTGGTCTTGGCAGGGACCGGCGCTCAGGAAGGAACGTTGCGTAACATGGCTGGACATATGGGGATCTCCGACGCGGTGGATTTCCTAGGGATGAGACGAGATGTTCCGGACCTGCTTCGGAGCGCGGCCGTCTTTGTCTCGTGCTCCGAAGCTGAGGGATTGCCGACTGCCCTCCTGGAAGCCCAGGCGGCAGGGACGCCTGTAGTCGCTTCGGACATTGACTCTCATCGGGAGGCCCTTTCCGAGGCTTTGCATCCGTATCTCTTTAGGCATAACGATATTCGGACCGCCGCGCGGAATGTGATTCAGTTGCTGAATGATCCTGAGTTGAGAGCTGGACTTGGTGAGAAGTGCAGACGTTTTGTAGAGGGCCGTTATGACTTTCGTCGGCAACTAGGGCTGCTGCAAACCCATTATGAAGACTGGGTCGCCGCTGCGAAGGAGCATCGGGCATGTTAGATCTTGCGATGTTGGACATCCTAATACTGAGTGTCCTGGTTCTCTCTTTGCCCTGGCTGGTGAATCACTACCTGAAGACGAACTATTTCCCCGCCGAACTCCAATTCTTCGTCATCCTCGGAGGCATCGCCTGGCTCATCTTTTCCATTTATTGCGATCAGCTCTCCGTTTACGTGTTGCAATTGTGGATCTACGACGCGGGGGGCCACGAGGTGTGGGGTGACCGACTGGCTACGAGTATGGCAGCGGGTGATTGGGGCCCGTTTTTTGACCACTTCCGAGTCGGCAACCATGCGTACCATTGTTACGTTGCCCTTATACTCTGGCTTGGCGCGACGATTAGCGCGGTCACCATGATAAACGCGTGGATCTGTTTTTGGGCCGGCCTAATCCTGGTGCAATGCTTCAATTCGGTCGCCCCCCATCCGAACCAAGGCAAGGGGTGGATATTCCTTACGATCTTCTTCCCCTCAGTAGTCTTCTGGGGAACGATGAACCTCAAAGAAGGGTGGATGTACTGGTCCGTATGCAATGTGATGGCGGCCACGTTCCACGATCCTCGCGATACCTTTTTCCGCAAGACTCCTTGGATTTTCCCGGCAATTGTGATCGGATCGTTGTTCAGGGCGCATGTCATCATCGGATGTGTGATTGCCGTGGTGGCGGTGAATGTGTTTCAGACCGGGAAGCGTTCGGTGGCTCTCCTGTTAATCTTGGCGCTGCCGTTTTTGTTCTGGGCGGTCAAGCAGAAAACCGGTATGGAGTTCTCCACCGAATCCGCCATGGACACGCTCGATCAGAGGTTCGCTGTTCTGTATCGTTCCGGGCAGCAGGGGACTCGCATAGAGTACATGACCGGTAAGCCTATTTTCTTTATCTCCGGCGCCATTTCGGCTTTCTTTAGGCCTTTTCCGTGGCAGGTCAACTCCTTGCGCACACTCATCAGTTGTCTGGAGACCTGGGTGGTGACGCTTTCGCTGGTTGTGGTGTGGGCGCGGTTCGGCACCAGCTACGGCCGCATGGCGCTCCGCCTTCCCTGCATAAAGGCGTCAATCTTGGCAACCATTTGGATTTGCATCCTTCTCTCTTACTTCCCGAATGAAGGATTGGTAGTTCGCCAGAAAATCCAGATGGTGCCCGGGCTCCTAGCGTTGGCCATCGTGCCGCTGCGAGTTCGAGAAGACCTGCGGCTCAAGTATTTCATGAGGAGGGCCATGCTTCCGAGGTGGCTCCAGCCCGCCGGAGAAGCTTCCCGTGGCTGACATCCGGGCTGAACATTAAGGGGTCTTGTTGGCCTTTAGCATGCCTTACTCGCCGCCACCGTGCTCCTCTTACTTGAATGGCAAAGAAGGACCTAAGAAATACCATTCGCATTCAGTGGTTGGGTGACATTGCGTTAACCGCGCAATTCCTTAATCCAACGAATCATGGTCTCTTGGAGGAGAATTGCGCGCTCCTGGCCCGCACGCTGGACCCGGCGGACCTGCGTATCGCAAACTGGGAAGCCCCTCTGATCGCCGAAGACGGCGTGACCCGGACCAAGCGGATCGCCCTCCATAGCAACGAGGAGACTGCCCGAAAGTTCATGGCCTTGCCGCTTGATGTGGCGCTTCTCGCAAACAACCATGTGTTTGATTGCTTTGAGTCCGGTTTCCGACGAACGGTGAAATTCCTGCGGGAGTCCGGAATCCGAGTAGTGGGCGCGGGCCGCTCCCCTGAAGAAGCGGGCGCTCCGATTAAGCTTGAACTCAAAGGAACTCCGATCGTCGCCCTGGCGTATGTGGATGAAGATACCAATCCGCAAGCGCCGGCTCATACCTCCATGTGTCTGAACATGCTTCGCCGAGAAGGAGTCTTGAAAGACGTGGCCCGGTGGGCCGGCGAAAACCGGGTGGTTCTTGTCCACTTTCATATGGGCCATGACTTCGTATCGATTCCTTCTCCGAGCCAGAGAAAGCTGGCCCGCGAGGTCATCGAGGCCGGTGCCAAAGTGGTGGTCTGTTATCATCCCCACCGAGTCCAAGGCTACGAGAAGCATGAGGGAGGGCACATATTCTATAGCCTGGGAAACGCTCTCGCAGGCAGCGTCTATCCGTGGCCCAGGTTTACGGAGCCGACGGTGGCGATCACATGCGAGCTTTCAGGGGGTGAGGTGACCCGTTTCAGCGTCCAGCCGTTTATTCAGAGAAATGGTCGCCTAACGGTGGATGGAAGCAGTCGAGCGATGAAAGAGTTCCATTCGCGCGACAAGATATTCTCGGCGCCGGAGGAGGCGTATAGCCGCATCTGGGCAAGGGCTGTGGCGCACAATCTTTTTGTTACTCGGCCGCTCCACTTTGTCAGGCGGAACAAGAACCCCTGGCGTGCTCTTGGGTCGCTCCGAACGAGGCATTTTGTCGAATATGCTCGCTTGCTTCGGGAGATCGCCAAACGTATGGTGGGCAAACGCCCTGCGCAGCCGGGCTGAGAATCCTGATGGGTCTTGCCAAGCTGATATATAGTCTGTCTCCGGCATGGCTTCAGACCGCCATGGTGACCGCGCAGGGCTTTGTGTTCAATCATCGTAGAATGGATGTAAGGCTGGCGCGGAGGCTCCTGGCCGAGCGAAGAGAGAGCCAGTGGTGGGATGAGGACCGGTTTCAACGCTATCAAGAAATTAGGTTGAGGGACCATATAACGTTCGCGGCTACACACATCCCATACTATAAGGGATTATTCAAGAGCCTGGGTATGAACCCACGGGACGTGCGCACGGTCGAGGATCTCGGCCGACTCCCGCTCCTGGAAAAGAGCGTTATTCGAAAATCACCCGACGCGTTCTTGTGGGGAGGTAAACGGAGCCGGTCGTGGAACAAGCTCTTCACCAGCGGGACTACGGGGTCCCCAATGGAATTGTTCAGCTCACGTGAGAGCTTCACCCGCTCTTGGAGCTTCGTTTTTCGACTCAGGGAATGGACGGGTCTCAATGATCCCATTTTTCCCAGGCGCGCGCAGTTCACCGGTCGTAACATAATCCCGGACAAACGCATCGAAATTGACAGAGCGTTCTGGCGACGCAACTTTGCGGGGAATGCGCTGCTTATGTCCACCACGCACCTGTCTCAAGATACGGTTGAAGCGTATGCGGAAGCCATCGGCCGTTTTTCGCCCGAACTCGTCGATGGATACCCATCGGCAATTCAGATAGTTGCCCGTTTTGCGATGGCCCGCGCCTTGGAGTTGCCCTCTCCCCGCGCTATCATCACCAGCGCGGAAACGCTCGTGCCCGACGACCGCCGCGTTATCGAATCCGCATTTGGGTGCAAAGTCTTCAACCAGTACGCCTCAAGCGACACTGGGGCCTTCATATGTGACTGCGAAGAGGGAAATCTCCATCTGAATCCCGAATTCGGCATTTGCGAAATCCTCACCCCGGAAGGAAGACCCGCTCGGCCTGGTGAGGAAGGAGAAATCGTGACCACCTCATTCTGCAACACAGAGCAGGTTTTTATCCGTTATAAAATCGGCGACCTGGCTGTTCGAGGACCCGACGAGAAATGCCCGTGCGGCAGAATGATGCCCCGAATAGAGGCCGTCACCGGGCGAGTGGACGACATCTTATTCATCCCGGAGCGAGGCTTTGTCGGCCGTCTGGATCCGATCTTCAAGTCTTTGAACGGCATTTGGGAAGCTCAGATCGTGCAGGAATCGCTGGAGAGACTCAGGGTCAAGGTCGTACCTGAGCCTGGCTTTGACGGCTCGTCAAGAGCTGCGCTTGAAGCAAGCCTTCACGAAAAGGTGGGGCCCGACGTGGATGTGGTCATAGACGAGGTAAAAGAGATCCCCCGCGGGCCGAATGGCAAGTTCCAGTCGGTGATAAGCCTGTGCAAAGATCGGTACCCGAGGATGGCATAAGCGAGTATTGCATTCGTTGGTAACCAGTGACGTGAACCTCTCCGGGGCCTGGCTTCTGCACCCAATTTCAAGTTTGAACGCTGACCTACTGTTCCGGGCTTGGGGCGAGGGTGATCGACATTTCGGTGGACCCCAGCCGCGAGGAGCGCCTCAATCTGTCTCATGACTAGCACCCCAGTGCGTTGGCGCACGCGAAGTATGCGGAGAGACTGCTGTCTTTCTCCGGGAAAAGGTCTTGCGAGATTATTGATGCCCATGAAGGGCAGTGGGATTGCCTCTGGCACGGCGTTCCGTCCAGGGTGCAATTAACCCGGGAGATGGCTTGGAATCCAGGTGAAATTGTGGCTTGATTCCGATATAGGCCCTGCATGAGTTTCCACGAAGCGGGAAGAACACGGAGAAGAGTAGGCGCCCCGTCCACCGCACATGGTATTGAACTTGAACGCCGACCTTCTGGGTTTTCGTAATGGCGCGTCCTAATTACCTCACTGTGGCCCTCTCCGTGTTGACCGTGCTGCTGCTGTTGGTGGCATGTCTTTCACTGCGGTGGGAGATGGGCCACGATACGCCACTCTTTTATTACATGTGTACTGTTTCAGGCAGATCAAGAGAAAAAAGGTGTTGGTTGTTGATTTGCTCTTGAGAGGTTCCTCTGAAGCCTCTTCTCCTGCGCCCGCCTCACTTTTTGTCG
>VGSG01000099.1 GCA_016875095.1 Deltaproteobacteria bacterium
AAGTGAGGCGGGCGCAGGAGAAGAGGCTTCAGAGGAACCTCTCAAGAGCAAATCAACAACCAACACCTTTTTTCTCTTGATCTGCCTGAAACAGTACAAGCGCAACATCGCCGCCGCGGTAGATGCGCTCACACAAGCATTACTCGAAGCCAAGATCGATCTTCTCAAAGTGATTCCGGTCTCGGCATACGCAGAGTATGAAGACGGGAAAAGGATCTATGATAACTTCTGGAACGTTGACGTACTTGTAGAGTATCTGATGGAAGTGCTGCCACATACTGCCCAGTTGCAGTTGGCGCGCATCTCGGCCGTCAAGAAGATCCAGCGCAAGTTGGCACGCGTATTAGTAGCCTCGACTGCTACGGTTTGCGCTGGCATCGCAGCTACTCCGATCCCGATCGCTGACTTAATCCCAATAACCAGCGCTCAAATAGGCATGATCACCGGCATCGCCTACATCGCGGGCAGGGAGCTGTCCCGGGAAAGCGCGATGGAATTCTTGGCGGCTCTGGGAGTCAATGTCGGCTTAGGCTTCGCCCTCAGGGAAGGGGCGCGGGCTCTAGTGAAGTTTGTCTTTCCAGGAGCCGGCAACGCAATCTCAGCAGGGGTAGCTTTCGCGGGTACTTGGGGGATAGGAGAAGCTGCCACTGCTTATTTTGTAGAAGGTGCGTCAGTAGACGAAGCAAGGCACACGTTCAAGAAAGCAAGAGAAGAGCATGAAGAAGACTAGACACACGCCAGCACAATTTCGTGCCGCCACTGAGATCCCCGTCTAAGGTCACACGACCAGTGTCTTCGTCCACGCTGGCAGCATGCAAGGCCCCAGTTCACGGCGCGCGCATGGCAACTTGGCATCAGAGCTAATGCTCGATCACTCCTATTTTCCATTCTGCGGATGGGCTGGTTGTTTGAGCCGCAAGCTGGGCAGTGCACTCACGCATACTCGTAAACCGGGGTCTCGATCACTCTGTCGGGTGTCTTCCTGCTCGTGAAAATGGCTTGGATATGCTCTACGGTCTCCGGAGCGTAGTACTGATCCCCCGTCTCCTGGCACACGCGCGCAGGTACATTCTCAATAATGAAGAACTTACCGTTCTGCTCCAGTGTGTAGGTCACTTTGGTGTCTTTCATCGTGCTTCGCATGAGCGACCTACCCTCTCCGCTTTAGAAAAACGCCTGCCAGCCCCGAGACTAGTCCGTCCGTCGTATACTCAGCGGCTTCCACTGTGGACGTGAGCCCTTTCTCTCGTATGGTTTGTGACGTGATCGGGCCGATAGAAGCGATCACCACGTCTTCCAAGAGCCTGCCCAGGTCTTCAGGTCCCAGCATTTCCACGAAGTGGTTCACCGTGGAAGATGACGTGAAGGTGACCGCGTCAATGGCCTTGGTTCTGAGCAGCTCTTTTGCGTGATCGATATCCGATGCATCAGGGAGGCATGCACGGTACACAGGAACCACATCGACCGTCCCACCCATTTTCGCAATCTGTTCAGGGAGCACTTCTCTCGCTGTCTCGGCTCTAGGGATAAGGAAACGTTTGCCCTTGACCTGATCCGTGGTGAACTGGGCCAACAAGCCTTCTGCCACGAATTCCTTGGCAAGCAAATCCACTTTGATTCCGTGAGATAGGATGGTGGCCGCGGTCACCGGGCCGATGGCTCCGATTCGCGGACCAGAGAGGTCGCGGATATCTTCACGCAGCTCAAGGAATCGCTTCAAGAACAGTTCCACACCATTCACGGAGGTGAAGATAATCCAGTCGTACGAACCGATCTCTTGAATGGCCCTGTCCATAGGGCCTGTGTCTTCAGGCGGTTTGATTTCGATGGTCGGGAAGAGCACGGGTTCGCCGCCAAGGGAGGCTATCTTCTCCGCAAGGCCGCGTGATTGCTTTCGACTGCGAGTGATCAGAATCCTTTTGCCGAAAAGCGGCTTCTGCTCGAACCAGTTGAGTTTCTCATGGAGGCTCGTGACTGACCCGACCACAAGAACCGCCGGCGGCTTAATCCCCGCGCGCGAGGCATCTTCGGGAATTCGGGCAAGGGTGGAAAAGAGCGATTGCTGCGCTGGTGTGGTCCCCCATCGAACCAGAGCGGCCGGGGTTCCAGGCGATCTACCTTGCTTGATGAGTGACTCCGATATGGTGTTCAAATTGCGGACACCCATGAGGAAGACCAAAGTCCCTGGATTGCGAGCCAACACTTCCCAATCGATCGCGGTCTCTTCCTTGGTAGGGTCTTCGTGTCCGGTGATGAAAGTGACCATAGACGCATGTTCACGGTGCGTTACCGGAATGCCTGCGTACGCGGGCGCGGCCACCGCGGAGGTCACCCCAGGAACCATTTCGAAAGGTATTCCTGATGCCACCAATTGTTCGGCTTCCTCTGCGCCTCTCCCGAAGACATAGGGATCTCCGCCCTTGAGACGAACCACCTTTTTGCCTTCCCGAGCCTTGCGGACAAGGATGTCATTGATCTCATCCTGCTCGCAGGTGTGGTCTTTTCCTTTCTTTCCCACGTAGATCAATTCCGCGTCCTCGCGGGCTTCCTGAATGAACCTCGGAGACGCGAGGTAGTCGTACACGATCACATCCGCAGTGCGGATGCATTCCAGGCCCTTTACCGTGATAAGGGAGGGATCACCTGGTCCCGCGCCTACGAGAAAGACAATGCCTGTGTTTGGACGTCCGCTATCTTGATGATTCTCCGTCACTTAGAGACTCCGTGGCCTAGAGTAGCAATGAGTGCAAAAATCACGGGAAGCTCTTGCAGAAGGCGGGAGTTTTTGGTGCAGGGGGCCGGGGAGGCCCCTTTTTGCAAAAAGGGGTCTCCCCGGCAACTCTTCCAAAGGCCCTGCATTCTGCTGCTATGTCAGGTCGCCGGTGGGACCTGGTTCCCAGTCGTTTCCTGTGACGCTCCTCATGATTTTGTCGGCGCCCTTCTGAATAAGCGCATCAGCCAAACGCGCGCCGATGTCTGAATCCCCATCCGGCCCGCTATAGCTTTCCTTCATCACGGGTCGCCCGTCGGGGTGAACTACGGCTGCTATCACGCTTATGCCGTCCGGCCCAAGAACCGCGTGCGCCGCGAGCGGCACCTGGCATCCTCCACCCATCCGGGCCAGGAACGTCCTTTCTATAAGCACACATGCAGCGGTGTTTTCATGGTTCAGTTGCGAAACCACGGCCTCCACTGTTGGGTCATCCACACGAATCTCGATACCCAGCGCGCCCTGTCCGATCGCCGGAACCATTACCTCAGTATCCAGGAACGAGGTTGCGCGATCTACAAAACCCATTCGCTTGATGCCGGCCGAAGCCAGCACGATTCCCGCGAGATTTTCCTTTTCGATCTTCTTTATCCGCGTGTCGACATTTCCTCGGATCGAAACGATCTCCAGTCCGGGGAATCTGTTCAGAAGGAACGCTCTTCGCCTCAGGCTCGACGTGCCGATGCGCTCACCGAGCTTGAGTTCCTCAAGTCCGCGGGCATCTCGGGAAATGAACACATCCCTCGGGTCTTCCCGTTTCAAGATTGCCGCAAGCTTGAGACCGTCCGGCAGCTCTGTCGGCACGTCCTTCATCGAATGGACCGCGAGGTCAACCCGGTCTTCCAGAAGCGCCTCTTCGATTTCCTTGGTAAAAAGACCCTTGCCGCCTATGGTGGACAAGGGCGCGTCGAGGATCTTGTCGCCTGTGGTCTTGATTGTGACCAGTTCGATGTTTACCTGCGGATGAAGCTCCAGGATGAGCGAGGCCGCGTGCCTGGCCTGCCAAAGGGCCAGCGGACTGCCGCGGGCGCCTATTCTCAGTTTCATTCTTCTTCAGTCTCGATTCCGTGGCGGCTGAACTCTTCCGGAAGACCGCCGTTCAACCTGAAGATTTTCTGGGCCACGTCAAGGTAAACGTTTCGCTTGGGGCTGATTCCGCTCCTTCGAAGAAAGGTGATCGGATCATGCGCGATCTTATTGATGATGGACCGGGTGATCGCCTCTACTGTTTCGCGCTCCTCAGGGCTTAGTCCGGAGAGCTTCCCATTGAGCCGAGCCAATTCGCGGATGCGGATCTCCTCCAGTTTGTCTTTGAGCGCGACGATGGTGGGCGCCGCATCCAAACTCTTGGTCCAGGCCATGAACTTCGCCACTTCTTCATTCACGATCTTTTCGGCCCGTATAGCCTCCTGTCGGCGCTCCCCCAAGTTTTCTTGAGCTACACTTTGCAGGTCATCGATGTTGTACAAATAGACCCCGTCTATGTCGTTCACTTGAGGATCAACATCCCGGGGCATGGCTATGTCGATTACGAAAACAGGCCGATTGCGTCTCCGTCGCATAGCGACCCTCATCCGGTCCGGTTGTATGATCGGCTCGCGACTGCCGGTGGAAGTGATAACCACGTCAGCCTCGGCCAGGCCGACGTCCAGTTCCTCCATAGGAATTGCGGCGCCGCAGAGCTGGACGGCAAGCGCGCACGCAGTGTCGTACGTTCGATTGAGGATCGTTACCGGACGGCTCACTTGGCTCATCAAATGCCGCGCGGCAAGTTCGGCCATTTCACCTGCGCCCACGAGCAGGACCCGCTTATCCGTCAAATCCCCGAGGATCTTCCGTGCCAGCTCAACCGCCACATAGGCCACGGAAATCGCGGCCTTGCCCACTCCAGTCTCGTTTCGGACGCGCTTTGCCGTAAAAAAGGCCCGATGCATGAGCCTGTTCAGGACAGGCCCGGTCGCATTCAGGAGTGAGGAATGCCGGTAGCTGTCCTTCACCTGGCCTAGGATCTGAGGTTCTCCGAGCACCATACTGTCCAGACTGGCTGTGACCCGAAAAACGTGCCGCACTGCGTCCGCATCCGGCTTCACATAGAAGAACTCGCGACGCCGCGCCTCGTCCAGGCCGTGCGCTTCTCCCACCACGCCGAGGATTCGATCCGCGGCCGTCTCCAAATCCACCGTCATCACGATCACTTCCGCTCGGTTGCATGTGGAGAGGACGATCACCTCTTCCACACCGTCAAGCCTCAACAGTGAGCGCGTGATGGAGCCGTCATTGTCGCGGGCAAAGGTAACCTGCTCCCGGATTTCAACCGGGGCGGTCATGTGGTTCAGACCTACGACCATGACGTGCAAGCTCATAATCCCAGCGGCCCCATGAAGCGCGGCCTGTTGTCGAACGCGTGATGCCCGCCCAGGAGCGCGCTGACTCCGACAAACGTGAACATAACCAAACCGAATCCTAAGATCGCCAGAACCGCGGCCCGTCTCCCTCTCCAGCCCAGTACCACGCGCTGATGCACCATTACCGCGTAAGCCAGCCACGTGATCAGGCTCCAAGTTTCTTTCGGGTCCCAGCTCCAGTAAAAGCCCCAGACGCTTCCTGCCCACAGAGCGCCGGAAATGATCCCAATGGTAAGGAGGAAAAAGCCGAATGGCAGGCCGTGCCTGTTGAGTGTGTCCAGTGTTTCCAGCGAGGGCAAGAGATGGTGCAGACGGCCGATCCGCTTGGTTTTGATGAGCCGTTCCTGCACGATGTACATCAAACCTCCCGTAGCCATCAAGGCGAAGATCGCATTGCCGGCTATCGCGAGAACCACATGTATCGGGAGCCACCACGTCTTCAGGATCGGAACAATGGGCTCCCTGATCTGGTAGGAAAGGGTCGAGGCGTAGAGAAGAAGCGATGCGGCCAAGGGGGTGACGATGGAACCGAAGATCGGGCTGGGATCGCGATACCGGATCATGAGAAAGAGCCCGACCGTAATCCAAGAGAAAAACGAGACCGCATCAAACGGCGTTGCCAGCGGAACAAACCCCGAGAATATCGCCCGGTGCAGAATTGAGAGACTATGAGCCGCAAAACCGCCGACCGCGCACCAGAATCCAATCCAGGGCTGAGCCCCCGAGGAAATGATGAGAAAGATAAGGTACCCAAGGGAGGCGCCCAAGTAGAGCACAATCGCTATCTTGAAAAAGAGGAGATCCACCGGTTTAGTCCTCGCCTGCCCCATGATCCACGGCTTCGCGGACGATCTGCTCCACGGCAACGCCTTCGGGAAGATATGAACGCAGCGCGGACACGGCCCGCTGCCAATCATTCGCTCTCACAGCCTCTATCAGACCCGAGTCCACGATCCGGAAGAAGAGCTCGCGATTCCGGTCGGACGAGTATCCCAGAGGGATAAGGGCTTCCCTCACACCGGCGAGTATTCTCGTCAGCTTTTCATATTCCGGGCCGAACTCAACTTCGAGACGTTCCCTGATTCGTCGAGCCAGCGCAGGAGACGCGCCGCCCGTGCTCACCGCAATCGTGAGGTCCCCGCGGGCCACAACAGCCGGCACGGTGAACGTGCACAGCTCAGGAACGTCCGCGATGTTGCAAGGGACGCCTCTCTCCGCTGCGAAACGGCTTGTGCGCACGTTCACGTCTCTCTGATCGGTCGCGCCGAAAATGAGCACAGGATTGAGAATAGACTCCTGCGCCCCTTCTCCGAAGGATTCGGCGATCCATCGGATGCGACCTTGCGCCGCGAGATCCCGCAGTTCGTCCTCCACCTCAGGCGAAATGATCGTGACCTGCGCGCCACATTCGAGGAGGCTGCGGACCTTACGCAAGGCTACCCTACCTCCGCCCACGACCAGAACCGGCTTGTCATGGATCAGCATCATCAGCGGGTAGGCCTTCAAATAGTCGCCTCCTGGGGAGCTGGGGCATTGTAACCCGTAGACGCAACACAGGTCAATTCCGCTGAGAATCGGAACGCTTATCATCAGGCGGCGTCGGAAGTTATGCGGGGGATAACCAAGAAGAACCGTCCTGTGCCCGCAAGGGCTTCTCCGACCGTTCGCGGATCACAGAGCGGAATAGTAGGCTAATCGAGGCAAGTGTATTCTGACGGTTGTGCCCTCGCCGAGCTTGGAATCCACGTCAATCGTTCCCATGTGCTCCTGAATGATGCGTTGTGCGATGGCAAGCCCCATGCCGGGGGAAGTGGTCCTCGTGGAAAAGAATGGATCAAAGATGAACTGCAAATCTTGTTCGCTTATTCCCTGCCCGGAGTCCTTTATTTCGATCGCGACTCCCGTGTGGTCGGCCTTCAGAGACGCGACCACGGTCGCGCCTTTGTCCGAGAAATCAATAGCGTTCTCAAGCACCTGATTCAGAGCAGTCCTGATAAGGGTCGCATCAAAAGAAAATGACTCATGATCGGGAATGGCATCCTCCAGCTTGACTGTGACCCCTTTGGACATACCTCTTATCATCGCCACCAAGACGGCTTCCACCAGGGTTGCCGCAATGTCAGCCACCTCGATCGTCGCTTCCGGAATTTCGCAGTACTCCTCCACTTTCTCAACGAGTATCTCCAGCCGGCGGGCCATTTCGAGAACCGCATTCACTTGGAGCTTTGTTTCCTCCGGCGCCTGACCATTGCGTAGAATGCGGGAAGCCAACCCTCCAATCGTCGCCACGGGATTCCTGATCTCGTGGGCCACACTCATGGCAAGCTTGTGTAGGCTTTCTCCCTTTTCTCTCGCAGCCCGCTCTTTCTCTTGGATGAGTCTCTGCTGCCTTTCCCTCAGATTGTGAACTTCGGTAATGTCCTTGAAGAGCGCCACAAAGCCGACAAACACGGTGTCAAACTCGGCAACCTCGAGCAGGTACGAGGTAGTGGCGGCCAGCCTTCGCACCGAGCCGTCAAGTTGGTGATAGTCAACTTCGCTATATTCGTTCCGGTTCTTGGTCCAGACAGCATCGACTATCAGCCGGTTGAACGCGGCGTTCTCCTCTCGAAGAAAGAAGGTCCCTTCCAGGCCGCTCTCAACTAGGTCCCGGGGGTCGTAGCCCAGGATTTCCGCGGTCGCCTTGTTGGCGTAGACCACGTCTCCATCCTGGTTCAGAACCAATATGCTGTCGCTTATGCTGTTCAGAACGTTGGAGACAATGACGGGATCGATAGACAACCTCCACCCCTCGGGTAGCGCGAAGAACCTGTCAAGGTGAGAGTCAGGAGCCATCTTTGATTACCACGCGCGGCAGGGAGGAGCGTCGTCAAGCACGCGAAGCCCTCTGAGCGCGGACCTCGGGCGCGGTGTGCGCCACGCGGCGTCCAATGACCACCGGCCTAGGGCGAAAAAAACTGCTCAGGATCATTGAGGAAATCTCTGTAGAACCTGTAATGACGCGTTTCCGCAAATCCGATCGGGCGAATCTGCGAATCGTCAAAACTAAGAATGCGTGCTCCGGGACATCCGAGCAGGATCGGAGAATGGGTTGCCACGATGTATTGACGATTCCCGTTCCGGAGTGAGCCAAGAAGGATCCTCACAAACTCCAACTGATTGACTGGAGAAAGAGCAGCCTCCGGCTCATCCAGCAGATACAGTCCGTCCAGTTGAAAACTGTACCCCCTGAAAAAATTCAGAAAAGCCTCACCGTGAGACAATACGTTGAGCGAGCCGCCCCCGAAATATTTGTCCCGCGCGGGATCATCCAGGATTATGTCGTCCAGCGACGCCGCGAAATTGAAGAATGCCTCGGCGCGAAAGTAGAATCCGTATGGACGCTGTGGTTCGAGGTTGAGCTTGATGTAATTTGCAAGCTGAGTTTCGTAAGGATTGTGGTGCACACGATGCGTTTTCGTTCCGCCCCAAGGCAGGAACCCGCCCTTTCGCGCCACCGCGTCGAGAACCGCGGATTTTCCTGACCCATTCTCGCCGACGAGGAAGGTAATCGGCGCGTCCAAGACAATCCGCGGACTGTTCTGGAGGATCTTCAGGGTGAAAGGGAAATGGTCGTGAGTGGGAAACCGCTCCCGCTCTATGTCAATCGATTGCAGATACATACGCGCCCCGCGTCGGATTCAACCGACCAACCTCATGCGCAATGACGGCCCCAAGGAAAAGCGGTCTTACTCGATCCTCAACATGTTCAAAGCTTGAAGATGCCTGTGTCCAGCAGCGCGCCGAAAACATCTTCCGCCTTGGCGAATCCCTTGAAATCCTTGCTGTATTCGGCTTCGGTCTTAAACCCGACCTCGACAAACTTGTTGATCGTGATGAAAAAGGCATACTGAATGGTGGGAGCGGTCTCACCTGACGAGTCTCGGTTCTTATCGATATGGACATTGATAATGTCTATCTGGGGCGTGTCTCCGCGTCCCTCCTCTTTTTCCTGGAGATTTAGGCGATCCTGGAGGTTCTTGGTGGCGACCCAGTCCTTTGA
This sequence comes from Deltaproteobacteria bacterium, assembly GCA_016875095.1. GTDB lineage: Bacteria > Desulfobacterota > Desulfomonilia > Desulfomonilales > Desulfomonilaceae > VGSG01. Next base: position 9,218 of record VGSG01000099.1, read on the forward strand.
CAGGACCAAGGCCACGTCCAAATCGTACTCCAAGTCTCCTCCCCCCACGCAGTTGTGCATGGTGGGTCTGGCGTAGAAAGTGGTGGAGAACTCGTCATAGGACGGGGGCTTTTCGTCAAGCTTGCACCCTTCCTTATCCATCGCGGAAATGGCAAAGACCGCGCAGTTCAGTTGCAGACTCAAATCCGCCAACTGGGCGGAGGCCTCATTCACTTGGCCTCGGATGTCCTCGTACTGCCGCTGGAGAGGTATTTTCTGGAGATAATCGAGGAATATGGCTATGTTGTCGGACCGGAATTCGTGCATGATGTTGTACGCCTGGGCTTTGATCCGATCGAGAGTGTCCGTTCGCCCTGCCTCTATGACAAACAGGTTGTCGCTGTAAGCCCTTGATCGTTCGATCACCTTCTGCACCAGAGCGTGCCGCTTTTTCTCTTCCGGTGAGACTTCCGTGAGCAATCGCACAGGATTCATGTAGCACTCCCGGCCCAGTAATCGCGCCGCGAGTGTGCGACGGGTCTGTTCCCAAGTGTAGAAGAGGACCGGAAAGTTGTTGTTCTCCGCAAGCCTCGAAGCAATATCCAGAGCCAACGTCGTCTTTCCCCGACGGGGCGGCCCGGCCAGACCGTAGTAGAATCCCTTCCTGATCCCGGAAAGGACATGCTCCAGTCTTTCATGGGGGTGGATAGAGAAGCCCAAGAGCGTCTTCTCCCCATCCTTCTCCTGATTGGTAAGATCCCTTATTTCAGAGATCGTCTCCCGCACGGGAAGAAGGCGCTTGTGGCTCTTCTGCTTCTGCATCTCAATCAAAGTCTGAATCGTCCGGTTACTGAAATCGAGAAAGTCGTGATCCTTGTGAGGCCCCTTGCGCATAGCGTAGCCGGCCATAAGCTGCGAGAGCTTGTACAGTTTGTCGCGGAGGCTCTGATCCTTAAGGATCTCCACATACGCCATCACCTGGTCCGCGTCGACTCCGTCGTCTTCTCGCGCAGCCCCCAGCACCCGACCGACCTCAGGTGTGAACCTCCCCTGCTTCTTCAGGTGCTCTTCTATCGTTATCCAGTCGATCACCTGGTCCGGAATGTGGCTCATCTCGGTGACGGTTTTGAAGATAATGCGGAGATTCAGGTCTCTGAACACGTCGGGTAAGAGTCCGTCACCCATAACCTGAATGAGGAGGTAGCGATCCCGCACGAGGGAATTGAGAACCTTGGCTTCAATCTCAGTGGACATGGGCAATCATTCGATAGGCTTTACCAGAATAACATCTTGATAAAAGTAACATTTCCGTAACAGACTGTCAAGATATCCATTCTGCGATCAATCGGATGTTGTGAATCTCCACTGACAGAATCTGTCCTGTGGATGCGGATCAGGTGGCGCATGGACGCATTCGACTCGTATGGAAGGATCCACTGCGTGGGCGAAGTTGACGAACTCCCCCCGATGCATCTCTTTGCATGCGTATTCCCCGAGATTTCGGTTCAGACGAGCTCTTTGAGTCGGGCATTCCGGCACCGTGACTATGACCTGGTCAGGCTCATGCGCGATTTCGTAACCCACGATCATCGTCCAAGGGAAATAGCGCAGGGCTTTCACGAACCCGTTCAAGCCCCCTTCTTCTATACCGAATCTCTTGACGATGTCCTTGGCGCCCATTCCTGCGACCCGATGCCAAACCCGTTCGTTAAAATGATTGGCCACGTCGGATCCGTATTCCTCTTCGACGAAGATATACCAGAAGGCGTCTACGAGACGATAATGCCACATCAGGAAGTCGAGATACGTCCTGAGCTCCTCCTTGCTCATCCCGTCAAAATCCATCATAGCTCCCGGACCGGCCACCGATTAGGCAATAGTGAGGAACAGCGCCCACGGCCCGCTGGGGCCCACGCGCTCCGAGTTGATAATTTCCCAATCCCCGGCGCTTGTCAATCACCCCATCTGCTAAATTGCGGGTCAAAGAAAGTGAATAGCCTCGTTGTTCTTGAGTAATCAAGAGGATAGAATCGATTTTACGAACAGCTTCCATCACCAACCAGGTGAGCGCATTGTGGCCCAAAGAGTTTTACCTTCCCGGTTACGAAGTTGAGAAGAGATTGGGAGGGAATGACGGTCATAGGCGTTCAAATAAGGAATCGGCCTCCGTGATAACAAAGCCTTATCACCCTCTCCCTTCCCCTCCCATCGAGGGAGGGGGTTCTGGAAACCCTCTCCCCTGGCGGGAGAGGGCAGGGTGAAGGGGAATGTCCATCGCCAGAGGCCAATCCTATTTTAACGCCTATGGGAATGACGGCTCTGGCCGGTTTGCCGCTTTATTAGGAATTCGCTCATCTCATGGGGCTGGCTCGGTTGATATCGGACCACGTGCGGGCCAGGTAGGCTGATCGGGGCTGGACTGATGATCAGATGATCATGGCATTGATTCTGTTGAATCCGGCTGGAGGGGAGTGTGTCGACAATTTGAGAGTGCTTGAAGGAGACCAGGGTTTTTGCCGACTGCTCAGAGAATTCGAGTCTTATGGTCGGACCGGATCAGAGCGGCGGGCGCTCAAGAGACGGTGGCGTAAAGAACGAGCCCGGACATTCCCATTTCCCACTTCAATGCGAGAGTGCTTGCAGCTTTTCCACGAGCCGGAGCAAGAAAAGCTCAGAAAACAACATGAGGCGTTTATTTCTGGGCCTGGACTCGTGCTTGAGCGGCGCAGACAGCTATTTATTCGGCTCGTTGGGGCGTGCGACGAACGAGATACTCTTTGAGGCACGAAGGAGGATGGTATGGTTGTGCGATTCGGGGTAAAGCCGAAAAACCCGGGGATTAAATCGGTGTTTGAATAGAGCCAGACCAGGCGGGGGTATACGCTAGTTCAAAGTATGCCCGAATCGGAGACCGGCGCACAAGTTTTGTGAGGATGTGGGGCCGGACATCAATACTCAGGCGCTCCACCGGCAAAGATCATTCTCCTGAGATCGTCCATCTCCGTCAACGAGCGCCATCACAAAAGCAGTCCGTGAATTTGGGCAACGCATTTTTCTTGACAGTCCGTTTGATACTGGTCTATACAGGTTTAATCTCAGAGAGGCCATTTGATACCTATATACATAGAGGCCGCACGACAATCTTGATAAGGAGACCGCGGTGGACCTACGCATTGACAAGGATAGCCCCTCACCCATTTACCAGCAAATTATCGATCAAATTAAGGCCGCCATACTTGATGGAAGCATTCAGGCCTCGGGCAAGCTTCCTTCGGAGAGGGAACTTGCCTCGCGTTTCAATATCAACCGGATGACCGTGCGGAGAGCTTTTGAAAGGCTGGCGGACAGCGGGTTTATAGTTTCCAAGAGCGGCAAGGGGGCCTTCGCGTCCCCCCCAAAATTAGATCAATCAGTGGGGCGATTGATGCGTTTTTTCAGCGACATGCGTGAAAGGGGCCTTCGCCCTGAATCCAAGGTCCTGTCTGCCAAGAAGGTCAAGCCCCACAAGGAAGTGTCCGATTTTCTCTTTAGCGGTGAAAAGGCGGATGTTCTTCGAGTTGAACGGCTCCTGACCGCCAACGGAATACCCTATGTCCACGAAGTGAAATTCCTGAATTACCGAAGGTGCCTTCAGCTTGAGGAAAGGGATTACGCAATCGAAGGCAATGATTTCAAGTACATGGATGAGTGCGTGCGATGCTGGATAACGGCCGAACTCTGCATCGGAATAGAAATTCTGTCTCCCGAGACCGTGAGCGACCTCGGATTCGGCCAATCCAGGGCGGTCTTTCTGGTTAAGAACAGGGTGAGGACCTTTCAAAACAAGCCTCTCAGTTTCACCTTCTCCCGGTACAGGTCTGATCTTTACACGTTCAAACTGTCCCTATCGAATTATCCATCGGTGAATCAATCCATAACCAATTCATGACCAATTCCCAGAGGAGAAAATATGGTTACTCAAAGTAGGATGGTTGTTCCACTTAGACCGGCGGATCGCGTCGAGATTACCTGTCTGGTTGACAATTACGCGGACCGGCTTGAGGCCGACACGGAAATTGCCAAGAGACACCCTTATTCAAGAGACGGAGAGATGTTGCCGGGCCCCGTGGCGGAACATGGATTTTCCGCGCTGATAAAGGTTTTTGGCGACGGGGAAGAGCATACGGTGCTTTTTGACACCGGCGTATCGGAGACCGCGGCCGTCCACAATATGAGGGCTTTGGAGGTGGACACCGACCGGATTGAGCAGATTGTCATCAGTCATGGTCACGTGGACCACACGGGCGGACTCCTAGCGGTTCTCAAAGAAATCAAGAAGAAACCCATTGCCGTAGTCCTGCATCCGGACGGTTTGCGAAAGAGATGGGTGCTGTTCCCCAACGGGCAAAGGGCCAGGCTTTCAACTATCGACGAAGAAACCCTGGCTAACCATGGGGCTCAGGTCGTAAAGACCGTTTCACCGTATCTCATGGGCAACGACCTGATCCTGGCCACCGGAGAGATTAGAAGACAGACGGACTTCGAAAAAGGCTTTCCCTTGTCCTATGCCGAGTCCGACGGTAAGCTGGAGCCCGACTTTGAAACCAGGGACGATCAGGCCGTCGTCGTACACATCAAGGGCAAGGGATTGGTGATCGTTTCCGGGTGCGGGCATGCCGGAATCGTCAACACAGTGCTCTACAGCAAGGAAATCACCGGTGAGGGAAATGTCCTGGGTGTCATGGGAGGGTTTCACCTTACGGGGAAACTTTTTGAACCCTTCATCGACCGGACCGTAGGGATGATCAAGGACCTAAAGCCGCGACACATCGTTCCGTGCCATTGCACGGGTTGGCGGGCGATACAGACCTTTGCGCGGGACATGTCCGAGGAATACATCCACAACGTCGTCGGGACCACCTACGCCTTCGAGAAATAGTCAGGGCCGGGGCAATGAGCCAGATCATCATATTCGGACTCCATGGTCTCACCTATGCGGGACTGCTGTTCCTCATCGCCAGCGGTCTGACCATCGTTTTCGGTATGATGCGCATACTGAACTTCGCCCATGCTTCGTTTTACATGCTGGGGGCCTATCTGTCCTATACCCTGTTCTTGATGACGGGTCAGTTTTGGGCCTGCTTGATTATCAGCCCGGCGATTCTTTTCTTCATCGGAGTCCTGGTGGAACGCGTCTTGATTCGCAAGGTCCATTCCCTGGGGCTGGTTTACGACCTTCTGCTGACCTTCGGTCTTGGCTACGTTCTCGGGGAGATCGTCAAGTGGATTTGGGGAACGATGCCCCTTTCAGTGAAGGTGCAGGGATTCTTGGCCGGTAGCCTGACCGTGCTCGGTATCACCTATCCGGTATACCGGCTCTTCATCCTCCTGGTGGCCCTGGCTATCGGCATCGGCTTGGCCCTGATCCTTTTCAGGACCACCTTGGGGATCGTCATCCGGGCCACGGTGGACGACAGTGAAATGTGCAACGCACTGGGGATAAACATCCCGATGATCTTCGGGTGCTCGACGTCAACTACATTTGTGCAGTGACGACAATTACACTTGTGCATGGTGATGGTTGATATCCAGGTCAGGTATTGTTGACCTGGGGCGGTTACCTAAACCTCCTTGGAGACTTTTTTCTCTT
>VGSG01000100.1 GCA_016875095.1 Deltaproteobacteria bacterium
AAAAACGGGTATGGCTGGAACGCCTTTATTTTTCAACAGTTTTTGGAGAGGCCCGACCCATTGCCATACAAAAATGGCGAAACTCTAGCTCCCCGGACCCCTCCCCAAAAACTCCCATGATTTTGAAACCATACCTACGAACTTCAGTTGCAGATCGCAATACGTTTGTGGCCGTGTTCTCAAGTAGTTTTAGCACACGCTTCTGGGGCTTATGTTTAACCTGGATATTGTCATTCCCGTGTACAACGAGGGCTCGAACATCGGAAAGGTGTTTGACGCCCTGATCGCTCAAGTCAGCGCTCCGTTTCGGGTGGTGATCTGTTATGACCGCGATGAGGACAATACCCTTCCCGCGATTCGCGAGTACCACAAGCGCAATGAGATCGCCGTCACGTTGGTGAAGAACGCCGGCAGAGGCGTTCATGCTGCCGTGATGAGCGGATTTCTGGCCACCACCGCTCCCGGGGTTCTGCTCATGCCCGCGGACGATGATTACAATGCGGGCATCATAGACCAGCTTTACCAAAAGCTCGAACAGGGCTGCGACATCGTGGTGGCTTCCCGTTTCATACCCGGCGGCTGCATGGTAGGCAGCCCTCCGCTCAAGTCCTTCCTGGTTCGGTCCGTCGCGACCACCCTCCGACACCTGGCAAGGATTCCCACGCATGACCCGACCAACGGATTCCGACTCTTCTCACGGCGGGTGGTGGATCGGATCATGATCGAGAGTTCCCAGGGATTCACTTTCAGCATCGAACTCCTCGTGAAATGCCATCGCCTCGGTTGGAAGATTGATGAGGTTCCGGCAAAATGGTTTGAACGAGCTTCGGGCCGTAGCCGGTTCAAGGTCTTTGCATGGGCGCCGTCGTACTTGCGCTGGTATTTTTATGCGTTCGCCACAACGTATCTGCGCCGCGGGCCCGGCGCCGTGCCTCTCAGGGACTAGCCTCTGTCCTCCATAACGGAAGGGCCAAATGGAAGCGGTAGGTTTTTTTGCCAAAAAAATTCTCAGCATCTTCGCGTTCCCGCTAGGTCTTGGGCTGGTTCTGATCTTCCTCGGTTTGGCCCTTTCCGCGCTCCGGTCTCGCACGCGGCTGGGTCAGCTCTCCATTCTGGCCGGCGCAGTTCTTCTTCTGGTCGCGTCTTCCTCTCTTCCGGGATACTTCATGCTCCACCGTCTGGAGGAGGAAGCCGGGCCGTACTGTAACCCAGAGGAGCTCGCTCGGAGCGGAGTGCGTAATGTGGCGGTGCTCGGAGGAGCAATCGTGACGAAAGATGCAACCGCTGCGGATAGGTACGAAGAAGCTCTCTTCCGAGTGATGGAGGGAATACGTTTGTTCAAGGGCATCCAGGGCAGCCTGCTCATCATTTCGGGGGGATCCACTCCGCTGAAGTCGAGTGACGCTGAAGCCATGGCCGACCTGCCCTTGGAGATGGGGGTGTCTCCGTCGGCCCTGGCGCTGGAGACTCGCGCCTGGGACACCCTCGACGAAGCTCGGCTCTTCGCGGATAAGCTGGGCGACGCGCCTTTTGCTCTCGTGACAAGCGCGGGACATATGGCGCGGGCGATGAGGATTTTTCGTGACCGCGGGCTCAAACCGATCCCGTGCCCATGCAGTTTCAAAGCCCAGGAAAAGCCACCCTTTCATCTGTGGTTCTTACCGACTGCGGAAGGGCTGATTCGTTTGACCGCGGGGATGCACGAGTATCTTGGCAGGCTCTGGATCAAAATCAGATCGTCAATCTTGTGGAATGCGAAGGATCTATCCTAATTTGGCAGGCAGAAAAGCGAGTGTTTAGAAAATAGGGGCTTCTGATACAGTTCCATTAGTCGCGATAACCCCGTTGGCGCCGCCGGGCTTTATCGCTTCGAAAATCCCCCTGTATCCCCATAGGCGTTAAGTTAAGCAGCCCAGTTCTTTCATCCGTCATTCCCGCGGAAGCGGGAATCCAGTCTTTTCAATATGTTCTGGACCCCGGATCAAGTCGGGGGTGACGGGTTGGATTTGAGTTAACTATTTGAAATCACATGCCGAGATCCTTTAAGTTAACGCCTATGCCCTGTATCCCCCTTTAGAAAAGGGGGAAAGCGCTAAATATCCTCCATTTCCTAAAGGCGGGCAGGGGGATTTTCCCTCGGATAACTTAAAGCATACACCGCGGGGCGGTTTTTCGTTGACACCATCTCAGCTTCTTCCTATTAGTGAAATCCAAGAGATCTCAAGCTTTCTTTTGATTTCCAATTGGACGAGCCCATGCGCCCCGCGACCGGAGGGGCAGGGATGCAACGTGAAGGCTTTTGCGATTCGACTTGCGAAGCTACACGCACGTCATGGGGCGCATTCGCGCTTTTTCCGCCTAATAGAACATCCGAAAGAAGAATCCGGAGGGGGGTGAGACGCTCAAGACTTGGAGGCCCGATGTTCGCGTCGATTATCCTGCAATTCACATGAGAGGAGAGATCTTCATGAATCAGCGAGAATCCGGCTCTTCAATGGAGTTCCTTAAAAACTGGGGCGACGGCCTCACCCGATGGACCGAGCGCTGGATACCCGATGCTCTGGTGATCGTCTGGATCTTGAGCATCGTGACATTCATCATGGCGCTCATTTGGGGCAACACCACGGTCTCGGGAGCCGTAGTGGCATGGGGTAAGGGCTTTTGGGAGTTGCTCGCGTTTGCCATGCAGATGTGTCTGATCATGATGACTGGATACATCCTTGCCTGTTCCCCGCCCGTGAAATGGCTCCTGGACAAGCTGTCCAGCATCCCCAACCCGGACAAACCGCATCAGGCGATCGTCGCCATGTGCCTCTTCTCCATGCTCACCGCGTGGCTCAACTGGGGTCTCAGCCTGATAGGCAGCGCCATGTTCGCTCTGTTTCTTGTCCGGCGCAATCCCAAGACCGATTATCGGCTCCTCGTGGCAGCAGCATACTTGGGCCTGGGCTGCACATGGCATTCCGGAGTGTCCGGCTCAGCAACCCTGCTTGTCAATACTCCCGACAACTTTCTGATCAAGACGAAGCTTTTGACCACCACGATATCGACGTGGGAGACGATCTTCACGCCGTTCAACATTATTCTCGCGGTCATCATCATTGTGGTCGTGACATGGCTCATGGCGAAGATGCATCCTTCGGAGGAAAAGACGTATAAGGTCAAACCCGAGCTACTGGAGAAACTCAAGCTCTACGAAGGTCCGGAAAAGCCTTCCGGGCCGTATACGGCTTCGCTGTGGATGAACTGGTGGCCGGGCTTCAACCTTATTGTCGCTGCAGCGGGATTGGTTTGGCTCGGAATGGAGATGAGACAAAAAGGGTTCTTCGACTTCATCAACCTCAACAATATCAACCTCTTCTTCCTTATGCTTGGTGTGCTCTTCCATTGGCGCCCCTGGTCATTCCTCAAGGCAACCGAGGACGCGGGCAAGGCCGTATGGGGAATCATTATCCAGTTCCCCTTCTACGCGGGTATCTTCGGGCTCTTCAAATTCACAGGCCTGGCTACGGCGGCGACCCAAGCGTTCGTGGCCATTTCCACGCCGTCGACGTACTTGCTGATCGTCTACTGGTATTCGGGGCTGCTGAACTACCTGATCCCGTCCGGAGGGTCCGAATGGGCCGTGACCGCGCCTTACCTCATTCCCGCGGCCCAGCAACTCGGCGTGAGCATCCCCAAGACCGTGCTCACCTATGCTTGGGGTGACATGCTCACCGACATGATCCAGCCGTTCTGGGCTATCGCTATGCTTGCGGTGGCCAAACTGGAATTCCGTGAGATCATGGGGTGGCTGCTGTTAGTCTTCATCTTGTACGCAATTATCACGTCTGTGGCATTCCTGATCTATCCAATGATCTGACCCCTCGGGGGCCCGAAACGTGGGCCCCCAACCATCTTTTTCACGAAAATCTTAGGATTACCCGCGCAGGCGAGCCGTCCGCGCCGACTATCCTGAGGGGCAGGCAATAGATTTCGCACGGTCCGACCGGGACCTCCAGCAGGCGCACGCCTTCGACTACCAGGACCCCGGCTCGAAGCAGCGTCAGGTGCACGGGCGCGCCGGGATTCCGGTAACGCTCGATGGAAAGGTAATCGATCCCCACGAGTCTCACCTTTTGCTCGACGAGGAATTGTGCGCCATCTTCGGTCAGACTCACATAATCTTCATAGAACGTGGTTTCCAGGAGCCTCGGACTGTTGTCCGTCTTCAGGAGCACCCGCTGGATGCCCGCGATCCAAGCAGCCTCCAACGCGGCTCGATCCACGCGGGCCCGACCTCGTAGATCCAACACAGCGCCCGGGCCTATGAGCACGTCCAGGGGTATCTGGTCCACGGTCGAGCCTCCGTCCAGATAATGAGCCGGAGGGTCCACGTGGGTGCCCAAGTGCGTGCCAAGCGATAACAGAGCCAGGTCGAATGGCGCTCCCTTCTGCCGCTCAAGAAACGGTTTCATGGAGAAAGGCGGATCACCGGGGAAAGTCACCATGCCCTCTCTGATCGGCAAGCTCGCGTCATACAGGGTCATATTCATGCCTCCTGTCCTGCGAATAGGTATCCGGAGCGCGGCCAAGTATAGAATAGACACTCTATTTCAACAATCGAGAACATTCTGATGAGCCGTGATCGGTCTCATGGTTCTCTGAGGGGCGCGTCATGGTATAGTTGAATGGATCTCTTGAACCCTCTTTCAAGACACCTGCGCCGGGGTCGCGGTTCTTGCGACAATTCCCGTGTTTTGAAACGGTTCGCGCCTGAGGAGACGATCATGACCGATTCAGCCACCCTGTCGGATCCTGCGGCCGCATTCGGCAGGATGCTCGAGCTGATACGGACCCTTCGCGCTGAGAACGGCTGCCCGTGGGACAAGAAGCAGACGCCTCACTCGATCCATCCGTATATCCTTGAGGAATACCACGAGCTGGCGCAGGCCATGAATGAAGGAAAGGCTGCGGAGATCACCGACGAGTTGGGCGATCTTCTCTTTCTCGTGGTCTTTGTCGGCTATATGTTTGAGCAGGAGCGCGTGACCACGCTTGCCCGGGCCCTCAATGGCGTGACCGAAAAGATGACCCGACGCCACCCCCATGTGTTCGGCGACGTTGAGGCTGCCACTCCGGAGGACGTGATCGACAATTGGACCAGAATAAAGGCATCTGAAGAAAGCATCGCGGAGAGGGAATCGATTCTGGATGGGATTCCCCGAAGCCTGCCTGCTCTGGCGCGGGCGCAGAAGCTCTCCCGCCGCGCTGCGAAGGTGGGGTTCGATTGGATACATGCGGACGATGTCCTGGCTAAGGTGGACGAGGAATTTCAGGAGTTCAAGGAAGCGGTGGCCGAGGGGGCGCTCCCTGCGATTCGAGAAGAGTTGGGCGACCTCCTCTTTGTCCTGGTGAATGCCGCTCGACATCTGGGAGTTAATAGCGAGATTGCTCTCAGCGAGTGTTCCGATAAGTTCCAAAGACGTTTTCGCCACATAGAGAATCGGTTAAGCGCTGCGGGGAGGTCTCTGGACAAGGTCGATTTGGCCGAAATGGATCGTCTCTGGGACGAAGCAAAGGCCCTGGAAAAGCTGCCTGCGCAGGGAGAACCGGCGTCTTGAGGGATCTTGATTCGTTTGTGAATCTCCCCTATAAAGTCGAATGAGAGTCGATTCCGGAGTGTGAGGGAGGCGGCGCTTCCGCCTGTAATACGCCAAACTCGGAAGATACGCGTTCCGTGCGAACGGAGAGACGCCGGAGAGTTCGAGATAACTTCGGCTTAGGGAGAGCGGAATGAAGTCACCAAACGGACAAGCACAACAACAAAGCCGATCCGGAGGAGCCGGAAAGGCGGCCCAAAAAGCTGAAGTTCAGAACAACCGCGCATCGGGGGGGATGAGCGAGTTCGCGATAGATTGGGCGTTCATGATTCTCGTGGTCGCCGCGGGAGTCCTGATGCTCTTCCTGGTGCTCCGATAATACGAAATCAAGAGGCTTTGCCGCTCAACGGTGAAGGTGGGTTCCCGCGCCGCAGTCGGCCGGGGCCTTCGCTTACGGGGCGCGCGCGGCCGGGATGTCTTCTCCGGACGATCGTTAAGTGACTGTTAGAGAATCCGGGATGCGGCACTTGTCGTCTTCCTCTCTGCACCATTTACGCTTGTACGCGTCTTGAAGCTTGTACAAGAGCTCATCAATCTCAACCGGCTTCATCAAATAATCGAACGCGCCGAGCTCAAGACCTTCCACCGCTACCTCCACATTTGCGTGGCCCGTCAGGATGATCACCTCCAGTCCCGGGTCGAGCTTCTTGATCTCCTTGAGCGTCTCCATTCCGTCCATGTCCGGCATCTTCATGTCGAGCACGATAACGTCCGCGGGAGATTCGCGAAGCGCTGCGATGGCCCCGCGGCCGCTGGTGGCCGCCCGGACTGCGAGCTTGCGTTTCTCTAATCTCTTTAGCAGCGTATCGACGAAGTCTTTCTCGTCATCTACCAGCAGCACCCGGAATTCTTCCACCTGCTCTACCTCCCTCATCGGGCTGCGGACGGGCAACCGTATTCAGTGTGCGACCTCAGATCAGCGCGAAACATAATACCACGGTTGCATGGTTCCGGCGCTTTTTCTTACTGCTGCGCTTTGAAAAAAGCCCAGGATCGGGCAAGTTTTATGCCACCAGCGCACGTGTCAAAGTGTTTCACGGGGCTCGCCCCGTTCCGATTTACGGCCTAATAGGAAGCTTGAAAAAAGCGCCATATCAATCTGTCCCGCAAGTCATGGACCCTTTCTCTCATCATCGTAAAGAGGCCCGCAACCGGGACATAGGGCGGCTCCCCTGAAAAGAGCGGCCCTGGCACAGGCCGCCCAACCTGAAGCAATGTGAAATAAGCTCAACGGCTTGAAATGATTCTCCTTGCAAACTACTCATAAGATATTATACCTTTTGCACTGGTGGCGCAGCGAGGACGTCCGCCATCCGTCTCGTCTCTTCCATTACAGGGTTCGATGGGTTCCGTGGCGCACTGATTGTGGGGCAGCTCGCGAGAGGAACTTGTGTGTCGCGATTTCAGCGTAGAGGGCTGTCTTCTCGGCGCAATTCCGTTCCAACAAAAATTACAAGAGCTTGAGGTGGAGGGTTATTGCAGATGAAACGGGGTGAAAAACTGTACCGGATGTTTATGGCCGCGTCCATGGCCCACGCCCGGTGGGACTATGAAGTATCCATGAACATATTGTCCAACAAGAAGCGGCTTTACCTGTTAGGGTTTATGTTGCTTCCTATCGTGCTTACGTCGGTGGCCTTCGCCGCGGATGTTGTGGGCGCCCTGGGGGGGTACAAAGCCTATACGCCGGCGTATTATTCAACCTCCATTTTCGTGGTATCCATCGTCATCGGCATGTGCGCGGGGTTGATCACCGGCGCGATCGGCGCGGGGGGCGGTTTTATCATCACGCCGGCCCTGATGAGCGCCGGAGTAAAAGGGATCCTGGCGGTGGGCACGGACTTGTTTCACATCTTTGCCAAGGCAATCATGGGCACCGCGGTGCACAAGAAGCTCGGGAATGTTTCCATCGCCTTGGCGATCGCCTTTCTGGTCGGTTCCGGTATCGGCGTGACCGTGGGTGGAACCATCAACCGAGCTTTGTACGAGGCGAACCCGGTCCTGAGCGACCTGTTCATCAGCTTAGTCTACGTGGTGCTGCTGGGCTTCCTGGGCACATATGCGCTCCTAGACTTCTTGAAACTCAGTAAGGCCGGCGTGGATGTGGGGGCGCATTCGGGTGAGAGCCCTCACGGCGCGGAGGCTGCATCCGGCAAAGTGGGCTTACCCGCGAAGCTCCAGGCTGCGAAGATTCCGCCTTTGATCACGTTTGACGAGGACTTGGCGCCGGGTGGAAAGCGCATTCCCGCTCTCTTCGTCGCGATCTGCGGCGCCATTGTCGGCTTCGTGGCGGCCATTATGGGTGTCGGCGGGGGCTTTCTGACCTTCCCCATGTTCGTGTACGTGTTGGGTGTCTCTTCGTTTACCACAGTCGGGACGGACATTCTCCAGATCATCTTTACGGCGGGGTATGCGTCAATCGCGCAGTATGCGGTCTATGGATACATCTTTTACACCCTGGCTATGGGGATGCTGTTGGGTTCATTGATCGGAGTCCAGGTGGGAGCGTTCACCACGAAGGTGGTCAAAGGGATCCACATTCGGGGATTTTATGCTATCGCGATTCTCGCGGGATTTGTGAACCGGCTCTTCGCGCTTCCGGAAAAACTCAAGCAAATGGAATTGATTGAGATATCGGATGCGCTTGCCAAGGGCCTCAGCCAGGCAGGCACCTGGATCTTCTTCATCGTTATCGGAATCTTCTCGGTCTGGGTGATCAGCAAGTTCCTGGGCAATCTAAAAATCTTGAGAGGGGAGGTCTGATACCATGGTCGTCAAGAACAAGAAGCCGTTCGCTGTGGGAATCCTTTTGACCGTCTCCTTTCTGGTAGTCCTGGCGCTCATGTTCATGCCCCTCTTCGAAGGACATAATGCGCTGGTGGCCGCGGACCAGCTTTTTAACTCGATCTCCAAAGGCTCGACCTATTTTATTCCCAAACTGAAGAAGGAGGGCGAGGTCTTCGCGGGCCAGAACTTCGACGTTGCCTTGAAGGCGAAGAACAAGGAGAATGCCGAACAGATCGCCAAGCAGCTCAAAGCCGCAGGGGCCACGGTGAATGTGACCGACGAGAGCCTGAAAGCCAGCGGGGACTTAGGGAAGGTTATTGCCGCCGCGCTCGCGGACAGCGACGCGATGTTTCACAATCGAGAGGACGAGCTTGTCAAGAAATACGGATACGCGGGCAAGACTGCGCTCCTGGCCTGGTGGAACGCGCTGAAGGAGATGGACAAAGACCTGACGAGGCAGAAGAGCTTCAAGGCGGCGGCCTTCATCGCGGAAGCGATCAAGAAAGGAGTGGAGCCTGCGTATAACTTCTTTGGGATTGCGCCCCAAACCGCGTCTTCTCGCGCGGGTATTCTTGTCTTCTCGTTGGTGTTCTATGTCGCTTATACCCTCTGGTGGGGAATGGCCATTCTCTACCTTTTCGACGGGTTTGGCATGGAACTGAAGGCAGGAGCAAAGAAAGAAGTGTAGAAACGCTTGCAGACCCGGTGTTTGTCTAAGAAAAGGACCGAGGAAGCTCGTTTGTGGGGACGCATGGCCGTGCGTCCCTACATGGCTTCCGACGACCGCGCCAAGGCGCGGGCCGCAGGCAACCCTTGATCGAGCCCGAGTGTCAAAAAAAATGATATAGTAACAATGCGCTTTCACAGCGGTGATGTCGCCCCAGTTGCGAGTTTATGAACCGGATCATCTCGTCTTTCAGGAGACTCCTGACCGAAATCGGCCTCGGGTCTGATTCACCATACACCGAGGAAGATCTGCGCGCCGCTTTCAGAACGCGCTACCACAATTTCCGGCTCCTCCTGACCGCCAATAATAAGGCCCTAGAAATCATGACCGATCTGGAAAAGGCTCTCCAGGGAGAGCAGCCGTTCGGCATGTCTTTCGTGAGATCCCGCTCCACCGCTGTTTGCGTAAACGTATTCCGCATCGTCAAGCATCTGGACGAAATCGCGGGGGGAAAATACAACGAGCTGTACGACCGATTCAGAATCATCCAGGCTCGGATCAACGAAGCCTTGGAAGTGAAGCGGCCGTCGGCCAGCGGCGAGCTGGTCCTCCCGTTTGCCGCCATAGACCGGAGCATGGTTGATCAGGTGGGGAGCAAGATGGCTAATATCGCTATTCTCTCCAATGAGATCAGCCTGCCGGTTCCCCCTGGGTTTGTCATAACCGCGACCGCATACGAGCGCTTCCTCCAGCATCACGCGCTGCAAACGGAGATCGACCGTAAGATCCAGGCCGCGTCCTCAGAAAAGATGGAGGATCTATATAGCCTGAGCGCGGAGATTCAGCAGCTCATCATGGCGGCGGAAGTTCCGCCGGAACTGGAGGCGGATATCATGGCCGCGTACGCCGAGGTGGAACAGCGGACGGAACCGGATGTGAGGGTCTCTCTGAGGAGCAGCGCGCTTGGGGAAGATGTTGCCGGCCACACGTTCGCCGGCCAATTTCGCTCCGAGCTGAACGTGAGCCGTGAGAATATCCTTGAAGCGTACAAGTCGGTTTTGTCGAGCAAGTACGACCTCGCGGCTATGGCGTACCGCCTCAATCGAGGCATACCCGACGAAGAGGTTGCTATGTGCGTCGGGTGCATGGCCATGGTGAGCGCGATGTCCGGCGGCGTGATGTATTCCAGGGATCCTCTCAACCTCAGAGACAGGCGGATCTTTATCAGCTCCGTGTGGGGCCTGCCCAAAGCCGTGGTTGACGGAAGCGTGGACCCGGATCTGTTTATCGTGAGCCGTGAGAATGGCATGTCGATTGTGGATAAGCTCATCAAGGCAAAGGAGCTCCAATACATCTGCTATCCGGACGAAGGCGTGTGCCGCTTGGAGACCGGCGGTGACCGAAAAGCGGAAGCCTCTCTCACTGAAGAACAAGTGTTGGAGCTGGCTTCTCTGGCAACCAGACTCGAAGAATACTACGGATGGCCCCAGGACATAGAATGGGCTGTCGCCGCGGACGGATCCATACGCATCCTCCAGTGCCGCGCCCTGGAACAACACGAATCCGCGGCTGCCGATTCCCGCCCGGAAGTGGAGAATGCGTCCCAGGCCCTGATCGCGCGTGGAGGCGTCACAGCTTCGCCTGGTGTAGCGTACGGTGAAGTCTTCATCGTAAAAAGCGACCTGGACAGGCTGCGTTTTCCGGACAACGCGATCCTGGTAACGTCCCAATCCCTCCCCCGGTGGGCGCCGCTTCTCAGTCGGGCCGCTGCCGTGGTGACGGAACTTGGAGGTGTGGCCGGCCATTTGGCGAACGTGGCGCGAGAATTCGGCGTGCCTGGGCTCTTCGGTCTGCCTCTTGTCACTGAGCTGCTCAAGAACGGCGATCGCGTGACCGTGGACGCGGACGGCCTGAGCATCTATCGAGGCCGTGTGGAGGAATTGCTCGCTGTCCGAAGCGCGCGAAAGAACCTGATGCTGGGCAGCCCGGTCTATGAAATCCTCCAGGCCGCGACAGAGCACATTGTCCCCTTGAACCTGCTGGATCCGGACGCGCCCGAGTTCCATCCGAAGAAGTGCGAGAGCCTCCACGACATCACGCGCTTCTGTCACGAGAAATCAGTCCACGAGATGTTCAATTTCGGCAAGGAGCGCCATTTTTCCGAGCGAGCGAGCAAACAACTGGTCTGGCATGTGCCCATGCAGTGGTGGATCATCAACCTGGACGACGGGTTCAAAGAAGAAGTCAAGGGAAAGCGAGTCCATCTGGACAACATTACATCCATTCCCATGCTGGCCATATGGGACGGCGCGATGGCAGTGCCGTGGGAAGGCCCTCCTCCGGTGGACGCGAAAGGGTTTATGTCGGTCCTGGTTCAGGCCACCACAAATCCCGCGCTCGAACCGGGGCTGGATTCGGTCTATGCGGTGCGAAACTACTTTATGATCTCCAGGAACTTCTGTAGCCTCACTTCACGGTTCGGCTTCCACTTTTCCACTGTGGAAGCCCTGGTGAGTGAGCGCGACCAAGAGAACTATATCAGCTTCGCGTTCAAGGGCGGGGCCGCGGATTACGCTCGACGGGTAAAGCGGGCCATGCTGATCGGCCAAGTCTTGGAAGGGCACGGTTTCGACGTGGAAGTGAAACAGGACAACCTCTTCGCGAGGCTTGTGGGCCGGGACGAAGCTTACATGAAAGATCGCCTGAAGATCCTAGGGTACCTGATTATGCACACCCGACAGTTGGACATGGTCATGTCCAAGGATGCGTCGGTAGCCGAGTACCGCAACAAATTCCGCAAAGATATAGCCCAAATCCTGGGAAACCTGGCAACAGAGCTTCGCGCAAACGCTTAGCAACCACTTAGCGCCTGTTCAAACTCAAGCTCACGGCGAGGACAACTCAAAATGCTGTTTTAGAAAAGGACGTGAGAAAGTGATTAACAAGCTGATTCGCGGGCGCGCACTCAAGCTCGCCGGGCTCTTTCTCGTGCCTCTGCTCATAGGTCTGTCGCCGGCAAGCTCACCTTTGTCGGACGCGCAGAGCCCAAAGAGACCGAATATCGTGTTCATCCTGACTGACGATCATCGCTGGGATTTCATGAGCCGCGCGGGCCATCCCGTGGTCAAGACCCCGAGCCTCGATCGGTTGGCTTCTGAGGGAATGCTCTTTTCCAATGCGTTTGTCACGTCCGCGCTGTGCAGTCCGAGCAGGGCGAGCTTTCTGACCGGCCTGTACGCGCACACTCACGGCGTGCAGAACAATCTCACGCCCTGGCGGGATGAAAGCGTCACGTTCCTGGAACTTTTCAAGCAGGCAGGTTATGACACCGCGTTCATCGGAAAGTGGCACATGCCTGGGCGGTTGCCCAAACTGCGCGGAGTGGACCTGTTCGTGAGCTTCACGATCCAGGGCGGGCAAGGGAGGTACTGGAACTGCCCCCTGATTGTGAACGGCGTTGAGACCCCGTCCCGCAACCCATATATCACGGAAGAGCTAACCGACCGCGCCATTGAGTTCATATCCCAAAAACGTGACAACCCGTTTTGCCTGTACTTGTCGCACAAAGCCGTACACCACGAATGGAGCCCCCCCAAAGACCTGGCCCGCTTGTATGAGGACGTGAAAGTCCCCTATCCCAAGGAGGCGGACACCTGGGTTACATCTATGAACGGCGCGGTGTACGCGGGCACGTTTGGGAGGCTGGACTATCATTACAAGAATTACTGCCGCGTGGTGGTGGACGTGGACCGAAATGTTGGTCGCTTTCTGAACAAGCTTGAAGAATTAGGGTTCGCCGAGAACACCATCGTCGTGTACGCGGGAGATAACGGCTATTTCTGGGGCGAACATCGTCTGGTGGACAAGAGATGGGCTTATGAAGAGTCCATACGGATTCCGTTCATCGTGCGTTTCCCGCGGCTGATCAAGGACCCCGGCAGACGCGCGCACCAGATGGTTCTCAACATAGATCTGGCGCCAAGCCTGCTGGAAGCCGCGGGCTTGCCTGTCCCGGAACACATGCAAGGGAAAAGCTTCGTGCCCATCTTGAAGTCTGCATCCGCCCAAGGAAGAAAAGCCTGGCTGTACGAATATTCCAAGGACTTCCCGTACAATACGCCAGGTATCGAAGGAGTGCGAACCGACACGCACATCTATATCGAATACTCGAGCAAGCGGCCGCCGGAACTGTACGACGTAGTCAAAGATCCGCGTCAGCAGCGCAACCTGATCGACACGGAAGAAGGGAAGCGCCTTCTGCCTGAAATGAAGAAGATGCTGGGAGACCTGAAGAAAGGAAAGAAGTTCGATTAAGGGGGCTCATACCACTTCTTACTCAAAGAAATGAATCGCCTCGTTCCGGTGGGACAGTCCCGCGAAACGCGGAATTGCCCGTCATTCCTGGACAGGCGGGACGCCTGTCCCAGCAGGACCCCTGACGAACTGCGCACGATGTTTCCAAGGTTGATGCTGAAGCGCATTCAAAGAGGCAAGATTGGGGAAATCTTCTTTTTGAGAGAGGTGCCTCCACGGCTCGGGCAAGAAATTCTCACGGTTTTCGGAATGCTCATTTCTCCAGAGGAGAAATGAGCATTCCGAAAAATGGTGAAAGTTCTTGGGGAGGGGGTCGGGGAGGACCTTCTTACAGGAAGGCCCTCCCTGATTCTTACCTCTCTGAAGGCGAAGCGGCATGAGAGGTTAGTAATGCAAAGAGGGACTTTCGCACGACGTTTTGTCTTTCCTACGGCCCTGGGGCTGGCGATCATGTTGGGCACGCTGTGGATCTACAATGTGTCCTGGCGCATTGAAAACGATACAATACATCAGTGGTTGGCGTTTGTGACCGGTCTCGGGCACATGGCCATGCTCTTGGGTGGCTCTTTGCTCATTTATCCGATTGCTTTTTTCCGAGGTGCGACCCTCGCGGAGCGAATCATCGCCTGTCTGGTGGTCCCAGTGGTTTGGTCGGCTACCGAAATCATCAGAGTCACAGAATTCTTCCCATTCGGCGAGTCCCTGTATTACGGCGTGAATAGTCAGTTTGTGGTGTACCTTGCGTGCGCTGCATTGCAGATGGGGCTGTGCGAGATAATCTGCCGCTGGTGGATACGTGGCAGAGCCGGCGCGCCCGCGAAAGTTGTCCCACGTGGAGCTGTGATTTCTATTCTGGTAGGCCTGGTTGGCGTGTATGTAGTTATGATTTGGGAAGGCGGAGTCCACTGGTTCTATTTGTACCAACAGGGCTACAAGGCCCTTTTTCTATAATTCGCCCACTCCCTATCTTATAGAAACCCAATATGTCATTACGACCCAGATCTTTCTTTCCACTCTTCGTATTGCGCCATGCGCGCCAATAGGCGGACTGCGCGCTCCAGGCTTGGGATGGGCAGGGCTCGACCCTGCGCCATGACCTGAGAACGAACCAGAGGCGCGTCCGGCCCATAGAACCATACAATAACGGGTTTGTTTGCCTTTTCAGAAAGCTCCTGAATGATCTCCACCACGCCCAAATGGGCCTGTTCCGCAGCTCTCAGAGCCAAGGCAATGCAGATAATCGCGTCAACTCCCGGATCTTTAAGCATTTCGGTGAGGGCTTTCCGGTACACGCGCTTCATGCCGTGTTTCATGAGAGCGGGCCAGATATCCAGGGGGTTTCCCAGAGGCATCCAAGGCGGCGAAAGCTCTTGGATAGGCGCTAGAGTTTGATTGTTCGGATCCG
>VGSG01000101.1 GCA_016875095.1 Deltaproteobacteria bacterium
CCCATAGGCGTTCAAATTAAGGAATAGGCCGCTGTGTTAACAATGCCTTATCACCCTCCCCCTTCCCCCTCCCATCGAGGGAGGGGGTTCCGGAAACCCTCTCCCCTGGCGGGAGAGGGCAGGGTGAGGGGGAATGTGCAGCGCCGGAGGCCAATCCTATTTTAACGCCTATGCCCCCTTCCTCCTCCCATCAAGGGAGAGGAGTTTCAAAACCCTCTCCCCTGGTGGGAGAGGGAAGGGAGAGGGGGATTCCAGCCTTATCCAAAGGCGCAGACCTCAACGCAGCCTTCTATAGCTATTGTGCAAGAAAGAAGTATCTCGCGCCCTTCCGAACCGATTGTGAGGCGACGGCTCTACCTGGCGTCCAGTAATTCCACGTCGAAAACCAGCGTCGCATTAGGTGGTATCACACCGCCGCCCGCGCCCTGGGGGCCGTACCCGAGTTGCGGGGGGATGATAAGCCTGGCCCGGGAGCCGACTCTCATTAGGGCCAACCCTTCGTCCCAGCCTCGAATGACTTGTCCCGCGCCCAGCGTGAATCTGAATGGTTCACCCCGGTCTCTGGAGCTGTCAAATTTCTTGCCGTCCGCGAGGGTGCCCGTGTAATGGACGGTAACTGTCTGGCCTTTCTGCGGAAGTTGCCCCTTGCCGGGTTGGAGCATTTCCACCTTCAGACCTGAAGGCGTCTGAATAACATTTCCTCCCTGCGCCAAAGCCATTGCCGCAACAAAACAGATGCTGGAAATCGCCGCAACCATAATCAGTTTAGTTTCCAAAAGGTTTTCCTTTCTGTCCCGAAATGGACCGCAGCCCCTTTTAGCAAACGTGACGGACACTGTCCAGGACAAAGCTATTCTTCGCCAGCAAAAAGCATCGTCTTCGCGTTTGATGGCGAAGCCGATCACGGCGCATGTCTCCTTACAGCGGTTTCAAAAGGTATGAGTCATCACCAGGAGTGGGAGATGGCGCCGCGCTCACAAGCCGTCACGCAAGGCAAGGGCGGCCTGTCCGTCGGTGGCTTGCACGCTCCGCATTCGTATTTGACCTTTTTATTCTTGTCGCGTCGCACCACAGCAATGGGCTCCTCCCGGAATGGATCGTTGGGGTCTTCGTCCAACACTTCGAAGACCTCCGCGGGACAAGCATTCACGCACTCTCCGCATCCATTGCATTGGTCCGTGTCAATGGTGATCAAATATTTCCCTGATCCGTCACTGTAACCGTAATGTGCAAGCACGGTATCTTCCCGCACGGCTTTTTGTGACGACTGGCGCTCTTGAGGCGGCTCCAGTCACCTCTTTTCGAAGTAGCGGCGTCTATCTGTGGCGACCTTTACCCTTCCTGCACAGGGCATAGCCGAACAGAGCCGCTCCGACCGCGCCGGCAATCTGGGTGTCCCATTTGGTCTTCATCGGCTCCATGCCGATCCGTTTCTTCAGCCGATCGATCACCCCGCGGTTCTTTGCCAAGCCGCCTGTGACGGCGAATTCCGCCTCAACGCCCACACGCTCCAAAAGAAAGTAGATCCTTTCCGACATGGCGGAACAGTATGCCGCGAGCACTTCGTTTACCTTCCAGCCTTTGCGCAAAAGGCCCGTGGCTTCGGACTTGGCATATACCACGCACATGCTCGAGACCGGCCTTGGTTCGGCGCCGATCTCGAATGACCGATCACCCACGGCGCCAATGGGAACAGAGAGCAGGTCAGCGAAGACTTCCATGCCCCGGCCTGTGCCGGCCGCGCACTTGTCATTCATCAAGAAATTGGTCACCTTGCCCTTGTCGTCGCATCTGATAACTTTGATATCCTGACCACCCACGTCCAGCACGGTGCGAACCTGATTTCCATAAATGTAGTGAGCGCCTCGCGCGTGACACGCGATTTCCGTAACGGTCCTGTCCGAGAAAGGGATATTAACGCGGCCGTATCCGGTGCCGATGGCGTAATTGATTCTCTCTCTCGGCATGTTGTTGGTAGCATCCAGCGCGAATTTGAGAACATTCTCCGCGCTGGAGGGGCTGTCAGACCCGGTGCGCATGTTACCGTACGCATAGACCTCTCCGTCGGCCATGATGACCGCCTGAGAGCTCACCGATCCCACGTCGATCCCGACAGTGATGAATTCAGCCTTTGTCCAGTCGATTTCGGGGTTTACCCAGTTGCTCTCTTGCCAACGCCAAAACTCCGGTTTCTCTTCTGCCATATTGTAAGTTCTCCGGCGCGGTGTTCAATGTTCGAGATTACTTGCCTTCCTTTGCGGCAACGACTGCGGCTCCCACGGCGGCCGCATACTCGGGTTGATCGGGGACGAAGAGGTGGTCGACTCCTAGCTCCCGCCGGACCGCATCCAAGAACCCCGGATTCTGAGCTACGCCGCCTACAATCACGATGTCCGGGTTGACGCCGATACGGCGGATCATGGAAACGATGCGGCTTGCGATGGCGTCGTGAATTGCTTTGCTGATGTCGGCCTTAGGGGTTCCGGCATGAATGAGCCCCACGACTTCCGACTCGGCAAAAATTGTGCACTGGGCATTCATGGGTATGCTCTTGTCCGACGTGAGAGCCAGAGCGCCTATCTGCTCCAGAGGTGTCTCCAGAGCGCGGGCCATGGCCTCGATGAACGCCCCGGTACCGGCCGCGCATTTCTCGTTGATCGCGAAGTCCACCACGTTGCCGGCCTCATCCACCTTCGCAGCTCGGCCGTGCTCAGCGCCAACGTCCGCAACGGTGTGAGAATTGGGGAAGAATAAATTGGCCGCCGCCGCAATGGCCTTCACATCATTCACTTCCACGTCCGTATCGGAAATTAACCTTATCCCGGAACCAGTCCCACCCACAGCCGTGACTTGGTTTCGTGATATTCCCGCGTCGTTCAGAGCCTTTTCCAGCGCCTGCTTGACGGCCTCACTTTGATCGAAGCCCGTCAGCGCCAATGATCTTGATACAATCTGACCGTCTTCCAGAATAACCGCCTTGGTGTACTTGGCGCCGCAGTCGATTCCTGCAGTGATCATTCCCTAAACCTCCGTGCGGATCGGGTAGCATGCGGAACTCGTAGATCTTCTTCGTCACCTGGCGGGCCGTTTCCATGCCTTCAATCCGACAACGAAGATCCGAGTTAGTAATCTTGCAGCCCGTCCAGCCTTCGAGTTCCTTAATCAGCGGCTCATATACGCGTGCTGGAGATCGAGGCACGCCTGACCGATGGATATGCCGTCCGGTAATTATACCGGCCATTCAGTCCTTGGGCTAGTGTCCCGTCCCGCAATCAGCTTTCAAACGCCCAACTGTGCGAGCGCCCGCCTTCCGAGACGCTAAGCCTTCACGTCGTCCCAAGTGATGAAAGCTTGCAGCCGAGGGCTCGCCGCCTTACCTTTTTCACCGTCCGGTCGAACACCCATGCCTCCGACCTCCATGCCGTGGTGAACCGTTGCGCCGGATATCGCATCTAAATGGTAACGGAATATGGAGAAGTGGAGGCGCGTGCAATGAGAACAAAAGATTTTGAACAAGAGATTCCGGAAGAAATGGATGTATTCACTTCCGGTATAGATATGTGTCGATCCGTGCAAGGATGGCCTGAGGACGAACTGGCCCATTGGCTTTCGTCTCACAGAGAAGATACTCGTCGAATACTTTGTGGTTCCGACGAGTACAAAGGCGCGTCCTTTTGCGCGTAGATCCGGCAATACCGATGTGAACAGGAATATCTCCGTAACGGCCCGCGAGCGCGGCGCACGGCCGTGCCGTCGGCCCCCAACGGGATAGCGCTGTCGAGTTGCGCCTGTTGAGGAGAATAACCTCCGTTTGGCCACGAGACGGCAAATCCGGTGGGACGTGAGTGGGCCCCGCGTCGTTATTCTCACGCAAATCCCGCCCCGGCTCGAACAGGGGCGGGATTCCGAAAGATCCGCCATACTTTCTTGAACACGCGATGGGATTACAAATTCCAGCCGCCGGTGACCTCAAGGGTAGCGCCGGTAATGAAGCTCGCTTCGTCTGAGGCAAGGAAGGCAATGGCCGCCGCGATCTCAGAGGGATCCGCCGCCCGACCAAGGGGCGTTTCCGCAATCATTGCTTCCTTGAATTTGGGCGCCATAAAATCTCGGATAGTGGGGGTTTCGGTCAGTCCCGGTAGGACTGCGTTCACCCTCACTCCTTTTTGACCCCATTCCCGCGCGAGGCATTTGGTCAGTCCGATAAGACCCGCTTTTGCGGAGCAGTAAGCGGATTCGGCCTTGGAGCCCACCCTGGCGTAAATGGATGAGACATTCACAATGCGGCCATCACCCTTTTCGATCATCATGGGAGCGCATGCTCGGCAGCAGTTCGCAGCTCCCATCAGATGCGCCCTCCAAACAGCCAGGAAGTCATCGGGACCGATCTTAAGGAACGCCCCCGGCCGATCGAAGCCTGCATTGTTCACCAACGCGTCCACAGAACCGAACCGGCTCGCCAGAGACTGAACCGCGGCTTCCACGCTCTGCGCATCCGCCACGTCCGCAACAAGTTCTAGAGCCTCTCCGTCTGTTTCACGTATCTTTCTTGCGGTTCTTGCCGCGGTTTCCGCGTTCCTGTCCAGGGCGCCCACTCGCGCTCCTTCCCGGCTGAGCCGGAACGCGGTAGCCTCTCCGATACCCTGCCCTGCCCCGGTGACCAAGGCCACTTTTCCTTCAAAGCGTGGATTAAACACTCGCTGCGGGAATTCAACGGTCATGGGTTATCCTCGATATCGTGATCCCTCGGTCATGAAACCGGTCTAGACACTCAGCATGTAGGATGCCGTGACCAATGGGAACCGCATCGGTCGCGGTCTTATCTTGAATTGTGGGCGCCCGCGTAGCTCTCCCGCCACCGCGGCCTGCCTCCGGATCTGTCCGAACACCTCGACAGATGCGGTTCGCCCGCAAGGCGGGGTCACCACATCCTACGAACTTCCCCGATAATCTCCCGGTTCTTGAACGCGCTCTAGGCGCGATGGAGGCCGAAGTGCTCGCGGACGAGGCGTTCATCACACGGTCGCATTGAAGAAGCGTACTGGGTCTTGAGCTTCCTCACGCGGCTCAAGGACTTGTCAATCCTCCCGCGCGCTATCTCTCCGTCCTGGACCGCCTCCATGATTCGAGACCGGGCAGCGAGGGCGGCAAGAGGCTGTCTGCACACCAGCAGCAGATCGACTCCGGCCCGTAGGGCCATCATGCCTCGCTCTTCCGCGGAATAGTCAATGGCAACCGCGGCCATGTCCAGATCGTCGGTGATGACCGCGCCGTCGTACCCCATTTGTTGTCTGAGCAGTCCCTCGACCACCGCTGTGGAGAGTGTTCCGGGGCGCTGGCGATCCAGCGCGGTGTAGACCACGTGAGCGGTCATGACCATTTCCACACCGCGATTGACCGCATCCCGGAACGGAATCAGGTCGGATCGTTCTAATGTTGTAAGGTCACGCCGATCTACCGGGAGGTCGGTGTGGGAATCCACCCTGGTGCCGCCATGTCCCGGAAAGTGCTTGCAACAAGGGATCACTCCGCAAGAGCGCATAGCTTCGATCACAATGCCGCCGAGGACCGTCACGATTCCGGGATCAAAGCCGTACGAACGGTCCCCTATCACGGAAGACTCCACCTGATCCAGTCGGGCCAATACGTCCAAAACCGGAACGAAATTCAGGTTGAAGCCGGCCAGCCTCAATTCACGAGCGGTCGTCAGTGCGAACTGTCTCACCGAGGCGCCCGGATCGTCGGTTGAAGCGAGTTCCAGGGAGGATGGAAAAACCGAGAACGGCTCCACGAGTCGTTGAACCCTCCCCCCTTCCTGGTCCACGCCGATGAAAAGCCCTGGCTGCTTGAGCTCTTTTTGCGCAAACGTCTGGAGGTCGCAGTTAAGCCGTGCAACCTGCGCGGGGTCCTCAATGTTGCGCGAGAACAGAACCACCCCGCTCGGATTCAGGTCCGACAAGAGGTCTCTCAACTCGTTATCGAGACTGAGACCGTCAAATCCAATAACAAAGAGGTTGCCGATCGTGCGCGAATCCATTGGGATCTCTTGATCGAGGTCGCCGCGGCCCGATAGCGGACCGGGCCGGAGTTCTAGAAGTAGCTGTGAAGTCCCGGCAGGTAGTTGACTCCAAAGTAGGTAAACATCACCGCGCCGAACCCGATCACGGAGAGCATCGCGGCTTTCGCTCCGGACCAGCCGCGCGCCAGTCTGGCATGGAGAAACGCGGAATATACCATCCACGTGATCAGAGACCAGGTCTCTTTCGGGTCCCAGGACCAGTAGCTTCCCCACGCGTAGTCGGCCCACGCCGCGCCGGTCACAATCCCCAGAGTCAACATGGGCAACCCAACAAGAACGGACTTGTATACGATCTCGTCAAGTATGCGGGTCGCGGGGAGACGCTTTGCCAAGGAAGAAGAGGAATCAGAGAGAAGCACCAGAATCGCCGCCACAAAAGAGACCGCAAAGCCCGCATATCCGAGAAAACAGGTAACGACGTGGGCCACGAGCCAGTTTGATTGCAGCGCCGGAATCAAGGGTTTGATCTCCGGGTCCAGCAAGAACGTGTATGCCATGACCAGGACCGTCATGGGTAAACCGAGCAGCAGGATCGCGCCGGCTCGAAATCGATAATGGGCGAGGATCAGGGCCAGACCTATGGCCCATGCGAAAAAAACGAGAGACTCATAGAGGTTCGAGAGCGGCGCGTGGCCGATACCCATCCGGTAGCTCTCCACCCACCGCAGTCCTATGCTTGCCGTATGCGCTACCCATACGAAGATGAGCGTGCCCCGTACGAGACGCCGGCCCCATGAGGCCCCCGCGCCGGCGGCCTGGGCCAGCAGCGCCACAAGAAAGACACCGAGGTATCCGAAAGTCACATACGAATTGAGATCAACGCTGGTCATGCTTCAGTCCAAGAATTCGATGATTAAGAATGAAGGGTCCCGGAAAAGCTCTCGGGATTCCACGTGTCTCCTGGGATCCTGCGCTCTTGTTGAGATGAACCCAAAATACTCCGTTTCATAAATAGGGTGAACATAGGCGCCTCTTTGGTAGGAAAGGCGCCCTGCCTGTCATGCCCTGGGGAAAGACGCTTTGCTTTGGCCTGAACAGACAGGCGAGACGCCTGTCCCACCAAAGCCTGAACGACCACTTGAGCCCACAGCATGTGACGGCGCCTGTGAGTGCCTCACACACCTTTCCGAACACGAGGTCCCGCCTGCGGATTTCCAAGGGCCAAACCCACCTTCTCCCGCACGACCTGGCGGAATTCTTGGCGGAGACGGCGGCTACGCCCCGCGATTTCCACGGTTGTCCGTCCTTCTTCCTCTCTGATTATCACACCAAGCCTACGGTGATTCGTGAATAGGGTGAGCAGAAAGCCCGTTACGAGCAGGCCCGAACCCCACCATACCAGAAGCGTTCCAGGGTCGTACCCCACCTGAAGACCTGTGGCGTAAAGCGTCTGGTATCCCACGAACTTTATCTTGCGCCCTCCAACCTCAGCCGGCTCAGGATCGTTCCTAAAAACTTCCACTCGCCTGGATTCGCCGTCCGGCCCTGTGGCTATCATTTCCACGCCCTGGCCGCGAGCTGAAGAGCCCGGATCCAGACTGTGCAGCCGGATCTGCTCCGAAGCCCCAGGCAGCGACGTCGTCTGGAACGGCCGAACCAGGAACTCTTCCACCTCACTACCAGGATTCAAGATCGCAAGCTTCACCCATTTCACGCCGACAGCTCGGTAGTCGGACTGGTAGAGCGATATGTTTCGATACGTCATGGGGCTATTCACGATAATCGGGCCCTTCAGAACTTCCTTTCCGTTTTCCAGCAGCCGCACTTCGCTCCGGTATTCCTTGGGTTCGCCCGTAGGGTAGCGCGTCAGCGTGAATTCGTCCACCGCTATGGTGAACGGAAGCGTCCCGCTCCCACCGGACTTGATTACAAACCGGTCGGCTTCTTCGCCTTCTTTGATCGAAACGTATCCCCGGTATCCATACACAATGCCGACAAGCCCCCCGAGGAGTATGATGATAATGGCCGAATGAATCAGGGGAAATCCAAGCAAATGGATCCGATGCTTTACCCAGGCCAAGGAGATCGTGTCGCCGGACGCGGACTCCTTCGGCTGAATCCCCAGCAATGAGTTGAACTGTTCAGCCAACAGATTCTTGACCTCCGACGGAGACCGGCCATCCTCCACCGTCATGCGAAAAGAGACTTGACCGTCTTTACCCTTCCAGTCCCCCGGCAGCGTCCGAGTCCTCTTGAGAAGGCACGCGAGCAGATTGATGGATAGAATCACCAAGAGAAGCAGGAACCACCAGCTCCTATAGAGCTGATGCAGGTCCAGCAGAATGATCAACCGATACAGAAACGGGGAGGAAGTGGCTTTGAGTTCCGCGAGGCCAGCCTCTTGCGGTATCAGCGTGCCTATGACGGATGCGGCAGCGAGGAGAAAGAGAACGGCTATCGTGGTCTTCACAGACGTGAAGAACCCGATTGTCTCATCGAATACGCCACCGGTTTCAGATGAGCCGGCCTGGTTCGTCTCTGGCGCTGTCATTCAGATGTTCTCCAATACCGTGGCGCCTCGCAGCTTCAACGAAAAGCCGCCGACCTTGGTTTCGCCGGACAGTAGTTCTTCCATGTTCCCGCCCAGGATTTTTCCCTTTGTCTGCTCCTCGACCCCGGCCTTCTCCAATTCTTTGAGGTATCGCTTGAACGGGAGGAGCGGGTAGTCGCTGCCGAACAGGATCTTCCCCGGACCCAAAATAATCCGCGCCACCTGAAAGATCTCAGACGAATAGAGATATGGTGACGCTGCCGTATCCACGTACGTTCGTTCCAGTATGGCTCGAACTTCCGGCATCAAGGCATAGAAGAATAGTCCACCGGCCCAATGAGCCAGGATGAAATCGACTTTGGGATTGCTCTCGATGATATGGAGGAGTCCACGAAAGTCTACAGGTTGTTTTCCGGGATAGTGATGCCCGACAGGCTCGTTCACGTGAATAAGCACCGGAGCTTGTTTTGCTCCGGCCAACTCCAGGCTGGGCTGCAGGGCCTCGAAATCCGACAGGCTCCAGCCGCCGTGGTACATCGCGAGCTCGCCGATTCCCGCGAACCCTTGCCCCAGCGTCCGGGACGCCTCGCGGTAAGGCCCTTCCGTAGGGTGCGGCGGCAATACGGCAAAGGGAATAATCCGATCCGGGTTGCGATCGTGAAAGTCCCACACTTCGTCGTTGTTTTCTCGAACCAGATCGCGTTTCTCCCAGGGGAAACCGAAAACCACCGCCTTATCAATACTCGACTCATCCAAATAGTGAATGATGTCCGTATCTGTCGCCAACCGAGACTTACCCGAGCTGTACACGGCGCCGAATCCCCGATCGATCTCGCAATACCGGTCTCGATTTCGCCTCACTTTCCTGGGAAGGAGATGCACATGTCCGTCGATGATCATACTCACACTGACCGCTCTGACTCAGCCTGAGGTCCCCAGCAGACCGAGAAGGAGGCTAAGGAACAATCTTTAACTGACTAACACACGAGGCCCGACATGTAAACCGACCGGAAAAAGAAAAGCCCGACACAGTTCGAGTCAGGCGGGGAACCGGTCGGGACTTAACGTGTGGGGTATTGCAGGGCAGGTTCTTATGCTTTCATACTTTATTATTTCTGTCAACAAAAAACACGGCCGTCCCCAACCTGGCCTCTCGAATGCCCCGCTTGACAAAAGGGCCCTGATTCTGAATGATGCAACGCGACCGGATCGTTATCGAGCGGGGATTAATGAGGCTTATGCCCTGAGTCTCATCTCGGCCCTTGCACAGTCACCCGGCTCGGGGCGCGAATCCGTCGTCTACCAGGAGCATCCCGATATGGCGGGAAAAGACTATTATTCGGTTCTCGGTGTCGCGAGGGATGCGTCAGCCGAACAGATCAAGAAGGCGTATCGCAAGCTGGCCAGGAAGTATCATCCTGATGTCAATCCCGGCGACAAAGCCGCTGAGGAGAAGTTCAAGGAGGTTTCAGAGGCGCACGACGCGCTTTCCGACCCGGAGAAGCGCAAGATTTACGACGAATTCGGTGAGGAAGGTCTGCGTGCAGGCTTCGATGCGGATCAGGCCCGCCAATATCGCCAGTGGCAGCGGTTCGGAACACGTGGGGCGAGGACTGCGGGACCGGGTTTCTATGGAGATTTCTCTTTCGAGGGTGGCCGAGTCCATTATGGAGGGCTGGACGAGATTTTCCGTGACGTCTTCGGCGCGGGCGCAGGGCCTGGAGCGGCCGGGGGGCCCTTCACCCCGAGGGGGCCTCGCAAAGGAATGGATGTGGAAGCCGCCTTGGAAGTGGATTTCCTCGCCGCGATACAGGGCGGAACAACTAGAGTCACGCTGCAGAAGCGCTCCGCGGAGGGAGCGCCTCCCAAGACCGAGACCATCGATGTGCAGGTTCCCGCGGGTGTTGATGACGGATCTCGGATAAGGCTCGCGGGCAAAGGCGAGCCGGGATTCGAGGGAGGGCCGCCCGGGGACCTCTTCATTACCATGACGGTGCGACCGCACCCGGTATTCAAACGGGACGGCGCCTCTCTCCGACTGGAACTCCCCATTACCGTCAGCGAAGCTCTAAAAGGCGCCGAGATACCCATTCCCACAGTCGGCGGACCAGTGCAGCTCAAGGTCCCTAAGGGAACCAAATCGGGTCAGGTGTTGCGGCTGAAAGGGAAAGGGGCCCCTGACCTGAAAACCAAAGCGCGTGGCGATCTGTTCGTAACGATCCGCGTGCAGGTCCCGTCCACCAAGGATCCGGAAGCCTTACGTGCGGCCGAAACACTTGAGCGATTCTACTCGGATGATATTCGGCGCGATATCAGGCTATAGGCGGTCCGAGAACGGCGATGGCCCAGGATTACTATTACCGACGCGAGATCTTGAAGATCTTCGATTGCGACGACGAGTTCCTGAATCGATTGGAGCAAGAGGATCTGGTGCGCGCGGTAAGAATCGCTTCCAGCGGCGATGTCGTATTCACGGCCGATCAAATGGAGCGCATCCGCATCATTCACAACCTCGTGACTGAACTGGAAGTAAACTTGCCGGGCTGTGAAGTCATCCTCGAAATGAGAGAGAATATGATGCGTATGCAGGAGCAATTCGACGCAATTCTTGCGCAACTCGCCAGACAACTGAAAGAGAGGCTTCCCTGATCAAGG
This sequence comes from Deltaproteobacteria bacterium, assembly GCA_016875095.1. GTDB lineage: Bacteria > Desulfobacterota > Desulfomonilia > Desulfomonilales > Desulfomonilaceae > VGSG01. Next base: position 11,226 of record VGSG01000101.1, read on the forward strand.
GAATATCCCACTTGAAATTCTCCGCGGGCTGCCGTGCGCCGGCCGGTCGATTCGTCATGGGGCTATGTTTGCCTGCCCTGAGAAAGGCTTTCCTCTTTTTCGCGTTTGCTCTCTTGCTATGCCTTGAGTTCTTGCCCGCTGCTGGCACGACCCTTGCCAAGACCCCATCAGACCTTGTAAAACAAGCCAGGGAGGCCGATGAGGCGTCTCGGAAGCTGGAGTTGCTTGACGAAGCCCTCAAGACCGCGCCTTCGGGCAGGGGCCTGCTTGGCGCCATCTACTTTGAACGCGGCTTGGCGCACAAGGAAATCAAAGACTACGTGGCTGCGATAAACGACTTCAATATCTGTATGGCCCATGCTCCCGGCATGATTCAGGCGCTCGTGGAAAAGGCCGAGTGTCTCATTGAACTCGACCGTCTGGACGAGGCATCGCAGACGTTGGAGAAAGTCCTTTCCGTAAAGCCCGGTATCGCACGATCTTATGTGCTCAAAGCCATTGTCTACGAAAAGCAAGGGTTCCCTGCGAAGGCTGAAGATGAGTACACCCGAGCGCTCCACTACAATCCGCACTCCGCCCTTGCCCTGGAAATGAGGGCAAAGGCATTGTTGCGTTCCGGCAAGCCTCGGCAGGCCCTTGCGGACATCAGCGCCCTCGCTCGTATGGAACGTCACCGGCCCGAAATATTTCGTCTTCGGGCGAGCATCCATGTGAAACTGAAGGATTACGCGGGAGCTCTGGAGGATTACGCTGTGATTGAAAGCCTCGTGGGAGGCGACGAGACGATTGTCAAGGAGAAGGCGCAGGTCTTCTTTTTGGCCGATCAACCACGCAAGGCTCTCAAAGCTCTCGAATCCTATCTCGTTCATCACCCGAGCGACATCGAGGCGCTGGTGCTTCGCGCCCGCGCCCATATAATGCTGAAAAATGAGGACCAGGCAGAGCGTCTTCTTTCCGATGTGCTCGCGATGGCGCCTGTAGATGCGGCCGCACATCTGTATCTCGGCGTGGTGGCCATGCGACGGCAGCAGTGGGACCACGCGCTCGCGGCTCTCAATCGCTCTCTTGAACTGAACCCGTCTTTGGTGGAAGGGTACAAGGAGCGAGCCAGGATCTTCGTGAAGCTGGACGAGCCCTCACGAGCGATAGACGATCTTACTTCAGCCGTGGATCTTGACCCGTCGGATGGAGAAATCTACGCGCTCAGAGGCTTGGCGAAGATGAAGCGCTTGCTGTTCGATGCGGCGGTGGCGGACTTCTCCCAAGCACTCCAGCGCCTCCCGGGAGATCCTCGCATCCTGTACGATCGCGCGACTGCCCAGTTCCACAGAGACGATCACGATGCAGCTCTCGCGGACTTGAATGCGCTCTTGGCGCCCAACTCTGATATGGCCAGGGCGCTGAGCCTGCGAGGAGTGGCGCATTATCATCGCGGCGCGTCTGCGGATGCGCGGCGTGACCTGGATCAGGCAATAAAGGCGGACCCAAAGGATGCCACGCTGTGGAACAACCGCGGCTTCTTTTTCTACAAGACAGGAGAGTACAAGGCCGCGCTGAGTGATCTGAATAAGGCGTTGGAGCTGGACCCGCTCTACGACACTGCCCGGCATAATCTTGACCTCGTTCGAGCAAGAATTGTTGAATCAAACGATTCCGCGCCTCTCAGAGAATCGCTGGGTGAAGCCTCGTTGTTTCGGCAAACGGAATCGGTGAAATGAGCCGACGGCAGTACCGCGCGATTCTGGCTGATCTGGACGGGACCGTGAACCGGGGCCGCACTTTGCTCCCCGGGGCCCGCGAAACTTATCTGGAGCTTTCATCGCGGGGGATCGGGTGGATCTTTCTCTCCAACAACGCCACTGTGTTGGCGTCGGATCTGGCTGAAGGGATCAGCCGTCTGGGACTGGCTATTTCTGAGCGCCAGGTTCTGAATTCCGCGCTCGCGCTTATCCACGGCGTGCGCACGGAACGCGCCGGGTCAAAGGTCCTGGTGGTGGGCGAAACCAAGCTCGTGAACGGCCTGACCGCCGCAGGCGTCCGGGTCATTGAAGATCCTCAACGGGCGGACATTGTGGTAGCCGCGATGGATCGGCAATTCAACTATGACAAGCTCAAGAGGGCTCAGGCCGCCCTGCTCGGTGGAGCGCTCTTCTGGGCTACCAATACGGACGCGGCGCTCCCGGTGGAAGACGGCCTTTTGCCGGGCGCGGGGAGTATTGTGGCTGCCATAGGGACCGCGGCCGGTCGGGCCCCGGATCGGGTCTTCGGCAAGCCGTCTCCTGATATGGCATATCTTGCTCTGGCACTCCTCGGGCTGCCGGCGGAATCCTGTCTCGTGGTGGGAGACCGCATGGAGACGGATATCCTTTTTGCTCGGAATGCGGGCATGGATTCAGCTCTAGTTTTGACGGGAGCCGCGTCGCGGGGTGCGTTGAAGGAATTCCCGTATGCGCCCGACCACGTCCTGGAGAGTATTGCGGACCTCTCATCGCTTTTCTATAGTGAACGGCGTTGAAATCATGACGAAAGAGTTCTCCAAATGGAAAAGCCCCGTGTCAAGCTCTACGCTCTGAGCGTCTGCGAGCACTGCAAGTGCGCGAAAAAGCTACTGAGCGACTGTGAGATAGAATTCGAGTGCGCCGACCTGGACAAGGTCTCAAAAGAAGAGGTCGCGGCAATCTTGGAAGAAGTGAAGAAGCTCAATGCGCGATGCTCTTTCCCCACTCTGGTCATTGGAGACAAGGTAATCGTCGGGTTCCGAGAACAGGAAATCAGGGAGGCGCTGGGATTATGACCTCAATCGACCGCGCTGAAGTCGAGAAACTCTACGAGACGTTGCGAAAGGTTCAGGAGCCCAAGGGCTATTACTTCAATAAGGATAAAGAGAAAGTTTTCGAACTCTTGGAGGGTCTTATCCTCAACAGGCAACGCTACGGATACATGTGCTGCCCATGCCGGCTTTCCGCGAACGACCGGGCAAAAGACAAGGACATCATCTGCCCCTGCGTATACAGTCTACCGGACATCAAGGAATACGGGAGCTGCTACTGCAACCTCTACGTATCCCCGGAATGGAACGAAGAAAAGATCCCCCACGTGTATGTGCCCGAACGAAGGCCCCCCGAAAAGATGCCGTTCTAGTGCTCTGTCTCGGCAGGAGCTTGGCAAAGGCAACCGGAGCTGTGTTGCGCCAGCAGTTGCGCGAGCGATACAACCCTAGTCAGATAACCTACCATTTTCATACACCTTTTGGGGTGCTTCTCCGGAAAGATCATAGACGACTAAGATTTGCTCGCCGCAATCGCAGCAATACGATGCTGTATATGCAAGATGCAGTTTGTCGTGCACTGAGAAGAAAAGGAATCCCGATGTGCAGTTCCCGTCCAAAAGGAATAAGTTGTTGTTGATGAGCAACACCACCGGTCCACGCCCCCAAGCGGGATACTCAAATAGAAGCAGGGTTACCGGTCCCACGTGCAGGAATTTGCGGGCAACATCGGCAATGCGATACCCGACGTCCGAAGCGTCCTCTGACTCTGGTTTCGAAGACCCCAGAAGCCGACGTGCTCTT
>VGSG01000102.1 GCA_016875095.1 Deltaproteobacteria bacterium
CGCAGCGCGGAGGAGCCATTTCTCTCGAACCTTTTTGAGGGAAGCTGGCCATAACAACGAGTTACACAAAAACCATCCCGCGCGCTCCACGCGCCAACAGGAGTACACAAAATGCGCGAAACTCTAGCTCCCCGGACCCCTCCACCAAAAACTCCTACATTTTTAAGGCACTCCGGCGCCGTTGTTCTGCCCAATGCCATCATTTCTTGAGTGAAACGTGGTGTACATCACCGATCATCGCATCGGTCTAGGAGATGACGATCTCGGGAACAAGCTTATGCGAGAGTTCCTGCGCACTTGGATTGATTCCGAGCCGCTGCCTTGGAGGATGATCTTTCTCAACTCAGGGGGTTATCTGACCACTGTCGATGATGAAGCCACGGAAGCCCTTGCTATGCCGCATGATAGAGGCGTGGACATCCTCTCGTGCGGGACCTGCCTGCAACATTTCCGCCTTCAGGACAAGCTCCAGGTGGGAAGTATCACGAGCATCTACAAAGTGATCGAAACCATGAATACCGCCACAAAGGCTATCTCACCCGGTTGATTGAAGCCTTTTTTCGCGGATCGAATCCATCCTTGGTCTACTCGCGCAGAGGCGAAACCCCTACAACTGAATTTCCAGACCTTCGTAAGCTGCCATAGCCCCAGGGAAGCGCTCCTTGGCCTGCTTTTCCAATTCCTCGATCACGCTGTCCTCGTTGCCGTGGTGGAAGAGCGCGAGCCGCTTCACCTTAGCAGCCTGCGCCAAAGCCACTCCTTGCTCCCAGGTGCTGTGGCCCCACTTGCGCCGCGGCAGCTTGTCCCACAAGCCCAGGTACTGCTCGGGAGCGAACATGCTGTCATACACCAGCAAATCCGCCTTGTAAGCCAGCTTCAGAAGGGCCTCGTCCATCTCATCATCCACATGCTCCGTATCGGTCGCGTAGATCATTACCTTCCCGTTACCCTCGATGCGATAGCCGTAGCTGTCCCCCGGATGACTGAGCTTTGCCACGGTTACGTTGAGGTCGCCCACAGGAAAGGAGTCCCCGGGCTCGATATCATGAAAATGGAGGCTGGCAGCCAGGTGTTCAAGCCGAATGGGGAAGTTCGGCTCGGCCATCTGCCGTTCCAACGTGGTCCTGACATTCGCTTCAAGATTTCTGACGCCATATACGTGGAATTCATTCTCCCTGAGGTAGCAAGGGCGAAAGAAGGCAAAGCCGTGAACGTGGTCCCAGTGGAAATGCGATAGGAGTATGTGTCCTACGATCTTGGTGATACCTCCTGATGCGGCCCGGTGGCGGAGGAGCAGATCCATTCCAAGCTCCACAATGCCCGTGCCTGCGTCGAGAATCAGAAGGGTTCCGTCCGAGCGCACCTCAACGCACGGAGTGTTACCTCCGTATTTCAGGGTCTTGGGTCCGGGACAGGGGAGGCTCCCGTGTACACCCCAGAACTTAACAAACATAACGATGTGTTGTCTTTCGGTCGGCAGTTAGGGGCAACTGTCGGAAGTTGTTCATCGCAATCACCTGAAACCATAGTTTTATTAGCACGTTTTGGCTAAGAAAGTCAAGTTGTTCAGGCCGCGGGCGCCTAGAACAGGGGCTTGACATGCGTAAGGCGATGATTACCTGTTTGGTAAATTTTCCGCACGGCACGCCGGTCATGCCGGGAGGTAAACAACATGCCTAAAACAGTAGGAATAGATCTTGGAACCACCAACTCGGTGGTGGCTGTCATGGAGGGGAAGACCCCGCAGGTCATTATCAATGAGGAGGGCTCCAGGACCACGTCGTCCGTGGTAGCGTTCAGCCACAACGGAGAGCGGCTCGTGGGCCGGGTTGCAAAACGACAGGCCGTAACCAATCCGCAGAGCACGGTTACCTCGGTGAAGCGCCTTATGGGCCGGCGATATGAAGAGGTTCAGAGCGAAAAAGAAGCGCTGTCATATTCTGTAGTTCGCAGTTCCGACGGGAATGCGAGGATAGAAATCCAGGGCAAGGGTTACACGCCGCCGGAAATCTCCGCAATGATCCTGCAAAAGCTCAAGAAGTCAGCGGAGGAGCACCTTGGCGAAAAAGTAACCGACGCGGTTATCACTGTGCCCGCCTATTTCAACGACTCGCAACGACAGGCCACGAAAGACGCGGGCCGAATCGCAGGGCTCAATGTCAAACGGATTATCAACGAGCCCACCGCGGCCGCGCTCGCATACGGACTGGACAAGAAGAAGAACGAGCTTATCGCGGTCTATGACTTCGGTGGAGGCACGTTTGACATCTCGGTCCTGGAAGTGGGCGACGGGGTGGTGGAAGTGAAAGCCACCAACGGAGACACCCATCTGGGAGGCGATGATATCGACCGGCGCGTGATCGAGTGGATGGTGGACGAATTCAAGAAAGACCAGGGCATCGATCTGAGCAAAGACAAAATGGCGCTCCAGCGGCTCAAAGAAGCGGCGGAAAAGGCCAAGATCGAGCTATCTTCCGCGTTGGAAACGGATATCAACCTCCCGTTCATCACCGCGGACGCGTCCGGGCCCAAGCACCTCAATATGAAGCTCAGCAGAGGCAAGTTCGAGGCCCTGATCGGTGATATCGTGGAAAGGACTCTGGAACCGTGTCGCAAGGCGCTCGAAGACGCGGGGGTCAAACCCTCGGATATCAACGAGGTGGTTCTGGTGGGCGGTTCCACTCGTATTCCCGTGGTCGTGAAGCGTGTGCAGGAGCTTTTCGGAAAAGAAGCCAACCGCAGCGTCAACCCGGATGAAGTCGTTGCTCTGGGCGCTGCGATTCAGGGCGCGGTCCTCGCCGGAGATGTGGGCGATGTGCTCCTGCTGGACGTAACTCCACTTTCTCTGGGCGTGGAAACCTTGGGTGGCGTCATGACCAGGCTCGTCGAGCGAAATACTACCATCCCGGCCAGGAAAGCCGAAATTTTCACCACAGCGGCGGACGGCCAGGATACGGTGGAGATCCACGTGCTCCAGGGCGAGCGGGAAATGGCCGAGGGCAATCGCACACTCGGAAGGTTTCATCTTGCGGGAATTCCCCCCGCGCCCCGAGAGGTCCCGCAGATCGAAGTCTCGTTCGACATTGACGCGAACGGGATCGTGAACGTTTCCGCCAAAGACCTGGCTACCGGCAAGGAGCAGAAGATAACGATCACCGCGTCCAGCGGGCTTTCCGAAGACGAGATACAACGGATGGTCCGCGATGCGGAACGCAATGCGGTTGAAGACCGTCACAGACGGGAAGTGGTGGACGCTCGCAACCAGGCGGACGCGCTGGTCTATAATCTGGAGAAGCTGATTCGCGAGAATCGGGACCGGCTGAACTCCGCGGATGTTTCCGCGGTGGAAGCGGCCATCACTCAGGCCAAGCAGGCGATGGAATCCGGTGAGATCGAGAGGATCAGGTCCGCGATAGATATGCTCAACAGCGCGTCTCATCAGATGGCCCAGTCGCTGTACGGCCAAGCTTCCCCAGGCCAAGCCCGTGCCGGTCAGGGCGCTTACCAGGGCGATCAAAGCGCGGGCTGCGCGGGCGGAACCTGCGGCGGACAGACCAGACCGGGACCGGAACAGGACTATGTGGACGCGGAATGGCGCGAAGCCGCGGGTGGCTGAGGGAGATGAAGCCCAGGTCGTGGGCTGCGCTTATCATTAGGAAAACGTGAGACCCTTGAACAGTCGCCTGGGAGGCTCTTTTTGTCCCAAAAGGGCCTCCCTCTGCCCCCCTTTCGCAAAGGGGCGGTGGGAGCTTCCTTCATAAACAAAGTGCATTCTACACATTCTTCCTTTTCTAAAGGGGGATTCAGGGAGTTTTTCCGGACCGGATCGCGGCTTCCGTCGGAATGACGGCAAATGCGGCGCCATGAGGGTATGCCGCTTGCGCCAACCGCCTTACTCGGCCCGGCTACGCAAGCCACAAGATCTCACCGGTGTCTCTTCTGAGCCGGTACAAACGCTCCCGCGTTCTGATGAATACGCTCTGATGTCCGACTTGGGGCGCAGCGGTTATCTCATCTCGCGCGTCAAAACTCCACACCAGTTGACCGTCATGCTTGTCCAGGCGGCACAGGCAGGCGCCTCTTACGAAATAGACGCTGTGATCGGCAATCACCGGCTTGATCGACGAGCTATCCATATGGAGTTCTCCCCTCAATTCCGAACATGACGTTGCCGCCAACGGCTTGAGCAAACTTTTTGATTCGGACTCGTTCGAGCGACGATATAAGCGTGGCAATTTCTTCAGGAATTCTTTCTTTTCGGAGCATTCATCCGTGCCTCGGGCGGCTTCGCGGCAAGGCGGACCCGGTTGAGTCACTCCTCGCCACAGCCCTCAGACCGCGATTCCTCAATACGTTGATCCCCTTCCGGAAATCAATCGTTTTTTGTTGAACTGCCCTAAAGCGTCTGAATCAATGGTGAGCCAGGCAAAGCGGCCACAAGTCAGACTAGCTATCCGCTCAAACTCGCTCGCAATTCATTCGCGGAGGCAGCGGCCTTGCTCCCGGGATGGGCCGTTTGGAGCCAGTTGAGCATGGCGCGAGCCTGCTCTGTGCGACCTCGGTCCCTGTGGAGCGTGGCAATCCCGAGCATGAGTGTGGCTATGAACTCTTCAGGGGGAAGAAACCCCACCGACCGGTAGTGTTCCTTCCCTTCGTCGTCAAGGACGATGATGGTGGGCGTGTATCGGATGCTGAATCGGCGCGCCCATTCCGGCGCGGCATTGGTATGGACGCGCAACGGAATCAAATATTTCTGCACGAAATCAGCCAGCCTGCTGTCAGGATACGAAACTGTATCCATCTGCCTGCACGCGCCTCAGCCGGGGTTGGAGAAATCCAACAGCACCGGTTTCTCCTGCACGCGAGCTATAGAAAGGGCAAGGTCCAAGTCAGATTCCCATTTGATGGCGTCAGTCATCTCTCTCATCCTCTCTACGGACCAAAACTTCTTTTCTTTTGAGATACGTTGGAATGAAAGATGTATCCCCGCGGAATATGTGTCAAGCCCGCATTTGAGTCGGCGTCGGGTGACTTTTTGCTTTGAGTTCAGAGCGCCCTTTGTTGTATCCTTGAATATTATGGAACGCCAATTCCAATGCCCATCCTGCGGCGCCGGGAACGTGGTGACCAATCCCGGAGTGCTGATGAAGATCTGCAATTACTGCAAGACCGCGATCTATTGGGATAAGGAATCAGCGTTGCGAGCAGGCCGAAAATCCATGGACCTGCCGCCTTCTCCTCGATTCCGAGTCGGCGCCACGGGCAAGATCAAGGATCGAGCGTTTACGGTGCTCGGACGGCTCTCGTACGCTCACGAGCAAGGGACCTGGAATGAATGGTTCGTGGAAATGCAGGATGGAACGATCCAGTGGCTCTCTGAAGACGAAGGGGAGATCTTTCTGGAGACTCCTCTTGAGCTGACTTCTCCGGCGCCGCCATTCGACAAACTGGAAGCGGGCATGACCGTTACGCTCAACGACAGGGTCGGCGTGATCGAAGAATTGGGCGAAGCGAAATGTCTCGGGGGAGAAGGCCAGATCCCCTTTGTGGCGGAGATCGGTGAGACGTACCCGTACGCGGATGGGAGCGGCGAAGACGGCGGCTTTGTATTCGGGCTTGAATACGACGCGGAATCGGGCGAGCCCAGAGCATTCGTGGGCTCGGCGCTCTTGCTCAAAGACGCGGCGGTCAAGGCCCATATGCGCGAAGAACCCGCGGCGCGCGCAGCAGAAGCGATCCGTTGCGTTTCATGCGGAAAACCGTACGAAGGACGCCGGGTCGATACCACGAAGATGGTCGTATGCGAAGCGTGCGGCTCCGCGCTGAGCCTGGACCCGGCCGAGACGGTTGTAGTGGGCAGAAATGAAGGAAAGGCCCCACCGTTCACACTAGCCATAGGAACTCCGGTCACACTTGAAAAGATCCCGTACGAAGTGATGGGCCGCCTTTACTACGTGCAGCGAGAGGAAAGCAAAGAATACCGATCATTCGAATACGTGCTCTTCCATCCCGAAAAAGGCTACCTCTGGCTTTCGGAAGAAGACGGCCATTTCACTGCGAGCCAACCTTTCCATGTGAACGTGCGGATCCCCGCCAGCCCGCGTCCTAAAGAAAAGGTGCGGGTCGGACAGGAGGTATTCCAATTTTACGAAGAAGGATCGCTCACCCTTCGGTGGGTGGACGGCGCGATTCCTTGGACAGCAAAGGTGGGTGAGCAAACGCGCTATGCGACCATAATCAAGCCGCCGGAATATGTGGATCGAGAGGTCACGGGGAAGGAACGAGAGCTTTTCCGCGGCCGATACGTGAGCCGTGAAGAGATGGAGGCCGCAGTCCCAGGCGCCGTAAGACTCCCGCGGACCGGCGGGGTGTACATGTGCCAACCCTACGTGACGCCCACATGGCTCAAAGGCATGGCCTTCATTGGCGTCCTCTTCTTTGTGCTCAACCTAGCGCTGCTCTTCTACGCCATGTCCCAAGACAAGAGCGCTGTGGTGCTCCGGGAGCAGATCACCGCGGATGAGTACACCCGGGAGCGCCTGAGCAACCCCTTCGAAGTGAAGCAGCCACTTACCATCATGCGTTTGAAGGGTCACGCTCCGGTGAAGAATTCCTGGCTTTCGCTTGATTTTGGGATCGTGAATGCCCAGGACGAGGTAATCGACGAGTTCTGGAACGAAGCCTCCTTCTATGAAGGAAGGGACGACGAAGGCTACTGGTCCGAGGGGGGCCGGGGTTTCACGTCGTACTTCAAGATGGATACTCCGGGAGCGTACCGACTGCTCGTTCACGGCAAGGGCGGCAGTGACTTGAGCGGGCCTTCAAGAAACGAGCCCTTGTCTTTGACTCTGGAGGCGGGCGCAACCATGCCCTACTATTTTACGCTCCCGATCGTATTGGCCGTAATGGTGGCCCTCTTGGAGGCGTTGGCTCGGCAGCTCTTCAATTTTCGCAGATGGCGGCCGGTAATGCCCAGCAGCGACGATAACGGCGACGATGATGACTAGAAGCGGCATGAAAACGGAGGAACCTTTGGAGGAGTTGCCGGGGAAGACTCTCAAATCCCCTGGCCCTCCTTTAGAAAAGGGGGGGGGTCTGAAACTTCCTCTTTCACAAAGGGGGTCCTCAAACTCCCCCTTTCATAAAGGGGTATACGGGGGCATAGGCGCTAACTTTAGGCTGAGTTTGTTGGCCGAGGCTACCCCCTCACCCTGCCCTCTCCCGCCAGGGGAGAGGGTTTCACAGTCCCCCTCCCTCGATGGGAGGGGGAAGGGGGAGGGTGATAACCGCCTAATATTATTAGGGCAGGTTCCATGAAGTTAACGCCAATGGGATACGGGGGGATTTTTCGGAGGGGCGCAGTCTTGTGCACGCGCTTCCGGCGCTTTCGAGGCCGTACACGAAGGGACGTAACGTGGCTGGTTGGATATTGAAGATACTTATCATTGGCGTGCTGGCGGTCAGTACTATTGGCGCATACGGAGGCGCGTTCTACGGGTGGTTCCTGCCCAAAGCCCTGGACACCCCTGTGAGCTTGAGAGACGGTTCCCCCCGGCCCGGAACACACGGGCGCTATTTCACCGGCGGCCGCAGCCATGTGGGTGGCGGTTACCGAGGCGGCAAGTGAGGCAACCCACTGTTGAATCCGTGATTCCTTTCGAGATCTCCTATGCAGGTTGGCGGCATGATGTGATCCGCTGACGTCTACGTATGGGGAGGCTTGGAGGGGAGATGGGTTTCCCCTCCAAATTATTGCGCAACGATGCGCTGTTGCCGCCGATCTCCGAGGCGAAGCCCCGGAGCGCTCGCCGAAGCCGAGGAGCCTCATGATTCGTTGTGGTTTCTTAGCTATGGAAGGTGGTATACGCGATTAAGCGGCATTTCAAATTGCACAAACTCCGATCAGGTTGACTTGCGTTCATGGTCACTCCGGTCGGCTTCCGGTCATTGGAGGGAGACGTTATGGATTTCGCTTGGCATTATTTGAGGCCCATAACTATTCTGAGTTCGGTCATCTATGCTCTTCTGGGGCTGGCGCTCTTCGCTGTGGCGCTCCTGGTGATAACCAAGGTGACGCCGTTCTCGATCCGGAAAGAGATCGAAGAGGACCAGAACGTCGCCTTGGCCATCATTATCGGGTCGATCTTCATCGCCCTGGCAATCATCATACAGGCCGCGATCACGTGATCTGCCGATTGGTTTATCCGGCGGCCTATCAAGGAACCGGGGCGATGAGCGATCTTCCCTGCAACGCATTCCCGTGTCGGTCACGCTTGCGCTCAAGGCATAATCATGACCGCTGATCGGCTCCCGGGCGTCTTTCTCCTGGTCGCGGTATTCGTCATTGCCGTCTGCGGTCTGATTTACGAGCTTCTTGCCGCGTCCCTCTCAAGTTACCTTCTCGGCGGCCTCATTACCCACTTCTCTATCGTGATAGGCGTGTTCCTGACCGCTATGGGAGTCGGATCTTACCTTACACGTTTCATCCGCGCCCAGTTGGTGGACGCATTCGTCATGATACAAATAGGGATCGGCCTCTCCGGAGGTTTTTCCGCCGCGATCCTCCTCCTGAGCTTCACCGCATTGGACACCTTCCTGCCCGTGCTCCTGACCGTTCTCTCAATTACCGGCGCCCTGGTTGGCATGGAGATCCCGCTGATCATTCGTATCCTCAGGTCTCGTGAGGCGCTCCGCATCACCGTAGCCAATGTGTTGGCCCTGGATTATCTCGGCGCTCTGGCCGCCTCCTGTGCATTTCCTCTGTTTTTTGTGCCGTACCTGGGATTGCTCCGCACAGCCTTTGTGTTCGGGCTGATAAACATCGCAGTCGCTGGGGTGTCGATCCGAATCTTGGGACATATGTTGACGAAAAGACGGCTGCTGACCGTGTCCGCGACGGCTTGCGCCGCAGCGCTCGCGGTCGGCCTTGTCTCCTCGCAGGCGTTCTCGTCTTTCACGGAGAGCCTCCTGTACCAAGATGAAATCCTTCTGACACGGCAGACCAAGCACCAGCGTCTGGTCATCACCCGTTGGCGTGACGATGTCCGCCTCTTTATAGACGGCCACCTCCAGCTCTCCACCGTGGACGAGCATCGATACCACGAAGCGCTCGTTCACCCCGCCATGGCCGCGTCTCCGGGAGCAAAGACCGTGCTCATCCTCGGCGGAGGCGACGGAATGACGGCCAGAGAAGCGCTCAAGCACAAGAGCGTTGAACGAATCGACCTCGTCGATCTTGACGAGGAAATGATACATCTCTTCCGAGACCGACCAATGCTCGCCCGCCTGTCCGAGAACGCCCTTTCCGATCCCAGGGTCAAGGTTCATATCCGCGATGCGGGAAGGTTTCTCGAACAATCGGGCGATTCGTGGGACCTGATCCTTATTGATCTGCCTGACCCCAGCACCCTCTCTATCGCCCGCCTCTATACAAAAAGCTTCTACAAGCTGTGCGCTCGTCGTCTCGCTGTTCATGGAGTCTTGGCCACCCAGGCTACAAGCCCCTTTTACGCACCTGAAGCCTTCTGGTGCATCGTGGAGACACTGAAAGAAACGCCCCTTGGGCCGGGAGAAACAAGGCGGTTCCATGTCCATCCGTACCATGTCCACGTGCCGTCATTCGGTGATTGGGGCTTTGTTATGGCTACCCGACGAGCCATAGAGCCCGGCCGCCTCACTCTGGCCGAGAATATCCCTTTGAGATTCCTGAGCAACCGGGTCCTACCTACCCTCTTCGTATTTCCGCAGGATGTGCTGCCCAAGGAAACAATCCAACCAAACAGACTCGATGACCAGGTCCTGGCCAAATACTACCGCCGAGCATGGCGACGCTACGGACCGTGAACGGGGGACAGGTCGTGAAGATTTTCCGGGAGAAACTTTTTTGATTACAAAAAAGTTTCTCCCGGAAAATCTTCAAAAAACGCCATGCTGCGAGCGTCCACCTGCAACGCTATAGAAGCTCGGCTTCGCAAGCGATCTCTGCGATCACCATGAGCCGACTTCCTTGCTTGCATGGAAGCGGTTGCAAAGCCTGTCGGCATTTGAAGGGCTCGGCACGGAGACCCTTTTGTAGAGACGCATCGGCGCAACTTGACTTCAACAGCAGCTTTCACTAAGTTTATCTAAGATATCAGCGTCAAGGAACCATCTGGAGATCGCATGTCCGAGCAATCCGCAGCCCCTCGAAAAGCCATAGTCGCGACCGGCGAAATGAAACGCCTCATGAGCGATCATTTCCTCTCGCTGGACCAGGCCAAGAAGGAAGGCCGGCCCAAAGTGGCGTGGTGCACGTCTGTCGGACCCGCGGAACTGCTCCACTCCTTGGGGTTCCTTGTTTATTATCCTGAAAACCACGGAGCGCTCCTGGGCGCCACCCGTATGGCCACGGATTTCATACCTGTGGCTAACGCTATTGGATATTCGCCTGATATCTGCTCATATCTCACCGCGGACGTAGGAGCCTACCTCAAGGGTCAGACTCCGCTCACCAACGCTTATGGCCTCGCGACGATCCCCAAAGCGGATGTGCTGGTTTACAACACCAACCAGTGCCGGGACGTGCAGGATTGGTTCGCCTTTTACGCGAGAGAATGGAATGTCCCGCTGGTGGGCGTCCACACGCACCGGAACATCAAGTCCGTGAAAGAGCACCACATCACGGACTTGGCGACCCAGATAAAGCAAATGGTGCCCACGCTGGAAGAGGTCTCCGGCAATAAGTTCGACGTAGACCGCCTGCGGGAAACCGTGCGCCTCTCGCTGGAGTGCACAAAATTGTGGCGACAGGTTCTGGAATGCGGCGCGGCCAAACCTGCGCCTTTCACCTTCTTCGATGCTACCATTTTGATGGCGCCGGCAGTGGTGCTGCGAGGCTTGCCCGAGGCCGTGGAATTCTACAAACGTCTGCTCCAAGAGCTACAAGAACGCATTGAGCAGGGCGTGGCCGCGGTCCAAGGCGAACGACACAGGCTCTATTGGGAAGGGATGCCCATCTGGGGCAAGCTGCGCAACCTCAGTGACCTCTTTTCGTCCCTTCACACAAACATTGTTGCATCCACCTACTGCAACAGTTGGATCTTTGACGCATTCGATCCCAAAGAGCCCTTTGAATCAATGGCGCGGGCATATACCGAGCTTTTCATCGTCCGTGACGAATCATACAAAGAAGCTTACATTCGAGATTGGGCGCGGACATTCGCGATTGACGGTATCATTTTCCACGATGCGAAGACCTGCCCTAACAATTCCAACAGCCGCTACGGCATGCCTCAAAGGATGAGCGAAGGCCTCAATCTGCCGACTCTGGTGATCAACGGCGATCTGAACGATCTGCGCTGCTATTCCGAAGAACAAGCCAAAACCAATATCGAAGCCTTCATCGAGCAACTCGACGAAAGAAGATAGTGATGGTAATGTGCCATGTAGCACTAACGGTTCCGGGAGGCGCCTTTGTCAGAAACGGAAACTTATCCCAGCGCTTCGGGCAAAAACTCAGGAAAGACGCTTTCTTCTCAAACGCCGCCGGATATCACCGGCGCCGAACTAAGGCTGTCTCCGCAGAGAACGGACCTCTTTAAGCGGACACTGGCCATCAGGCAGGCAATCGGAAGGGTGTCGGGAGATTTGACCAAGATGGTGCGCGATATGAGAGAAAAAGGTGACTGAGTTCGTGGTTGATGCCTCCGTGGCCGCGAAGTGGTTTCTCAACGATGAGCGCCACATAGAAGAGGCCACGGCTGTCGCGAACGATACACATTTTTCTCCGCATGAAATACTCGACACCTGCGCGGTTGGACGTTCCTTCGTGCTGCCAGACTCACCGTCTCACGTCATTCCCGCGAAAGCGGGAATCCAGCATTGGCTGTCGTGAACAAGCAGTTTTACGTCTATATCTTGGCAAGTCAGCGTAACGGCACTTTGTATATAGGTGTGACATCCAATCTCATACAGAGGGTTTGGCAGCACAAGAAAGGGCTGGTGGAAGGCTTTACCAAGAGATACTGTGTCAAGGAGCTTGTTTATTTTGAAGTTCACTATACGGCTGAAAGCGCGATCACAAGAGAAAAACAAATCAAGAAGTGGAGGAGAGCCTGGAAGGTACAATTGATAGAGGACTTCAATCCGGATTGGGAAGATCTATATGATCATGTTGCTTTCTAAACTGGATTCCCGCTTTCGCGGGAATGACGTCTATGCTTCATCTCGTCTCTCATACGAATGCTCTTTCAGAGAAGGAATACCCTATTCCTGGCGGCACAGGCATCTTGCCTGTCATTTGTGGACAGGTGGGTGTCTCACCCTGCTTGGCCCGTGAATGTTGCTTCTTTTAAAGCGCATTGGTCAGAAATATCGTTTCCTTCTGCACAGCCTCATAGCGGAGGAAGGCTCTTCACGATTTTCACCGTTTCAAGGCTTACCGTGATAATTTTTCCGATCAACTTGACTATGTATTGCGGATCATCCGGCCGGTTGGGGTCATTCACAATGCCGCTGCGTTTGTCTGTCCGGACTTGGTACCTATCTATGATCCATTCCAGCGCGGAACGGTTCCCGAGGCGGTATTCGAAGACCTCGGGTGGCACCCCGACCAGAGTTAGGAAATCGTTGTATACGATTGCGGTCTTGTCTTTGGTCAGTTTCATTTTTCGGACTCGCCAGTCCAATGGTTGCCCTGGTGTCTCTACCATTTCGAGACGGTACTCAGGCTGGGATTCGTAATTCACGTGCAAATCAGCAAGCCGCTCGCCAGCGGACGCAAAAGCCTCGAAGTATTCCTTGTTCTTTGGCAGAGGAATGCGAGGAAGTTCTCGCTTCAGGTTCGCTTCGTACTTGGCCCTGTATTCAGGCGAATGTAGCAGTCCGTACACATAGTGGAAGACCTGCCACTTATCCACTGAAGAACTGACCGCTGTTGAAAACTGCTCAACTGCCCAGTCAGTGATGTTTTCGCGTCGGTTGGGCTCAGTAGCCTGAAAAATATAGAAAGGGAAACACTGTGCGTTAGTACCAAAGCCCACCATAGAGACATCCATAATACCGTTCGTCATTAAGACAACGAAAGGTTTGTCCCCGCCAGGGCCTTTCACGCAGATCACGCGATTTTTTGATTCCATGGCTTCTACGGGAAACATTTGCTCCCAGATTCCCGGACGGTGAACGAAATGCCTGTCGACGTATAAGTTCGTTTGGCAGAAGGGACGATAATAAGCCTTTGTGATGCGCCTCCGATCAAAGGTAACCCGCACGCCTTGGCGGAGAAAGCTCTTTAGGCTGCTGCTCCAACTTATTCTCGCCTCATCGCCCAGCACGAAGTCGTCGAGGTTTCCCTTTGCGGCCTGCCCTGCCCACGTTGAGACCTGTTGGTTGTAGGTTTCTATGGTTTTTCCCATGCTATTTTCCAGAACCCGCACATCAAAATTGTAGGCCCAAGCATCTCTGTTGGTCTGCAATCCGGGACTGAACAGCCGGAAGACAGCCGCGCTTGATCCTGCCTCTGGCCGCCTTACTCCAATAGTCAGCATATGCCGAAAATCACTCTCCAGACCTTGCACCAGCCAAGTGTGGTCGGAATTCGGCGTAATTTCTTGCCATTTTGCATCAGCAAGCGCTCGAAATGAATCCAGAAACTTGAATCTTTGCTCTTTCTTACAGAAGTCATCCACGCGGGAATACAAGATTTCTGCCCGATTACCACGGGCCGTTGACCGCACGAGCACGTTCACACTTACGCCAACCTTTATACCGAATACATTGTGCGTAGTTCCTGATATTTTGGGATTCTTCCTGACGTTTCCGCCCAAATCAATCAAATATAACAGATTGAAGTCTGAGCCGACGTGTTTGCGTAGCCCGTCGAACGCGTAATCATGCACAAAACTGTGGTTTGAAACGAAAGCGACTATACCCTCACCGTTCTCCAGAATCTTGTCTGAAGCCCAACGTATTGCCTTGACGTAAGGGTCGGAAAGAGCGCTCTTGTTTGTGGCAGTGCCGTCCTTTGAATAGGTGTCCGCCACCCTCCTGTCCATTGTTCTATACTTGCGATTCTTGTTGTTGTCGTTCTCGTTCACTTGCCAGGCATTATAGGGGGGGTTACCGATAATCACGAACAGCTTGGTTTTCCGCAGCTTCTCCACCCGCTCTGTGTTTTCTTCCGTAAACATGAAGGACAATTGCTTGTCTTCCGCCAGCTCGAACGTATCTACCAAGCAGATGCCTTCAAAGGGCTTGTACTCGCCGGTGCGTTCATAGTACTCGTGCTCGATGTTCATGGATGCAATGTAATACGGGAGGAGCATTACTTCATTGCAGTGAAGCTCATTCGCATACTTGTACGGCAGCGCGGTAGCTTTGATCTCGCGCATAATCCTCGTGATGAAGTTACCCGTTCCTACGAAAGGGTCGATGATATGGACGCCCTCGTCACTCAGGCTCTTGCCGAATTCCCGCTTGAGGATTTCTTCCACGGACCGAACCATGAAATCCACAATGGGTTGCGGCGTGTAAACGATGCCGTGGGTGTCTGCGACCTTGACCGCGAATCCCTGAAAGAACTTCTCATACACCGTGTTGAGGAAGGTCTGCTTCTGATGATAGTCCCCCAGGTCCTCCGCCCTTTTCTCCAGGGCAACGTAAAAGCGATCAAGCGGTTGGAGGAATTCGTCGCGGTTGAACTTGCGGGAAACAAGGGCTTCAATGACCTTTTCTATCTCACGAGCAATGATGTTTCGGGAGGTGAAATCCGGATTTCGGAATACCTTG
>VGSG01000103.1 GCA_016875095.1 Deltaproteobacteria bacterium
GCTAAG
The DNA here is from genome assembly GCA_016875095.1 of Deltaproteobacteria bacterium. Lineage (GTDB taxonomy): Bacteria > Desulfobacterota > Desulfomonilia > Desulfomonilales > Desulfomonilaceae > VGSG01. The sequence continues at coordinate 7 of VGSG01000103.1, forward strand.
GCTAGAATCCCCCTCTCCCTTCCCTCTCCCGCCAGGGGAGAGGGTTTTATGACCCCTCCCTTGATGGGAGGGGGAAGGGGGAGGGTGACCTTTCGCGCAAATCTCAATGCCGTTCACTATAACTCAAAGGCCTTTCAGAAGTCGTCTTCAGAGGAGATGCGCGGGAGGAGAGCCTCTGTTTGCCCCTACGGCCACGGGTTGATACGTTGGGGTGGGCAATATGTAGATGACGAGGTGTTGAGACAATGGCGGAAGTAGGCACAGAGCCCTTGTTGGAAATCCTCAAAGCGCTCAAGCCCGAGCTAAAGACTCGATTCAAGGTCAAATCTATCGGGATATTTGGCTCTTTTGTGCGTGAGGAGCAAACTCATACAAGCGATGTGGATGTATTGGTCGAATTTGAAGAGGGCGCGGATTTGTTCGACCTAACAGGGTTAGCGCTGTTTCTGGAAGAGGCTTTCCAAAGGAAGGTGGACGTGGTTCCCCGAGGGGCCCTCCGAAAAGAACTGCAAGCAACAGTGCTCCACGAGGTCATATCCGTATGAGAAGGAGAGATTATAAGCTCTACCTGAAAGACATATTGACGGCAATCGAGAGTATTCACGCGTTCACAAAGGGGATAGATTTTGAAACGTTCCAGGCGGACGACAAGACAGTCAGCGCCGTGTTGAGGAAATTCGAGATCATCGGCGAGGCGGCTAAGCAGATTCCTGCCGAGATACGTGCTCGGCATCCGCACGTCCCCTGGAAGGAAATGGCGGGGATGAGAGACCGGTTGATTCACTTCTATTTCGGAGTGGATTCTCGTTTGGTCTGGAGCACCATTCAAGAGCGTTTACCACAACTGAAAGTCTGGCTTCAGGAAATTCTGGCGCACGAATAGCTTTCAGCTGGCGTCTTCAAATCGCGGAATCGAGGTCCCGGCCTCAGCCGACAGTAACGCAAGGATACGACCTATCTTCGTGGCTGAGAGTGCGCTTTGAGGTATGTTGCAAGGTTCTTCTTGGAACTGGTGAGCGCGAGCTTTTTCCTGATGTTCTTGCGGTGCATGAGCACAGTCTGCGCGGAGATCCCCATGACTTTGGCGATCTGCTTAGAGGAAAGCCCTGAGCGAATCATCTCGCAGATGCGAACTTCTCGGGGAGTCAGCTTATCGCCTTCGGTCATAAGATTGAATCCGAAAGCGGAAAAGACGTTGTTGAGGTTAAACTCCAATGATTGGAGCAAGTACCGGACCGATTCTGAGAGGTCGAGCGACGCGAACTGATCGAGAATCGGTTTCACGGTAAGGTTGAGGTTATGGATCACCTTGGCTTCGCTCTCTTTCTTTTGCTCTTCGATGTTTTGAATGACCAGCTTCAGCGCCTCGTTGGTCTTCTCCAAGCTCTCGGAATAACGCTTCAACTCCCTCTTCGATTCCTCCAGGTCTTTGGTCCGTTCCTGAACCTTTAACTCCAGGGCCGATGAATAAGCTGCAAGCTGTTCGTGGCTCCTGCGTAGAGCCTCTTCCGAGGCTTTGAGATCGCTTATGTCCCTCAAGGTCCCGACCATTCCGATAGGCTTTCCGCTGCTGTCCCTAAGGAGTGTATTGTGCATCAGGCCGGGAAAGGTTGTCCCGTCACGTCGAGTGTGCCAAATTTCGCCTGAAAACGTCCCGTGCGCGCGGATCTGCCTGTTGGCGGCGTCTACGGCCGGCATCTGCTCTTCATTATGGAAAATCGAGAGGTGACTGCCCACAAGATCCTCCGGGGTTGCCCCGTGCATTTCAGCGAACGCTTTATTCAAAAAGAGAAGCCTTCCCGTCAGATCAACCACCGCGAGACCTTCGGAACTTTGTTCAACAGCCGCTCCGAGGCGCATGAGGTGTTCTTCGGCCCGCTTTCGGTCAGTTACATCACGCCATACAATCACGAGACCGATCACAGTCCCCCGAGCGTTCCGCACAGGAGCGGCTCCTGCGTCTATGGTTTTGGTAGAGCCGTCTCTCGTAGTAAGCGTATTGTACACGTCGGCAAGGCTTACCGTTTGACCGCGAGAAATCAACTGCTCGACGAGATCTTCAATAGAAGAGCCGGTCTTTTCATCCCACGCGGCGAAAACCTCGCCGAGCGGACGACCTCGCGCCTGATCCAAGCTCCAGCCCGTTATCCGCTGCGCCATCGGATTCATAAATCGCACCGCGGCAGACCTGTCCGCCGCGATCACCGCATGCCCCATGCTATCGAGAATGCCGGAGAACCATTCCTGACTCTCCCTGAACCTCCGGTCCAGTTCGTGCTTGAACAGGGCCATCTCAATATTCGTATGGAGTTCTCGCTCGCGAAAGGGCTTTATCATGTAAGCGAAAGGCTCTGTGGCTTTCGCGCGCTCCAGCATCTTAGCGTCCGTATATGCGGTCAGGTAAATGATGGGAACATCCATGGAGGATCTAATGCGCCTGGCAGCCTCAATGCCATCCATGTCTCCCTGCAGCACCACGTCCATGAGAACCAGGTCAGGACGATCCTGTTCGACCCTCTGGACCGCTTCTTCGCCGCTGGAGACCACCGAGGTGACATTGTAGCCCATTTCCTGAAGGCTCTCCTGGATGTCCTCCGCTATGATCCCCTCATCTTCCACTACCATGATGCGTGCTCTGTGCATTCCCAATGGACCTCTTTCCGCTCCCCGATTTGGGAAGGGACGTAATCTTTCCCGAACTCGGTCTCTCATATTTATTCTACACCAGGCGCGCCACACAAGATAAGATCTCTCGGACGCGCGGAGAGGAATGGAACGCATCCGCGTCCGATGGGCCGGTTTCTCGGATTCTCTCCGTGACAGGGATCTCGGGTCACGCTGCCGCAGGATGACCTGATCCCGAAGCCTCGCGGCACGCTGGCCGCGCGGGACCGCCTGTTGCGGCGCCCGGCTGTGCGCCCTGGTCTGACAGATCGAATAATTTCGGTCACCACATTCGACAAGCGATGTATTAGGGCGGGTCGAGCAGGGGAAACCCGATCCCCTTATTTCGCTGAAACGTCCGAAAACCAGGAGATAGCTTCTTGGCCATAGGTCTGACAAAAGAGGGGGCGAGAGTTATACGGGGCTCTGTTTCCGAGGGGCCTTCCCCGTCAGGTCTTGAGCCGGACATAGCGGAAATCCACCCAACCTGACCTCCCTGATGGAGTGATTACGCAGTACCACATCTGTTTGTCGATGATCCGTTTTTCCGTTACTTTGATTTCCTGGCCTGATACGAGCCTCTCCACCACCGGCGCCGCCGTGGAGGGTTGCTGTCGCACTATGAGCGTGTCAGCTCGAACCAGGCCCACGAGATTGAGCGGCATTGACCAGCCACCCGGAGGCGGCGGGCTTTCTTTCTCCTTTGCCCCAGCTCTAGCCCTCGGCGAACGAGGCGCGTCCGATTGCAAGCTCTTAACCGACCCAAGCGCCGACGCTTGCGCAGCACGCGCAAAGTCAGCTTCAACCCTCGCGACCTTCGGTAACGCAAAAGCGCCGACGCTCCCAGAGTTCTCCACACCGGTCAACGCGCGAGGTGGGATCGAAATGCCTGAAAGACGTTGGCGGTCGCGGCGCGCAGACATCTGAGCCCCGTCGATCTTCAAGGTGACATCGGTTTGAAGGTCCCGGAGCATGTTCTTGACTTCATCGATCTTTATTCCGGGATTATTGGCAGGCGCCACGAGCAAGGCCAGATCGTCGCGGATCGACGTGAAAAGACCGAGAAGCTGCGCCTGAGCAATCGACGCGGGTACAATGAGACCTATCAACAACCAGGCATTGAGACGCATCCCAGAGAGAGCGTGCTCGGCGCGGTCAGCCGTGTCGTGGGCTTCCGGTCTGTTTTTAATCCGGTCGCGCCAGATGCTCAAGCAGGCCACGACCGCGGCAAGTATGATGAGGAAAAATGGTAGGGAGAAGGACATGTTGGGGCCCCTGAACAGCATTGGCGGAATTTAGTACCATAAATTTCAAATAATTACAATAATTATCTAAAGTAACAAGGGGCCACCCCCAAGGCGCTGCGCTTGTTTGCTCAAGACGGGTTATTCCATGCTCTCCCGAGGGGAGAAGACTCCCACGGGAGGCTGGGGCGCCGTGTACATTGTAAGTTCCGTGGGACGTAGGCGCACAGGGCTTTGAGGAGATCGCGGGTCCAAATCAACGGGGTGGGATCTAGGGGTAGGAGGCCGTGGGTGTGCGGAGGCAGACAAGGGTTACTGGTTTGGCACGCGAATTGCTACGTTTTCTGCACAACCAAAAAACAATACCATACCCTTCAAGCCCTACCCCAAGGGCTTTTTTTTTTGCCTTTGTGAAACGAACGCATTGGAAGCGGGTTTGTGGTGTCTTCAGTTCATCGGGGCAGTAAGAAGTCAGCCAGGGGGTGGCATCGCGCGTGGGGAAGCGTATGAGAAATAATTTCGCACCATCTCCTGGGCCGCAAAGTTTTTTCGCAGCTTCTCTTGTGATCCAGGAGTTTCGTGATCCGGAAACGCCTCACCCGATGGTATAATTTGGGGTGGAGTCTGGGCATTAGGCGCCTCGAGGGACAGGCGCGCTTCGCAGCATCGGGGAAAAGAGACCTTGACTTCCCGTTGGGCATCTGGTTACATGATTTTTTTGGAGGTTTGAGGGGAAGGCCATAGAACCGACATGAAAAGGACTTATCAACCGAGCAACATTTCGCGCAAAAGGACACACGGTTTCCGTGTCAGGATGAGGACCAAAGGTGGAAGGCTCGTCCTCAACCGGAGAAGGGCCAAGGGACGCAAGCGGCTGTCAGTCTGATCGCCATCCTTTTAGATTCACCGCTGAGGACAGGATCCGGCGATCCTCCGACTATCGGAGAATAGGCAAGGAAGGCGCCCGCCATCGCACGCCCCATTTTTACATCCGGACATTGAGGAACGAACTACGGAGGACACGGCTGGGTATCGTCGCGGGAAGGAAAGTCGGGAACGCTTGTGCACGAAATCGGATCAAGAGGAGACTTCGAGAGTATTTCAGGCTCAATCGGGGCAAGATGCCCTCAGAAACGGACATCGTCTTTGTTCTCCTCGAAGGGGCGGCGCAACTAAGCGCCAGCCGGCTCACGATGGAATTGGACAGATTCTTCGAGCGAAAGCCTCGCTCGGCGCCGGACGTTTCGTCAGGGGGCTGATCCGCCTGTACCAGCTATTCCTATCATCTCTTTTCCCTTCCGCTTGTCGGTTCTATCCAACCTGTTCCGAATATGCGCGAGAAGCCGTTTCCCAGCACGGCGTCAGGCGAGGCTTGTGGCTGACATCGCTGCGCCTGATGCGTTGTCGGCCCTTTGGCCCCAGAGGTTTTGATCCGGTCCCCTGAACAGGCCGGAGGTCGCTGGACCGATAATGGTGAATTGGCGGGCTGCGCTGGTGAAACTCTCTTTGCAGGCGGAGACTTATGGATCGTAATCTCGTTCTAGCTCTCGTTCTTTCGGTGCTCATTATAGTCGTTTTTCAGTTGTACATGCAGGCTGTGTCCCCGCCTCCGGCCAAGAAGGCGCCTGCAAAGAAGGAGGCTGTTCAGCCTCCCAAACCCACCCAAGCCCGCGAAGCGGTAGAGCCTGGAGCGCCGCCTTCAGGACCGCCCCAAGCCGAACTCGAACCGGGCAAGACGAGAGAGGTCCCGGTCGCCGCAGTCACCGAAGCCAAAGAAGTCAAGGTGACCGTCGACAGCCCCCTGTACGAGGCCGTGCTCAGTTCGCGTGGAGGCCGGATCATCTCTTTCAAGCTCAAGAATTATCTCATCAATCTCAATGGCGGTGCGCCGGTCAACCTCTATGATCCCCAGGGTCCGGACACCGGCGGCCCCACCATTATGTTGACTCGGGCCGACGAGACGCTCAACGACGCGGGGCTGCCATATCAATGCCTCTCCGAACAGAACTCCATTTCCCTGAAGGAGGCGGGTGCGAAAAAATCGATCACGTTCAAGACAACCACCTCCGCGGGCCTCACCCTTACGAAGACCTACACCTTCTTCGCAGACCGGTACGCGGTGGACTTCTCATATTCCATGACCAACGATACGCAGGAGAGTAGGAACTACCTGGTGAGCCTTCCCTGGAGCAAGGTGTACAAGGGTGAGGGGAACGATCAGTTCGCATGGAATAGCGCGGAAATCCTGCTCAATGGTGAACTCAAGGACTACTACTTTAAGGATATCCGAGGTGACGAAGAACCGTCAGGCAAGATCCAATGGGGAGGATTGGGTGATGCCTACTTTTTCACGGCTCTGGTCTTTCAAGACCGGCCCGCGCACAAGGTGACGCTCTTCAAGCCCAAAGGAGACGGTGTCGCGCAGATGTGGCTGCGGTACGGCTCTCTTGACCTTCCGCCCGGCAAGCCGGTGGACTTAAACCTGGTGGTGTATCTAGGCCCTAAAGAGCGAGCAGCTCTGGCCGAGGCCGGACACGACCTCTCACGAGCCCTCTATTACAGCAATTATGTGCTCTTGGACGTGATGTCCGAGTACCTCATGAAATTCCTTAGGATCACCCACAACGGCTTTCAGGCGTCGAGTATCAAGGTTCCGGGCACGGGCAACTGGGGTCTGGACATTATCATCCTGACCGTGCTGATCAAAATCCTCTTCATTCCGCTCACCCACACGAGCATGAAGTCCATGAAGAGGATGCAGGAGATTCAGCCTGAAATCGCCAAGCTCAGGGAGAAGTTCGGCAATGACAAGCAGGCTCTGAACAAGGCCACCATGGATCTGTTCAAGCAGTACAAGGTGAACCCTCTGGGAGGGTGCTGGCCGATGTTTCTGCAGCTTCCCGTCTTTATTGCCTTGTACCAGACCCTCTCGTACGCCATTGAACTGCGACACGCGTATTTTCTCTGCGTGCCATCTATCTTCCTGTGCATCAAGGATCTGTCCGCGCCGGATCCCTACTACATTACTCCAATCCTGATGGGCGGATCCATGGTCTTGCAGCAATGGATGACGCCCACCACCGGCGATCCCATGCAGAAGAAAATGATGCTGCTCATGCCCGTAGTCTTCACCTACCTTTTCCTGACCTTCCCGTCAGGTCTTGTTATCTATTGGTTGGTGAGCAACATCCTATCCATAGGACAGCAGTTGATAACGAATAAGCTCCCGCAATAAGGATAGTGGACCATGTCTTACGTCGAATTTACCGGAAGGACCCTCAAAGAAGCGGTGAAAAACGCCTGCGAAGAATTGAAAGTGGAAGAGGGGCTGCTCGACATTGAAGTAATGGAAGAAAGCACCAAAGGTTTCCTTGGCATAGTCGGCCAGCGGAACGCCCGGATCCGGGTGCGTCGGCGGGATATTCTTAAGGAAGTAATGGAAGCGGACGATTTTGAAAACGACGAGGAGCAGCCCGATGTCCTGGGTCGCCTCGTGAAGCTGGAACCTGCAGGGGAAAAGGTCCGCGCGGGAGAAGAGTTCTCAGAAGAGATTCCCGAACCGGAAACCCCCGAGCAAGCTGCGCTCAGAGATCAGGCCAAAGAAATCCTTGCGCAATTACTGGAGAAAATGTCCGTCCCGGCCCAGGTGGAGACCCGGATCCTCCACGGCGCGATCTACTTGGATATAAGAGGGGACGGTTCCGGGCTCCTGATCGGCAAGAACGGCCAGACTCTAAACGCCCTCCAGTTCATCGTGAATAAAATGGTGAACAAATCCGCGCTGGCCGGTGAGAAGGTCGAGATCATCGTGGACACTGAGAACTACCGGCGCAGGAAAACGGAAAAACTAAAAGAAAAGGCCATGAAATTATGCGCCAAGGCCAAGAACAGCCTCAAGCCCGCGGTCTCCGATCCCATGCCTGCGGGTGAGCGCCGCATCATCCACTTGATCCTCGCCGAGGACCGGGACGTATATACCAAGAGCTACGGTGAAGAGCCGAGGCGCCGTATTATCGTCTATCCGCGGCGCGGGGCGGTCAACAAGCGAAGGGGCAGATAAGAACCCTGGCGCTGAGCGCTCTTCTGCGGGAATTCGGGCCCATGTGTCGGGAAGGATTAGTGGGATGGGCGTGGCGCCTGTCCATTAGGGAATGTCAGGCGAGAGGCCCGTCCCACCAAAGCCCCGAACACGATATCTAGCTTGCGCCAACGAGCGCCGGGGACCTGTTCCCTAGCCGGGTCGCGCGACGGAAAGCCCCCGCCATATGTCCAAGCCGACCATTCTCTTGGTCCGGAACTATTCCGCGTCATGAGCCAACCAAAACAACCCCCGGGTGATACGATTGCGGCTCTCTCCACGCCCCGAGGGTACTCGGGAGTCGGCCTTATCCGCATGAGCGGTCCGCAAGCCAGGTCCATCCTGGCCCGGGTTTTCCGGCCTGTGTCGAGTCAAGGGTCATTCCCCGATCGACGGGCCATGTACGGTCGCGTCCTAGACCCAGAGCACGACAAGGTGCTCGACGACGGCCTCGCGGTCTTCATGCCCGGGCCGTCCACGTACACCGGTGAGGACGTGGTGGAACTGAGTCTCCACGGGAGCCCCGTGCTGCTGGACATGGCGCTGGAAACTTTGCTCAAGCAGGGCGCACGGCTGGCTGCGCGGGGAGAATTCACCCGCCGAGCCTTCCTCGCGGGAAAATTAGATCTGGCGCAGGCCGAAGCGGTCATCGACTTGATTGAAGCCTCCAGCGCGGCAGGCGCAGCCGAAGCCAGAAGGCGGCTGGACAAGACACTCTCCCGAGAGATTCGCGTCATATCCGACTCGATCAAGGACCTTCTCTCGGAAATGGAAGCCTCCATCGACTTCGATGAGGAGGACGAAAGCCCCATGCCTGATCCGGAGCCCGATCTGCGGCGAATTGGGCGCAAGATTGAGAATCTCCGAAGAAACGCGCAGATCGCCAGAATCCACCGCCAGGGGATCAACACGGTAATCGTGGGCAAACCGAATGTGGGCAAATCCACCCTTTTCAACGCCCTGCTCAAGATCGACCGCGCCATCGTTACCCCACACCCCGGCACGACGAGAGATCCGGTGGAAGAATCTCTCCGCGTGGGGGGCTCATGCTTTGTCCTGTGCGACACCGCGGGAATTAGGCTCAATCCGGACCCAGTGGAGGCAGAAGGGATCCATCGGACCCGAGCGCGTATCAGCGGAGCCGATCTCGTGGTGGCAATGCTGGACGGGAGCGCGGCGTTCGATCGTGAAGATCACGAAGTCCTAGCCGCATGTGAAGGCAAACAGACCCTTATCGTCCTCAATAAGGCGGATCTGGGCTTGAAGATGAATCCGGAAGAAATTCGCAGCTCCAGGCCTGCTGTCGCGCGGGTCTCGATCAGCGCAAAGAGCGGGCAGGGTATGAATAAGCTGATGGATATACTCCGTCAAATCGGGGAGGACAAGACCCAGGTTCGGGCGGGGGATCACAACGCAGGTCTCAGCAATCGGGGTCTCTTGCTGGTGAATGCAGCGTTGGAGCCGATCAACGAGCTGCTTGGAAGCCTGAACGCAGGCGAAAAGCCCGGCGCGGAAATAGTCTCCCTTGAGCTAAGGCGTTCCCTAGAGTCCCTCCAGGAGATCACGGGCGAACGGGTGGACGATGGGGTGCTGGATCGGATATTCGAGCGTTTCTGCGTGGGCAAATAGAGGCCAATGCCGGACGCGCACGCGCCCGCGGGCAGGGCCTTCGCAGGATCTATGAAGTACGCGGGTCCGGTGTCCTCTCCGAGTCTGTCATTGGGAATTCCGCTTGATTGGGACGAAGCAATGTCCGAGGGAGCGCGAGAGGAGCATGGCGCTCGCCACGGCACGGTTTTCGGGGAGGGTGTTTGTGAAGGAAAAAGATAATTTAATATGTAATTTAGCTATGATAAGAATAGAACACAAGGATTAATACGAAGAAAACTTTTTATTACGCTAAAATTAGTATATATTGTCACGAACCCAATTGGCGCGGGTTGGTTTCGGAACGTGGCGACCGCGTGGGGCCGGGAGCGGCGCATTTCTAGAATTAACTTGAGATTTTCGCACTAACACCTCAAAATAATATGGCATATCATGACAGAAAATTCTTGACATCCACCCCCTTTTGGTATACCCAACAAGAGCATCTTGTGGAGACCCGCTCCTGCGGTAACCCAACCGTCGGGGGAGATCCTGTGCATAGCCGGCAGCCAATGTTCAAATTCGGAAAGATGTCTCTGCGATACTGGCATCGTCTTTACAGCGCTCCGGTTCACAACCATTCGGAGGTAAACGTATGGTAGCAAGGGGCCAAAAGATAATTCCCTGGGCCCTGCTGACTGTGGCTCTCTTCCTCACATGGGCGAGCCTGGCCGGCGCCTGGGACCAGAAGTACCGGTACCCGGTCAAAGTAAGGACTTCGGGTTCCGGCTTTTCCTACGCCTATGGTGGCGTGGGAGGTTGGGAATCGGCCGCGGGCGCATCCAGAGAGATCCTCTGCCCGAAGAGGACCTATGATCTTGCCTTGGGGCTCCGACCTTTCTTTGGCGTCCTCTCGGGCATGTCCCGAGCGGTCAGCAAGGGTGGAGAAGGGAACTTTCTCAGCTTCACCGGTCACTTGCGCATGCCGTCCGAGAATACCCTCTGGGAGTTCTATTCGCACCTGCGCTTGTGGGACAAGGTCGCGCTGAGACTGGAATACTTGCCCTGGTATTGGAGCGGCACGGGTCACGCGGCCTCCAAGGGCAATTTCGGCGGTCTTCTTCTTCAGCCGGATGATGCGATCGAGGCGAGCCTCAACCTGACCACCTTCGACATCGGCGCGGATTATGACGTGGCGTTTAACCGCGATCTTTTCTTCGGCCCCAACGCGGATTTCCACATCATCAGGTGGAACCAGCGGGTCGCCAAGAGCAACGGGGAAAGCGTCGACTTCTCCCAGACTATCTTGCAACCGGCCATCGGCGCGCACATTCGATACGAACCGAGCAATACGGGGTTCTTTTCCTGGTACAAGCCCTACATGGAGGGAAGGTTCAGTTGGATGAGCTTTAACGGACTGGGCCTTTCCACCTGGGATCTGGGCGCGGGGATCGCTCCGCCCGTGAGTAGGAACGTGGATGCAGGCATGAAACTGGGTTACAAACAGTGGAAGCTGGATGGAAGCAGGTCCCGCCTCGCGGTTGACGCGGACGTGGAAGGGCTTTACCTGGATCTTTCTCTCCGATTCTAAGACCCCGCCCCTCGGCCATGTGGAGGACCTCAGGGCGCGTGCCCTGCGGTCTTCCCTTTTCCACGATTTCCCTTCATAGTTAACTCACCCTTGTTTCACGCGTTTGCTCTATGATGACCGATAATATAATATAAATATCACACTATTAACGAAGTTGACTTCGATAACCAACCGGGTTATTATTTGCCGATGAAGACCTTTGGGGAATACGCGAAAGAACGTGTCAGAAAAGCGGGCAAAAGCCAGAAAACCTTGGCCCGAAAGCTCGGGGTCTCCCCCGCGTACGTCTCGCAGATATTTACCGGAAAGAAAAACCCGCCGGATCTGGGTAGGGCGCGTAATCGATTACAACTCAGGATCTGGGCTGAGTTTCTGGACGCGGCGGAAGAGGATATTCTGGAATTGGTTCGGTACCAGCTCCACCGAGTGCCTCCCAGGCCCACTCCCCGTTATGGTAGGATGAGGAATCTTCTCCTCGGGGCATTGGATGCGGGGCAGGTTGACCTGAGCGAGGAGGTTCGAGCCTTGGAGTTGCACCCTGCGGAGAGCCTGGCCGTTCAGGCTCTGGTGCAAATCTATTTGCTCCAGCGGGAGGACGAGCCGTTCGAGAGCAGGGGTTACGGCCCGGTAAGGTTCAGAGACCTTTGTATGGAACTCAGGGGCAACCGGGAATTTATCGAGTCCGAGCTGGTGGATTTCTTTGGCGGCCGTTCCTTGTCGTGGACTTGGGACCTTGAAACCGGAGATGTGAGGTTCTCCTCCACTTCCCCGGAGATTGAGCGGGCCCTGAAGCGCCTCGAAGAGTTGGCTGAGCCGGGGTCCCGGGTGAGTTACCGCAGGACCGTGCCTGTGGTTGGCCATGTGAGCGCGGGCGTGGGTTTTGCGTTCACTGATGGAGGGTATCCGGCCGGCGAGGGTTTTGAGCATGTGGAGCTCCCACCGGGCGTGGATCCCGGGCTGGCGCAGCGTCTCTACTGCGTCCGGGTAAGGGGAGACAGTCTGCAGGAGTTCATCAACGAAGGCTCTCTCCTTTTCATCAAGCCCGAATCCTGGGAGGAGATTAAGGATGGTGACCTGGTGATCTTCAAGGACACCGGCGAGAGGAAGGCATTTGTGAAAAAGGTGGAGTTCGCCGGTTCGAATCTGATTCTCAGATCCATGAATCCCCAGTACCGAAACATCGTGCTTCGGAAATCGGAGCTTCTTTTGTTGGAGCGTGTTATTGCGATTCTCTTTTAAGAGGGGTGGGCAGGTGCTTGGAGCAAAGGTAGTTTCAAGTCTCACTGGGGGTCACGGTGACTGCCGCAGGACTTGGTCTCGCTATTCAAGCCTCGTGTCGAAAACCCTTCCGAAGCTGCTGGCGATCGGATGTCTGTGTTTGTTGAGCTTGTCCGGTTTGATCATCAGTTCCGCTTCCGCGACCACTGACTGTCGTGTGGCTCATTGGGACACGCTCGCGAACGGTTTCCGCTACGAGTTCCCCCCGGATATTCAGCAAAAAGGGCTGTTTTTTGGGCGAACCAAGGCGCCCATCCAGCGGAAGGATGTGCGGGACCGCATTCTTAAAGAAATAAACTACTTACTGCTCGATAGACGCTCCAAAGTCGTCTCTTGGCTCTCGCGCGCGGATGCCCTCAGGCCGATAATCGCTCCGATCCTGAAACAGTATCAGCTCCCGCCGGAGTTCATCTACTTGGCCGCGATCGAGAGCAGTTACAACAGCAGGGCGCTTTCTTCAGCGGGCGCGTACGGGTACTGGCAGTTTATCAAGTCCACCGCGGCGAAAGGCCCGATCGGCAACGATATGTATGACTGGAAGATGGAAATGAACAAGTGGAAGGACGAGCGCGCGGATCTGGTCCTCTCCACTCATTGCGCGGCCCGCTACCTGGCCTGGATGAACCGGGTGAGGCCGATGCGCCTGGACGGGCAAGAACGAGAGGGTTTCAAGAACTGGCTCCTTACGGCGGCCGCGTACAACGCCGGCCCTGCGCGTGTGACCGAGAGATTGACATCCTTCGGCGCTTCCTCGTATTGGGATGTGCCGCTCCCTGTGGAGACGGAGCGCTACGTGCCCCGATGGATCGCTCTGGGTATCATTAGTCAGCATCGCGCTTTTTACGGCGTGGAAGTGCCCAAAGGCGGCCGGATGGAATTCGACACGGTCAAGGACGTTCAATTGAACAAAGACTTGACGTTTTCGGCTATGGCTAAGCTTCTGGAGGCCACCCCCCGAGACGTCTGGTCTCTCAATACCCAGATCCCGCCTGAACAAAGCGTTTTCCCCGCGAAGTCCCGCGGCAAAGCCATCAACCACACCATCAATGTTCCGAAAGGCTCGGCCAACAAGTTCATCGCGCAACTCAGAGCCCACGGGTACGTGAAGAAGTAGCTCACCCGGCCCATCTTGTGAGAAAGACGTAGTCCGGGGAAGCCTTCCTAGTGTGGCGTCCCGCAAATACGCTGCATAATGGTCCGAATCAGGCCTCGGCACAGACGCCGCATTCGGCAGACGCTTATGCAAGGAATCAGCGGGACAGGACACCAGGAAGGGGTTCCCCAGCGACTCCCCCGCTCTTGTTTCTTATATCGGTGAAAGCCGTACCTCGCCACAACTCTGAAGGAGAGTGTCAGGTCAGTGGCGCTCCGAACAGCAGCAGACGAACGGCGCCTGTACCCGAGTTGGCAAAGCGTGCGACCGCGGAAGCAAGAAGGTAAAGACTGTCCCCCGCCTTCAGGGTATAACCGGAGTTCTCGATCTGTACGGTGAGTTCCCCTTCCAGGCAGTAGACAAAAAGATCTGTTTCTCTTGATGGGATCGCAAGTGGTTTGGAGGGCGCCCTGATCGTCACGAGGCGCGCTTCGAGTGTATGGTGGGGCTCATCCCCAGCGAGAATCTCCACAGCATGCCCCGGGATGTTTGTCTTGAGCTTTCGCCCTTGGCCTCGGCGGCGCACCACGGCCTTCTCGTACACCACCTCATCCAGGAATGCCCCCAGCTTCATGTTGAACGCGGCCGCGATGCGCACGAGGGTATTCAGGGTGGGCGAGGATTTGTTCAG
>VGSG01000104.1 GCA_016875095.1 Deltaproteobacteria bacterium
TTTCTTTGCCGACCATAGGTTGTTCTTCCTTACCACAGCCTATCGTCTGGCCTGTCAATCCGCTCGGCGGTGAACCACCGACCGGAGAGCCGTATGCGGGAGATCCGCACGTACGGTTCGGAGGGGGGAGCACCGGGTAACCGGCTGTTCCTACCCCTATCCCAGTTCGAGCCTGCTCCACTAATCGTGGCACGGTCTCGATTGGGATCGAAGTTTGGAGACATCCTCGGGACGCCAGCCCTACCTAGAGCGTGGGGCGCGGCAGATCGGTGACATGGGCCTCTTTGCCGATTATTCGATGTTTGATGGTTCCCCGTCCTCAGCCGGGCAATTCAGCAACGGGGCCGAAAGGCCATGTTCGTCTCAGCACCGCTCCCCCGCGGTCCCCATTCGCGTTCGGAGGGCTTTTCATGCGTAAGAGACACATCTTCCTGCTTTCCGTGATCGTCCCGGTCCTCCTGTTTGCTTGTCCATCCCGAGCGGAATGGTTGCCGTCCTTCATTGACGGCTCATCCGTTACCGGCGCTGACGGCAAGGTCCTTCCTCTGGGTCAATTAAACAGCCGATTTCGGGTCCTGATTAATTCCTTTGCCTATCTGCTCGACCGTTATCTGCTCACCGGAGACACCCAGGTGGCATACCGCATCAGAGAGTTGGGAGATGCCATGGAGCTCCACGTGACCACTATGGGCAAGATGGTGGAAACCGATAAGGAAAAGGAACTCTTTGCCAAGCTGCTGGTGGGATCGAGAAAACTTAGGGAGAATGTGGCCAAGAATCTGGCCTCCGTCGAAGAGTTGCGAATTATCCGTAACGTCTTCGATCGGCGATCTGAAAGCCTCATAGACTGGCTCAAGCGTCAAGAGGAGGAGCTCCTTCTCAGCGGACCCACTCCGGAAGCCTACTCTGCCGCCACGATCCTCAACGAGGCGCGCATTAACGTTCTCCAGGCGGTCTTCTTCAATCAAGTCGCGGCGCGTGGAACGCTCGCGGAAGAACAACGCGCCAGGGCGCGAGCCAGATGGGAGGCTGCTTTGGAACAGGCAAAGCTGTTTTCGGAAAAGGCATCCGGCGACCGCGTTCGAAAGACGGCCTTGGCGCTTACCAGTGGGCTCAACGCGGTTAAGGGGCTTGCCGGAGATTTGTTGATTCGCTCGGACGAAGTAAGTCAAGCCTGGGAGAAAACTCTCGCGCTGGTTGAGTCCCTCGATAACATGGCCAAGCCGCCGGAAAAACAGGAAAAGGCCTCGGAGCAACACGCCAAACCCGAGAGCCCGAAAAAAGAGGGCCGCCCCGATGACAGCCGCTGTCCGGATCTGTCATGAACCTGTCTCCGCTTCTTAAATTCAATCTCCGGTATTATCGACGGCATCTGCTCCTGTCGGCGCTCTGCCTGCTCGGGATCGCTCTCGGAGTGGGCATCGTGGTATCGGTGGAGCTGATAAACGACTCGGCCCTTTCATCTTTTTCCGCTTCGGTGGACTTCCTCTCCGGAAAAGCTTCCCACAGTGTTGTCTCATCGTACGGCCACATAGACGAACAGGTCTTCATCGACGTGTGGAAGCACCCGCATGTGAAGGCCGCGTCCCCCATGCTTGAAGTAATGGCCACCACACTGGAAACCGGAAATGAGCCGATTCGATTTCTCGGATTAGACCCGTTCCTGGACGCTCCGTTTCGCGAGCTGACGCCAGGAGGCAGAGACCGGGCCTCGCTCACTGCCTTTCTCCGGGGCGAGCCCCCTTCGGCTTACCTATCGGCGGATCTCATGTCCAGCCACGGGCTCAAGCCGGGGGACACGATCACCGTGCTTACCGCGGGTGTTGAGAAAAAGGCGCGCATTCTTGGGGCGCTTCCCGGATCGGACCAACTCGGCATGGGAGAATCGCTGGCCGTGATGGACATCGGCGTCGCGCAGGAGGTCTTCGACCGCCGCGGTCGGCTCGACCGCATAGACGTGATGGTCACGGAAAAGAGCGAACTCCTTGCACGCGAACTTCCGTCAGGGCTCCAGCTCACGGATCGCGCCGATCGCAAAGCAACCCTGCAATCCATGCTCTATTCCTTTCAGCTCAATCTGGCAGCCATGAGCTTGCTCGCTTTGCTTGTGGGGATCTTCCTCATTTACAACTTCTCCATGTTCTCAGTGCTCAACCGCCGGGAAGACATGTCCTTGCTGCTGACGTTGGGCTCGGCAAGACGAGGCCTCGTGAAGGCCTTTGTCCTGGAGAGCCTGCTTCTGAGCACAATGGGGAGCCTGATAGGGGTCGGGCTCGGGTATCTGATCGCCTGGGCGAGTATGGAGAAAGTGTCATCGACCATATCTGAGCTTTATTTCTACATGCGGGTGGAAAAGGCGCGCCTGACATGGCCGGTGATACTAAGCGGCTTCGGTGTGGGCTTTTTCGCGACGTTTGTGGGCGCGGCGCTACCCGCGTTTGAGGTTGCAGTCACCCCCCCTGTGCTGGGAATGAAAAGGCGGACCATCGAAGACAAGGCTCATGCGGTTAAAGGGCTCCTGTTGGCCCTCGGGCTGTGCTTCTTCTGCGGAGCGTTTGTCACCTGGTGGGCGGCTCGATTTTCCATGTTTTGGGGGTGGATCTCCGCGTTCTGCATGACACTGGCTTTTGCCATGTTCACCCCCCCGCTTATATCGCCGTTGACACACTATGCGGGCTTATGGTTCAAGCGGGTTTTCGGATCTCTCGAAGCATTCATGGCTGCTCGAACCATCCGAGCGTCTCTGAGCCGCACCAGCATAGCCGTGGCCGCGCTCGCTGTGGCGCTTGCCGTGACAATTGGTGTGGACAGCATGATCCATAGCTTCAGAGAATCAGTAAAACTCTGGCTAGAAGGCGCTCTTCAAGGCGATCTGTACATTTCGCCCGCGACGACCAAGTGGGCCCATCCGCTCCCCGAATCGCTGATCGAGCAGTTGCAGCAAGATCCGGAAGTGGCGGCCCTGGAACGGTACTCTACATACGGCATCACGCTGAGCGGGCGACCCGCCAGGCTCAGGGTGATCGATGCGCCCGTGCTCAAGGATCATTCGCAATTTACCTTTTTGAAGGGAAAAGAAGCGGCTTGGGAAAAGATGATTCAGGGTGGAGTCTTTGTATCGGAATCGCTGAGCTACCACCTGGGCCTGGATGTGGGAGATTCCGTGGTTCTTCAGACGCCGCAAGGACCGCGGTCGTTCCCCGTGGTCTCCGTTACCAGGGACTATTCATCCGATCAGGGAACCGTGCAGATGGATCGAACCATGTACGAGAACATCTGGCACGCTAACGAGGTCCAGTCCGTGGCGTTGTTCCTTAAGCCTGGAGCGTCGATCGAGAAGGTCCGTCGGTCCATTGTGGATCGGCATCCCGGCCTGGACAAGACTATCGTATCGAACGTCAAGATGCGGCAAGACATTCTGGTAATATTCGATAAGACTTTTGCGCCGACCGCGACCCTCAAAGGAGTCTCACTCCTGGTGGCGCTTCTCGGGGTGGCCACCGCGCTTATGGCGATCCTGATCGAGCGTTCCAACGAGATGACCGTTCTGGGATATTTGGGCATGACCCCAAGGGAGCTTGGCCGGATCAACGTGTGCCAGGCTCTCATTATGGGTGCGCTGGCGTTCCTCATCGCGGTGGCGTGCGGCGTGTTCCTCATTTACATTATTGTGCACGCGATCAACTACCGCTCTTTCGGCTGGTCCGTAGACATCTATTTCAATCATTGGATCTTTGCGAAGTCCTTTCTTCTCACCATGATCGCGTGTTTGGCGTCATCTATCTATCCCACGTATCGTCTGATAAACTCCCGCGCGGGGCTGTCGCTGAAAGAGGAATAGGAAGGAGCTTGAACATGACGATTTTGCCGAAGAAGACCCTCCAGGAGCTGTTGATCAAGTGCTGGATGACCCACGATGGGATGTGGTTCTACCATTGCGCGCAAGAGTGCGGGATAGAAACCGCGAACCGACTGAACAAGGCCGCGATCAAATCATTGGCCCCGTTGGAACTCGACAGAGTGCGCAAAGCGTTTCAGCTCGGACCGGTGGAGACTTATGCCGATATCAAGAAGCTGATCGATAGCGCGTTCGATGTCCTGAAAGGGGATTTCATGCAGTTCCGCTATTCGTTTCCCTCGGAAGACGTTATGCGTTGGGAAATGCATCAATGCTTTGCATACGAAGGGATGAAGCGGTTTGGTCTGGCAGATACGTATCAATGCGGAGTTGTGTATCGGGTCGGTTGTTGGCTTGAGCACGCCGGGGTCCCGTTCACCATGAATCCGCCGGTCGAAGGGTGCCTCATGCGCATCAACGGGAAGTGCGAAGGCGAGATCAGGTTTTCCTTTTGAGCGCACTGCGTGCGGCGTCTGCCTGTTCTACCGGACTCCGGAGAAATTCAGATAATTATAGATGCCGTTAGTCTTGAGCAACTCGGAAACGCTTTCATAGCCTTTCAGCACGCTGAGCAGCAAGGGGGTTGCCACGGACTGATTTGGTCGCAGGCCGGCTCCGTGTTCAAGAAGTAATTGCACCATGCCCGAGTGGCCCTTCCATGCCGCAAAGTGCAAGGCGGAAAAACCCCGACCGTCCACAGCATTCACATCGGCATTATGTTCGAGCAAGATGCGGACCATCCGCTCATTTCCTGCTTTAGCGGCTAACATGAGTGGCGTTATGCCTTTTTTGGCTCGGCTGTTGATACCGTTTGCACTCATAAGAGCTTTCCGGAGCTTATCCGTGTCCCCGGACCAGATTATTTCGAAGAGATATTCCACATCGTAGTCCTTCAGCAAATACGTGGAACGCTGGGGCCCAAACACCCTGTACGGCGCTAGGCATAGACAGGTGTCGCTTGCTTTGCGCGAGGCTTCGGTTTTGATCCTAACGGGATATAGATTAACTTCGGTTGCAAGTTGCTGAGAACAACGACATTCCCAAACGGCATAATCGTACGCTTTATTGAGCGGTTCGCCGATAAGGACCTCGTCGTAAACTTGGGCCTTCATGAAATACGGGACCATTCCGGCTGTGTCGGAATAAACGTGCGCTGAACTGGGCACGGCATCGGCAATCTGCTTCGCCGCCATTTTCCATGTTTCAGCATCTTGCATGACAGATCCAATGCTCATGCCTTGACGATGGGCAAAATCAATTAAAGGGGAATCACTGAAGAGCATGTTCTCGTAATAAGCGTGTTTATACGTAACCAAATTGAAGAACAAAACAATGAAGATCAATCCTAATCCAAAAAACCATCTGAGCACGTCGTATTTCGCTCGGCGCGAAAGCATATCCAGGGCCAAGCCCAAATACACCGCCATGATCGGGATCAGTGGGACATATAGCCGAAACGTAAATGCCATGTGGACTGTGCCCTGGGAAATAACATAAGCCACGTGAGCACACACTCCGGCGGCGCCCCAAAGAAGGCCCCTTCTATCAACTCCGCTCTCCGCTCCCGTCAGGCTCAGTACCGACGAGATCGAGACAATAACAATTGCTATGAACCCTGCCCAATGCTGGTTTATGACCAAGAAGTCCACAAAGTAGCTCACCCCTTCATACGAGGCCCGGGAGATAAACTCAGTTATCGATTTCGTCGCCTTAGCATGAAAAGACTGTGGCAGAATTGATCCGTAGTAATACTGTACCCATGCAAAGTACACGGCCAAAAGGCCAATAACAATCGCAAGCAAGTTTAAGAGGTTTCTCGGACTGGTCTTGCGTTCGTGTAAGAGTATTCCAAACAGAGGAATGGAAAGGAATACGATCGCATCGAGCCGAGTAAGCACCCCGGCAAGGAACACTACAAGAAACAAAAGAACGTTTCTTGGCTGGTGAAGCATTGCAAAAAAGCCGGCCGCGTACTCCAGACACACCAAGGGAGTCTCCAACCCCCCCATTGTCCACACAACGAACGGGGTGTTAGTCGCTATCCACGCCAACGTTGGCGCCGACGCCCACCAGGATACCCGCATATTCCTCAGAGTCACTCCGACGAGAATGATGGTACCCCCACCAGCAATCAACAGCACGATTTTGGCCGCCACCTCAAGGCGGTCCGGGCCTACCAAGGCGTACAATACGGCACATAGGACAACATATAGGACGTTTGTGTACCCTTGGATGTACCGGTCAGGACCGGGACACAGTTGATAGTGCTCGATAAGGTTTTTTGCATACAGGAAGCTAATATAGGCGTCGTCTACAACGAATCCGAATATCCTGACACACAGGCCGCAGTAGACGACAACCGACAAAATTATGAGCCAGCGAAAGGCTTTTGATGACTCCGCAGATGAGCCCATCATTCACACGTCCATTCCATAATCCGCACTTATGCGGCGGCCTTGCCTTTTTGAGCGTTTTGGCGACATCATGTTAATCGCGGACCCGCTCTTTGACATATACCCGCCGCATCTTGCCGATCATCCCTCGATAAGGCGCTTCCTCCACTATTCTCCATTGCTCGCCCGGGGGATCGTACCTCTCCGGAGTAATCCAGAAGCGCGCTTCCTGACGCTTTTCCGGTAACCATTCCTCAAGGAATCGTTTTACGCCATCGATTGGAGGATAGCCGGACTCAGCAAGGAACTCATTGAAGCGGTAGGTCGCAACCCAGTGCCACTCGGCAGATATCTCTTGCGGGCTTATTCCTTGCTTCACAAGCTTTTCCGCGGCTTGCCAGCTCGCCTCGTCAACGGCAAGCAATCCTCGAGTCCAGGCTGCGCTCAAGACCAGCAGGACAAGACACAACGTGGCGGCTGCCTTGACGGAACGACCGATCTGCCGTTGAATCGCTCTTCCTATAGCAATGAGAGTAAAAGGAAGCAGCGGCAGAAGGTACGCGTCGCCGATTTGAAAAAAGAGCAGGATTTGAACAAAGAAAAGCGCTGTCACAAAGTCCAGCAGTTTTTGTGACGCGGAAATCGTCCCTCTGTTCTCACGGGAAAGATACCGGCTGAGGAAAACGTATCCGTAAAGAACCCCGCCTAATGCGGTGATCAGCGAGAGGAGAAAGCGAGGGACGGATCCGAATGCCTTGATGCTGTCACCGAAATACCACGGTAAGTAAGGCATCGTGTGACCCGTGGCGCCAAACCAGGGCCCGATCAGAATCCCGACGGTCACATATAGAGCCAAGCCGACAAGGATGGTCACGCGCGCGCCGACATGCAGACTGTCCCAGTCCGAAGTCCTGTCCCCAGAATCTCCTTTTCCGTGTCGAAAGGCGCGCAGAACCTTCGCGAAGGCCCAGGGAACAAGCGGAAGGGAGAAAAGCGCCAGGTACTGAAGAACAACCGTCGGTCTCCACACCATGCTGCCCGCCATGTGAGCCACATCAGCGAAATATCGAGCCTGGTTTTGCATGGAATACGTGGCGGCCCAATTAGGGGCATAGCACCCGACTTGGAGTTGCCAAACAGCCGCGATGGTCGGTAGGACTAGGCCGGCAAGCGCCTGCTTCAGCAGAGATCGCGGCTCACTCGAGGTTAGAGTGGCAATCAGGAGCCCGGGGACCAATACCAAATAAAACTGCCTTGTCAAAATAGCCGCGGTTCCGGCCACGGACGCCAGAAGCATAAGAGGAAAGCTGCGCAGCCTCAATCCACGAGTGTAGAGCAGGAGGGACGCGATGAAGAGCGCCAGCGCGGGCACGTCCGTCATGAACGAGAAGCTCAGGCGCAAAACCAAAGGACTGGCGAATAGAGCCAGGGTGAGCACGCCCGCGGTGGATCGATCCAGATCATGTTCCCGAGCAAGTTGGTAGAACGCGAGCAGGCCAAGGAACGCCAGCGCCAGTGTGGACAGTCTCAAGCTGGAGTGTGAATAACCGAACACGGAACAAAACATCCCGCCCCAGTACGCCTGAAACGGCATGTTTGCCGACAACCAATCGTGTAGCTTGTATTCACCGGTTTCGAGAAGGTGACGGACCGTAAGCGCATAGGCCCAGTCGTCGAGGATCGCGGTTTCGCGCAGGGGGTTCACCCAAACGACCACCCCTACGAACACAGCGGTAACGAGCCAAAGCCAATTCTGTTCTCTTGTGGTCGAACGCATCAAATCCGGCAGGTTCAAAGACGCCACGAGGAATGCCTTCGGTTCTTTTCTCGCCGCGTTAAGCTACTTCGTGAATTCGGGCGCAAAGCCGCGGCGCAACGTATTCTCACTAATGCTTCGCGGGTGCATGAATTGCAAGAGATAATCGGGGCCCCCAGCCTTGGAGCCCACTCCGGATATGCCAAAGCCGCCAAAGGGTTGCCGTCCCACGAGCGCTCCGGTGATCCCTCTGTTTATGTACAAGTTTCCCACTCGGAATTCACGACAAGCCTTGCGAACATGAGCCGGGCTTCTTGAAAATATTCCGCCGGTCAACGCGTACCGCGTGCGGTTGGCCAGCTCAATTGCCGCGTCGATATCCGAAGCTCTCATGAGCGCCACCACAGGCCCGAAGATCTCTTCTTGAGCCGTGTGGGAGTCGGCGTCAACATCCGCGACAAGCGCAGGGCCCACGAAGTAGCCGGGGCCGTTGACTTCGCGGGCAAGCAACATCCGGCCTTCGGTCCGGGCTTGTTCAATGGCCTTTTTGATTTTGTCAAAGGCTGCTTCATTCACCACCGGCCCCATAGCGTTCTCCGGGCTTTCAGGAGGGCCTATGTGGAGGCTTTCCATCGCATCACCGAGTCTGCCGGCGAACTCATCGAACCGCTCACCAACCACAATGACTCGCGAGCACGCCGAACATTTCTGCCCCTGAAAGCTCAAAGCCGATTGCAAAACTCCTTTCACGGCTTCATCCAAGTCCGCGGTCTCATCAATGATAATCGCATTCTTTCCGCCCATTTCAGCTATTACCCGCTTGACGTTCCGTTGCCCGGGTAGAGTTTCTCCGGCCAATTGCACGATCCTGAGGCCAACGTTCTTGGACCCGGTGAAGACGACGAAATCGATCCCGGAATGGGAGACCAGGGCTTCTCCTACCTCGTGTCCCGGACCCGTCAGAAACTGGAGAACGCCGTCAGGCAGACCCACACGCCGGAAGATCTCCACCAGTTGCCAACCAAGGATCGGCGCTAGGCCCGAGGGCTTGAGAATCACGCAATTGCCCGCGACAAGCGCGGCTGAAACCATTCCGGTGGGTATGGCTAACGGAAAATTCCACGGCGAAATCACCACGCCCACACCTTGCGGTTCGTAAAAGTAAAGATTCTCTTCGCCCGGATACGACCCCAGCCGCATCGGCGTCCCGAGCCGGATCATTTCGCTCGCGTAAAATCGCAGGTAATCGATTGCTTCAGCCACATCTCCGTCAGCTTCTCTCCAGGTCTTGCCCACCTCGTATACTTCCAACGCCATGAGGTCGAAACGACGCGCGGCCATCTCTTGGCTCGCCTCGATCAGGTATGCGGCCCGCTCGCTCACCGGGGTCCTGCGCCAAACTTCCCAGGAGCTGCGCGCCTGCTCCACGGCTTTCTCCACATGCGAGCGGTTCGCAGAGCCGGCAACGCCCACCACTTCATCAGGCAGAGCGGGATTGCGCGAAAAGATCTTATCATCAGTCCAGACTTCTTCGCTCCCTACGAGGAGAGGGCATTTTTCGGGGAACCGGTCCTTCACCTTCGTCAACGCCGCAGTCATGGCCCGGCGATTTTCGGTCCGGGAAAAGTCCACCGGCGGATCGTTCGTGAAGCCATCCTGCGGCGCCGTTTGCTGCATTTTGTCTTCATGTGGCGCAGGCGGCTTCATGAGTTCGTCAAAAGGGGTCTTCTCGAAAAAGGATTTCCTCAGAAATGACTCGTTGGAGGTGTTCTCCAGCAGCCGCCTAATCAGGTACCCCATTCCGGGGATAAGCTCGCCAAGGGGGGCATAGACTCGTATGCGATAGCCCATTCTCTGCAATGCCTTCCTCACGGGCTCCGCCATTCCGTAGATCATCTGGAACTCGAAGGCTTCGGGAGGGAGACCCAGCGACTCAGCCACAGCAAGCGCAGAGCTTATACTCCTCACGTTGTGAGTGCCGAACGCGGGCCGCGCCGCGTCCCCATTCTCGAGCAGAACCCGCGTCAGTTCCTCGTAGCTGAGGTCGGTCTTTTCCTTGCCTCTGAAGACTGGGATCGGCCACCCGCGACGGCGATTGACCACCGTTTCGTAATCCCAATAGGCCCCCTTGACCAGCCGAACTGTCACTCTGCGTTGGTTTCGCCGCGCCCATTGAATGATTCCGATCAGATCGTCCTTCGTGTCTGTGAGATAGGCCTGAAGCGCCAGACCGATGAACGCGAACTTCGGGCGCTCTTCCACGATGCGCTTAAAGAGCGCTATGGTTAGGTTCTTGAGCTCATATCGCTCCATGTCCAAGGTTATGGATGCCCCTGCCTTTTGCGCCGCATCGAGGACAGGGAGCGCCGCGTGTATGGCATGTTCGATGGCCCCCTCCCAGTCAATGGAGTCGAGCTGAGAGTAGAAGGACGACACCTTGAGAGAAAGGTCCCACCGCGGGATGGGCCCTTGATTGTCTCTATCCAAGATCGGATTTTCCGGCCATGCCACTACTCGCGGGGCGAGTGAAGCGATGAGTTCCAGGTGTCTGTCAACGAGCTGCCGGGCCTCCTTTTCACTGACCACTTCCTCTCCGAGCAGATCCAAACTGAATGCAAGGCCGTCGGCGTGGAGCCTATTCAGGGAATTCCACCCATCGTGCGCGTCGCGTCCGAGAATGAACTCACCCGCAATGGACTCCACCCCGGCCCTGATTAGCGGCCCGGCCAAGCCCGTAAAGTCCGAGAGCCTCAAAATGCGGTCCAAACCTTGCTTGAGAGCGACAGAGCCGCCACGGGCTTCTTCAAGGTATTCCCTCAGGAGAACTGGGACCTGATCATCCGACTTCAGGCAGGGGAGCACGTCTATGAAGCGGAAGAGCTGCGCTTTGAATGCTTCGTCACGCATGGCCCATTCCAAGAGGCGGCCGCGCCACCTGCTCATCCGAAAGAGCGACGGAGCCTCCGCTCCCATCAGAGAATAGATCCGCGCTCCGTATCGCCTGATTTCATCTTCTCTGTTCTTCCCGTATGTCATGGACCCGCTTCTCCCTCAGTCTTAATCGATATCGTTTCCAAGGTGAACCGGAAAAGGCAAAGGAGTAAGAATGCGCCGTCAAACATACAACTCGTGGAAGGTTGTAGGCTGGAGACCTGATTGTCCTCGGATGACCCGAGGCCCCGGGACTTTGGTTCAGGAAATTCCCATCCTGTTGCGCTGGACATTTCGCTCTCTCGGAATCGCATCAGTATAAGTAATAGGGAGAACACGCGCCGCGCGCAACTGAATGGTTGGGTCCGGATGACTTTTTTGGATCTTTACTCGAAACAGTCGTAAGACCCGCGAGCTATTAGAGAATACCGTAATAATGGCCCTTCAAATCCCGTGGGTCTCATAAACGCTGACTTTAGATGAGGCTCGTGTCGGCCGACCGTCTCCTTGCTCGACCGGTCACGCGAAGGCGAGAGACGGCCCTTGACAAGAAGACCTGTCAGCATATATTTTGGGGCAACATGGGCGGGTAGCTCAGTGGGAGAGCACTGCCTTCACACGGCAGGGGTCGGAGGTTCAATCCCTCTCCCGCCTACCAGGGAAATCAAGAAGTTAGGTCAGGCGAGTGCCTGGCCTTTTTCTTTGGAAAAGCCCTTTTGCTTACATTTTGCTTACGCGTCATGGTTTCCCCGCAACCCAGATCTGGGTTTCCCCATGATCGAACGTCAGACCGTCAATCGCCTTCAGGAGTTCCTCATCACTCACGTAGCCGTAACGCTCGCTTACGGTTCTCGTCCTTGACCAGTGCCCCATGATGCTTTCCCGGATCTCAGGATCCATTCCAGATCGGCGAGCATTCGTCTTCCACGTATGGCGCAGGTCATGGAACCGCGGCCGGGGTTTCTCAAGTCCGAGCTTCTCACAAGCTCGACCCCAGGGGTTCTTGCTTGCTTCCACTTGCGCTGGCCGCATACTCTTCGAGTCTCGAATCAGAAAAACATGGTCGGTCTCAAGCGACGCAATTTTCATCGCCTCTTCCAACATCGGCACCAACTCCATATGAAGCGGAACCCGTTTCCAGGAACGTTCTTTTGTCGCTTCAGGTCCGAGGTAAATCATTCGTCGAAAGAGATTGACTCTGTGCCGCGTGAGGTTGAGTAACTCGCCTCTGCGCATCCCCGTGAAATATGCCGTCCAGATCATCAGACGGAACCAAGGGGGGCAAGCATGCGCTATCTTCTCCACCAGATCCCTGCTCAAATAAACCTGCCTCTCCCCTGATTTTGCAGAGAGACGTTTCACGAGCCTGACGGGGTTGGTCTCTAAGGCCTGCATTTCAATGAGCACAGTAAAGAGCTTCGATAATGTCGAAAGTTCACGATTCACCGTGTCCGGCGCTGCTTTCTCACTTATACGAATCATCTGATAACGACGGACATCCGGAACCCATATGGACTTGACCGGTTTAGCCTTACCCAGGATTCTCACCAGGTGTGTCACAGCAGACTTATATCGCTCCCTCGTCGCGCTCTCCTTGATCCCTGGGTAGTTGAGAAACGTCTCCACGGCGCGCCACAACGTGAGTTCTTCTTGAGGCCGCTCCTGCGGAGCCAGATCGACGGGAAGTTCCCATTGCTGGTTGTGGAACATCCGTACACAGACCTCGCGGCTTACCGGATCGAGCCCCCGGTAGTCACTGGATCGACATGCAGTCAGGAGAGCCATTTCAATCCGTCTCGCTTCAGCTTTCGTCTGAGCCGCAGTGGCCACATAGACCAGCTTCCCGAACGGCCGGATTGCCAAATGATAGGTCTTGCCTCGCCTCGCTACTGACATAGCGCTTCAATCTCCTTTCGCAGCGAAGAAAGACCCTTTTCTTCAACCCCAACAACTTCCTTCTCACCTCCTTTCCGAGGTGAGGGTAGAGCCCGACGGGGTTGCTTGTCAACGGGATTGCGGGCAGAGACGGTTTGGCCTTCGACGAAAGCCTGGAGCTGGTCAGCGGTAAACCTACGCTCCCCGCGACGATTGATGCGGACGTACGCCAGCCTGCCGTCACGGCAAAGCGCGTGAAGGCTTTTCAACGGGATGGCCAAAACTTCAGCTGCCTGTTGTGGAGTGAGCAATCTCACGTCGCATACGTCCTCGGAGCGCTTTTGATTGCGCCGCATCGTCACATGTGGTCACGTCATTTCACGGTCCGTAAGTGCGGTGGTCGTTTAGGTTCGAGCAAGAAGAAATCCTCATCTTTTGGTGGCGGACCGGGCGCAACGGTCACGGGCCCGGTCATAAGAAGAGCGGCTATCGCCTTCAATAAACGCACGGTCCTTGCATTGGGTCCGTGCTTGTCTTCCACGATTCGTTTCTGCATGACGCGAGCTAGGTTCAATGCATCATTGCCCCCCAGCGTCTGCAGGTAGCGGTGATGCACGCAGCTCTCCTCTTCCAGAGGTTCCCATCCGTTATCCAGGCCAACGAGCAGAATAAAGGCCCACACCTCGGAGTGTCCGATAAAGACCTTTTGGCCATTAGCTCCTGTCATCCAGATTGGCACAGGTTTTTCGTGCGTCGCGCTCATTGTGCTCCTCCGGTGAGATTTGTTCTGGTAGCGGTCCCTCCTCCTTGAGTTGGCAACTACTGTCAGCGTAACCGTTTAGGAAAATCGGACTTGTCCATTTGGGCATACCCAGGAGCCGCATGGCGGTCCAACAGTCTATCTCATATCGATTACAACGCTTGAGTATGTTGATCAGATCCGGCTTGCGCTCCAGGATCGCGGCGGCCTCGGCGCGTCGAGACACCGGAAGCAATGCAAGCAAAGGCCCCTCGGACCGAAGGCGGGCCCCTAGGGCGTCATGTTCGGTAGTTTGCTTCTTTTCAGCCGAAGCAAATATAGCATCTGCGTTTGCCAACTCATCGCAAGGTGGCGGCTCCGGGGGAGGTATGACGACCCGTCCCAAGTCTCTTTCAATGATGAG
>VGSG01000105.1 GCA_016875095.1 Deltaproteobacteria bacterium
CCGTGGTTTCCCACTCCCTCAAGATCTCCAGCTTCTGTCGAGCCGTGAACCTCTTCCTCTGCTTTCGCTCTACCGGTGTCAGTTGAACGCTCATCCATCTCCCTCCTCCAGTCCAGGGCCATATCAAAAGCCCCGCGCTCGACCAACACCTTTCTCTCTCAATTTCTGTCCAACCGGACCTGATACATCATACAGAGCGGCTGGCTCGACTTCAAGAGCTGGCAGGAGAAGAAGAAGAAGCTCAACGAGCGGTATTCTACGATACGGGTGAAGCTGGGCAAAGTCTATCTGTATCGTCAGAATGGGCTGGTTACCTCGATCTTCACCCAGACCTACCAATCCGACGCGTATCAGGCCTCGGGCATCAAGATCCTCTACCTCAAGGATGAGCCGGGGCGCCAGATTTACGCCGAGGATTATCGCAGGCTGGTGGACGACCCGCACCCGGTCGCGCCATTACTGGCCGCTGCTCAGGGTGAGCAGAGTCCGCCTCCGTCCGGCAATCCCAGGGATTTTCAGATTCGGTTTGTTTCTACGGACGAGCCGGCGCAGGCCGGTCATGAAGACAACGAAAGTCCGCTGCCCGCAGCGCCTTCCAAAGGAGTGGTCCTGCACAAGTTTGCTGAGGCGCCCAGCGGGCCCATCTCCATACCGCACGTGGAGGAAAATGTTAAGGTCGAAGCCTCGGCAGGAGCGCCCCATCTACTCGCGCCCGCGCTGCCGGCGCCGCACGCGTGGGGCAACCGGGGCGATCGGCCTACAGCTCCCGGCGGCTCGAGGCCGACAAGGCAGACCTTACTCGTGGCCCGGGAGGAGACTGTCCGAGACCAGTTTGAGATCAAAGCGGCGTGGGCTGCCAACGCGGGGTCAGGTTCCCCCGGCGCTTCCATTGCGGGTTCGCTGACAGCGTCCGCGCCTCCGGTTCGCGAGGTGGAATCCGCGGCCGGGGCCAAGGTCCTGCCGGTCTCTGAGGCCGAAGACGAGACCCGGGCGGCGGTGCTGGCGTTTCTTGAGAAATGGAAGGCCGCGTGGGAGGAAAAGAACCTTGACAGATACCTCAAAATGTATCATCGCAACTTCCGGATAGGAGGGTTGGATTACGAGAAATTCCGCGACTCCAAGAAGAAATTCTTGGGCAAGTACAGTATTATTCGAATAGAACTGGACCGGGTAACGGTCAACAAGGTCCAAGCCGGGTATGAAGTAAACTTCCTCCAGTCATTCCGAGGAGATAACTACAGTGACAAAGGCTGGAAAAGCATGGTCTTGGCTGGCGGAAAGGGTGCGGGGTTCCGAATCCTCTCGGAAAGATGGTCCCCCTTATAGTCGAGCCCCCCAGATTCCCGTCCCCACCGTCCGCAAGAAAGCCCGGTACTCAATCGTCATCATGAGTGACTCGGGCAGCTCGCGCCAGATTCTCCTCACGTCGCGGCGCATCAAGGTAGCGCTTGCAGTGACCACAGGTGTGGTAATCGTCGTCGCGCTGGGGCTGATGGGTCTTATGGGGCTTCTTGGCGGGGACCAAGCTCTACGCCGGGACAGAGACTCGCTTGCCCTTCGAGTGAAAGCCCTGGAAGAGGAACTCCGGAAGAACGAATTGGCCAAGGCGGTTAAGGAAAAGCGTGTCGAAGAGGTCCGTCAGAGCCCCACACTCGTTACGGTGGGTCCGCGTCCGACGCAGCAGGTGGAAGCCGACGGGGAAGATCAAGCGGCGTCCGAAGGGCCCTTGACGCCTCTTCCCACGAGGCCTAGTCGAGACATACTCATGCCCGGACAAGGGGCCGACGCGCGGGCAAGGTTGCAGCCCGCGCCGGACACGGAGATCGAAGCCGAGGGCTCGACGTCTCCAGGAATGGTATCGCGCTCGGGCCGAGCGGCGGATGCTTCCGCGGCATTGCGATCCCGGGCGATTGTCTCATTCGACGCGAAAGATCTTTCGGCGGTTCCTAAGAGTCCCACCGAGGGAACCATCAAATTCACATTGTTCAAAGATCAGCCCGCGGTGCGCTTCGCGGGCTACCTCTTTGTGTTCGTCGAGATGGGCGACGCGAGAGGAGAAAGCATACTGCGCTGGTACCCCAAGAGAGCCGCGCTTGGCGACGGAGACCTGCCTAAGGACTACCGTGAAGGAGAAGGTATCGCACTCAAGTCCCATACTCGGGTGGAACTCTCCTATAGCGACGTCCCCGCTGGGGCCCGTCTCAAGAGGCTGTCCATATTGTTGTACGGAGAGGATGGTAACGTCGTGTATCAACGGGGCTTTGACCGGCGGGAAGTCGAGTTCACGAAGGAACCGACCACCGGTGGTAAGACCACGCAAGAGGGAGGCGCCAGGAGGAGGCAGCCCCTGTAAGAGTTCCCCGCATAAAGCCGATACTTGTGCAATGTGAGAGAGCGGACCCGGATCGTGCCCTCCCTTCCGGAAAGAAGGAGGGCAACTGCGTCTTTGGGGCCGATTTTTCGACGGGATGGAGGTTCCCTGTGGGGTCTCATTTCCCCCGCGCGATTGCGGTGTGGATGTGCATGATCGCGGTGATTCTCACTGCGCCCGCATGGCTCTGCGCGGAGACGATTCACAAAGTTTATCTTAAAGGGACCGACTCCCAACTGGATGTGTATTTCATCAAGGGACGGCTTCCCGGCCCCACAATGCTCCTCTTAGGCGGCATTCAAGGGAACGAGCCCGGAGGGTACCTCGCCGCCGATCTGTATGCCGACCTTTCCCTCAAAACCGGCAATCTCGTGGTCGTGCCGCGGGCGAATCTTTCTTCAATCGTAAAGGACGAGAGAGGGTTGCGGGGAGATATGAACCGGAAGTTCTCCGGGAATCCTCTCCCAGGGGACCAAGAGGGCCGCGTGGTTTCGATTATCAAGGAGCTGATGAGTCAGAGCGACTTTTTCCTCAACCTGCATGACGGGTCAGGCTTTTATTCGGATGAGTGGGAGTCGCCCATCCGCAACCCGATGCGCTATGGGCAATCCTTGATAGCGGACGCGGATGTTCACGATAGGAATGACGGCAAGGTTCTGAAGCTCGGCGAAACGGCCAAGAGAGTGATAGAGCGGGTGAATTCACAAATTGCCAATCCCGACCATATCTTCCGATTCAATAACCACCGGACTGTTGAGCCCACCAGTCGGCACAAGGAACAACGCAGTTCCGCCACTTTCCATGCGATGACCCAGCTCGGGATACCCGCGTTCGGCATCGAAACATCGAAAGAGATCCCTGATTATCGCCTGAGAGTGCATTACCAGACGATAGTGATCAACGCGTTCATGCAGGAATTCGGGATAGAGCCCGATCATCCCAAAATCTACTTGGAAAGCCCCTACCTGAAATACCTTATCATTTCCATCGAGGGACAGACTCCGATCGTGGTCGGCAACGGAGATACGCTAAAGGTCCAGCCCGGCGACACTGTTCGTATTGTACACATTGAATCCAATTATTCCCGCGGACTTACCGCGAGGTTCGCGGATTCCGTTTCCAGACTGAACGATCTCAATTATGACGTTCGGATTCGCAACAACACCACGCTGGAAGTGCGCAAAGACCGGTTCCTCATCGGCAAGATCCCTGTGGAAGTTGTCCAGCGCTGGAGCGGCCGAGGTTCACGCGGGATTCGCGTCGAGCCGAGGGTCGATTACTTCATCGTTCGGGTGAACGAAAGAAATCACATTGTGGAACCCGGAGAAGAACTGACCGTGGCCCGCGGAGACACCTTGCAGATCCTCGACCCGATCACCAATCTGGACAAGGAGATGAAGACGGGCTTGCGGATGGATCTCCGAGGGTTCCAGTCCGAGTCAAACCCTCGTGAAGATCGAGGACACTTGATCAACACCGACAAGGATCTTCAAGAGAAATATGGCGCTCCCCGTGAGGAGGTGATTTCGTTCCCCTTGCAGGCGAAGCTCCATGGACGGGTATTTGGTCAGTGCGAGATAGCGGTGAGGCAACCGAAGCTCGAATACGTCGTCCTAAGAGGCAATAACGGCGTGAGCTTTGTCGCGTATCCCGGAGATAAGCTTCAGATCCCTCCCAATGAAGTGATACGGATCATGGATCTCCGCGCCAACATTGGCGAATCCGATGCGCTTTTCGTGACCATGGCTGGTCGATCTCTTCGGTGGCGCGAGAGCGGCTCGGCAGGTATCACGGCGGCCAAGCTCCCCAGTCATGAAATCCCTCTGGACATTACCCGCAAAGGCCGGAGCCTGGGAAGGATTTGGGTCAAGGTCGGGGACGACTTCAGGCTCACTTCTTCTCAGACCGGACTGGAGTCCCGCCTGCTCCCCGTCAGATACTGAGCGCCTAACATCAGAGGACACTTTACTGTTTTTCGCCATTCCGGCAATAGCTAAGCGCCTGGTATTTCAAATCGAATTGGTATTCGTTGTTGTACCGTGAACCGGTATGATAGGTTGTCCCCCACAAGCGGAAAAGTCCCGGAAAGGAGAATTGACTATGAATTGGAAATTAGTAGTAAATTTCTGTGTGACAGTCCTCTTGGCGCTCATGCTGTCGGGCGGGGTCCTCGCTCAGGAGTCCAAGCCCATCTCTCTCCCGCAGCCCCAATTGGATGGTGGAAAGCCGTTAATGCAGGTTCTGAAGGCGAGGAAGACATCCCGCGAATTCAGCGATCAGAAGATCTCGGAGCAGGTTCTATCAAATCTGCTGTGGGCCGCGTTCGGGATCAACCGCCCCGATTCGGGTAGACGAACCGCGCCCTCTTCGTTCAACCGGCAGGAGATGGATGTTTATGTGGCCGCTCCTGAAGGGCTGTTCCTGTACGATGCCAAGGAGCATAGTCTCAAGCCGATCCTCTCGACCGATATCCGTGCCCAGACCGGACGCCAGAACACCGCGAAGGAAGCGGCAATGAATCTCGTGTACGTCGCTGACCTCGCCAAGATGGGCGATGCGCCGGAAGCGGAAAAGATCCCCACTGCCTGGGCTGATGCCGCATTCATCTGTCAAAATGTTTATCTGTTTTGCGCATCCGAGGGCTTGGCAACCGGCGTTCGCGCCGCCATCGACAGAGACGCTCTGGCAAAGACCATGAAACTCCGGCCGGATCAAAGAATTACCCTGGCGCAACACATAGGATATCCAAAGAAGTAGGATGGCTGTCCGAAAACAACTGAGATGATCAATGGAGAGGTCATCGGGGAATTATGGGTCGCCGGCCGCGTGCTGATCGATCATCCCGGCCTCCGCAGACATCCATCCGTCATTCCCTCGAAATGTGGAATCCGGCGTGGGGTCTTGCGCTGTTGAGCGCGGCCTGCCAACCGATTCTCATAGAGAGGAGCAAAATCCGGGAGGCTCTTGCTACAAGAAGGGCTTCCCGGATCTCTGTTCGCTTCACGCAGCGGGAGAGAAAGATTGTGTCGCCCGGGCGATTCGATTCTCTGAATCCACCAGGACCACGTTCGGTTTGAAGTTGCGGCGCTCATTCTCTTCGAGGGCGGCGTACGCGCAGATGATGATGAGGTCATTCACCACGACTTTTCTCGCGGCCGCGCCATTGAGGCAGATGGTTCCCGAATTCGGTTCACCGGCGATCACATATGTGGTGAAGC
Source organism: Deltaproteobacteria bacterium (assembly GCA_016875095.1). Classification (GTDB taxonomy): domain Bacteria; phylum Desulfobacterota; class Desulfomonilia; order Desulfomonilales; family Desulfomonilaceae; genus VGSG01. Next base: position 5,590 of record VGSG01000105.1, read on the forward strand.
GCTCCCCATTGGAAATGTTATAAATCTGCACCTGTTCGTACTCGACCAGGTTCGCAGCCTCGAGGAGACTGGAATCAATTGAGATGCTCCCTTCGTAATCGATGCAGGCTTCTGTCACTCGAGCTCGATGGATTTTCGATTTCAACATGGTGCGCTGCATATTCTCCTCCAAAAGCGCAGTTGTCCCTTGTGTGTTTGAGCGGCCGCTTGCCGCTTCAGGTCTGTTGAATCTTTCTGCTCCGGTGATTGAAGAGCATATTATCGATCAGGCGGGTATCGCCGATCTTGACCGCCAGCGCGGCCACAGCGGCGTCGTCCACGTCGGTCAGAGCTTGTAACGTCTCAGGATGCACAAGGCTGATATAGTCTACTCCGGCGTCAGGCTCTTGAGCGATCCGCTGCGACATGGTCCGGACATATCGGTCCGCGTTTCTCTCACCTTTGTCGAACAGCCCTGCGGCTTCCAGCAGGGCCTGGTGTAAGCACACAGCCTGCTTTCGCTGGTCAGGGGAAAGGTAGGCGTTGCGGGAGCTCATCGCGAGCCCGTCAGCCTCGCGGACGGTCTCGCATGGCACGATCTCCACGTCCAGATCGAGATCCACGGCCATGGCCATGATTACCCGGAGCTGTTGGCGGTCTTTTTCGCCGAAGTATGCGCGAGTGGGCGCCACTATATTGAATAGCTTGAGCACGATAGTGGCCACCCCACGGAAATGTCCCGGACGCGAAGCTCCGCAAAGCGGCCTGGAAACTTCCTCCACATCCACATACGTCTGGAAGCCCGGAGGATACACTTGAGAAGCTTCAGGTAAGAAGAGGGCGTCCACGCCCACGTCCGAGCACTTCTTAGCGTCTCCTTCAAGGTCACGGGGGTACCGATTGAGGTCTTCGCTGGGACCGAACTGGGTGGGATTCACGAAGATGCTCACCAGGACACGATCGTTCTCAGCCCGGGCCCGACGCATGAGCGCCAAGTGGCCTTCGTGCAGGTATCCCATAGTGGGGACGAAGCCAATTGTCCTGCTCTGCTTCAACAGAGCCCTGGACCATGCCTTCATGTCGGATACGGCGGTCAATCGTTCCATAACGAAAACCAATAAGAAAAGCCTCCCGGTGGGAAGGCTCTATGAGCGTACGCTTCTTTCGATCCTCCCGTCCCGGTCCTAAGGATCCAGGCGGAAACTAAGGCTGTTCCGAGGCCCGCGATTGGTTCCGGGTCCTGTGAGAACTCCAGACCACGCGTGTTTACTATGCCCGAAACAAGAGCCAAGGTCAACCCTGAAAGTGCGTCCGTGGTTGCGTTTCCTTACGGGATGCAAACGTTTACCTTTTCCTGCGGAAATGCTAAAGAACCGGTATGGAATCGCTCGTTTCCATCAGGAAATGCGACACGTACGACTTGCCGCGGTTAGCCCCCGTTGTGAAGCAACTCCTCAACGATTTGGGCGGCCTCGGCAGCTTCATCCAACGCGGCCGGAAGGTCCTATTGAAGCCGAACCTACTCAGGTCGGCCGCGGCCTCAAGCGCGGCAGTGACCCACCCTGCGGTGGTGGAAGCCATCGCATCGCTCGTGATCGATTGTGGAGCTACCCCTTTCATAGGGGATAGTCCCCCTCTGGGGAACCTCCCGCGGGTGCTGTCGAAATGCGGGTACACCACGTTCATGGAACGACTGAAGATTAAGCCCGCGCCCTTCTTGGAAAAACAGACTTGCGAATTCCCGGAGAATCGCATCTTTCGGAAAATCGATCTGGCTCGCGAGGTCTTTGATTACGACGCGGTGATCAACATCCCGAAATTGAAGACCCATACTCAAATGTTCTTGACGCTCGCCGTGAAAAACCTTTTCGGAGCCGTCATTGGGACCGACAAAGCGGCCTGGCACCTGAGAGCGGGAAAGGATTACGAGACCTTCGCCACTGTGCTCGTGCAGATATACGAGAAGGTCCGACCGGCCTTTTCAGTAGTGGACGGCATCTTGGGTATGGAGGGAAACGGCCCCAACAGCGGGAAGCCGCGTCAAGTGGGCATCCTTGCGGCTTCTGCGGACCCAGTGGCCCTGGACTCCACTGTGTGTAGACTGCTCGGCCTCGACACGGCGCGAATGCTTACGTGCGCGGTAGGCCAAACTCAGGGACTGGGTGTAGCTGACGAGCATCGAATCAGGGTGGCGGGGGACAAGCTCGATGGCTTCCCTCTCATCAACTTCGAGGCCCCCAAGACCATGACCGTGACATGGAACTTGTCCGGGCGAAACCCTATCCGCAGGTTCATGAAAAACCAGCTTGTAACCAAGCCCCGCATCGACCATGACGAGTGCCAAGGGTGCAAGATCTGCCTCGAACACTGCCCGCCTGAAGCGATCACCGAGAGGAACGGCAAAATGATCATAGACTATCGTAAGTGCATTTCCTGCTTTTGCTGCCACGAGCTGTGCGACAACGACGCTATTGAGATCGAACAGCCGCTGCTCGGCAGGCTGTTGTCACGCATAACTCGTTGAGTCGAACGGTATGCTCAATCGGACAGCCGAATCACTCGGGCCACAGAGCCGTGGAAACGGCCGTGCGCCTCGTTACGAGACCGCCCGAGGCGGGAGGTTGAGATGAGAACGTGGGAGTACAAGATAATAATGCATCGGAAAGTACCGACCCAAACGCTGGAGGCCGAGCTTAACCGACTTGGCGGTGAAGGATGGGAGGTGGCGTCCTCCGACATGGAACTGAAGGAGGATGACGGAAACCTGGTGGTCTATTATCACGCGCTTCTCAAGAGAGAGCGAGGCTGAAGGAGAAGCCCATTTTTTTCACCCCCGGTGGTCGCCTCGGCGCAACACCCCCACCGAACCACAGCAAGATTCGGCGCGCCCCAGCCGCTCTGATAAGCGCGGGGCAAAGCCTTGTTGAGTGGTCTTTCCTGAGCTATACTAAAGAATTACTATTATGTCATCTAAATGATTCTGCGATCCACGAAGAGGTGTGGTATGGAAGCCCTCGGCATTTGTTTGGGAGCCTCGACACTTGGTATGGTTCGTGTTCGGCGCGACGAAGCCGGGCTCGCGATCTCCAGCGCGGAAACCCTCACCCACGAGGGCAACCCACGCAAAGTCCTGCTGAAAGCGCTCCAAGACATAGCGGATATCCGGGAGCTCCCCATCGCGGTGACCGGCCGCAAGTTCATTCAGTTCGTCAAGCTCAGCGCCATCTCCGAGCCTGAAGCCGTGGAATTGGCCACCGCGCACCTACTGCAAGGGGATCATCCGTACCGAATCGTGGTGAGCGCGGGAGGGGAGACCTTTCTCGTGTACCACCTGGACGAGGACGGTAAGATCCAGGCGATCCAGACCGGGAACAAATGCGCTTCGGGAACCGGCGAGTTCTTCCTGCAGCAGATCGGGCGAATGAACCTCTCCTTGGTGGACGTGACCCGGCTTGGAGTCTCCGAGCATCCCCACCGCGTGTCGGGTCGGTGTTCGGTCTTCTGCAAGAGCGATTGCACCCATGCCCTGAACAAAGGCGTTCCCAAAGGCCAGGTTGTCGCGGGCCTCGGCCAAATGATGGCGAACAAGGTGGTGGAGCTGCTCAAGAAACTGCCCAAGCGGCACGTGATGCTGGCGGGAGGGTCCTCGAAGAACCAGACCATGATCCATTACCTCTCCCGTGAAATCAAAGATCTTCATATCCCTGAAGAAGCTCCTTACTTCGAGGCATTGGGAGCTGCCCTCTGGGCCCTTGATAACCCCACGATCCCCTATACCGGGTCCTCAGACGTTTTTGAGAGGAAGAGCTCTGCTTTCACGTATCTTAAGCCACTGGGCGAGTTTCGGAATAAGGTCCATTTCAAGGACCGGCCTCGCGGAATCGCGGCGCCCGGAGATCGCACCATCCTCGGGCTCGATGTGGGTTCCACCACTACCAAGGGCGTGATCATGCGATGCAGGGACAAAGCCATTCTGGCCGCAGACTACCTGCGGACCGACGGCGACCCCGTGGCCGCGTCTCGGCGGGTTTACCAGAGCCTGGCGGACCAGATCCACGTCCCCATCGAGATAGCGGGGCTCGGCGTGACCGGTTCCGGCCGCCAAATCGCCGGGCTGCACGCGCTCAGCGACGGAGTAATCAACGAAATCATTGCTCATGCCGCGGCAGCGGTGCATTTCGACCGAGAGGTGGACACGATCTTTGAGATCGGTGGACAGGACGCGAAATACACCTACATCACCAACAGCGTGCCGAGCGATTACGCGATGAATGAAGCGTGCAGCGCAGGCACCGGGTCGTTCCTGGAAGAATCGGCAAAAGAAAGCCTTGGCATCCATGTGACCGATATCGGTTCAGTGGCGTACCAAGGGACCAATCCTCCCAACTTCAACGATCAGTGCGCAGCGTTCATCGGGTCAGACATCAAGAACGCGGCCCAAGAAGGCATTCCGGTAGAAGACATCGTAGCCGGGCTCGTGTACTCGATCTGCATGAATTACTGCAATCGGGTGAAGGGCAATCGGCCGGTGGGCCGGAAGGTCTTCATGCAGGGTGGGGTTTGCTACAACGAGGCTATTCCCGCGGCCATGGCCGCGCTGACCGGGAAAGAAATCGTCGTGCCGCCGGAGCCCGGACTGATGGGCGCCTTCGGAGTGGCCTTGGAGGTGGAACGCCGCATCGAGAGAGGCTTGCTGCGTGAAGAGCGCTTCGAGCTGCAACGACTGGCGGATCGTGAGGTTGTGCACAAGAAGTCCTTTGTCTGCGGTGGGGGAAAAGAAAAGTGTGACCGTCGGTGTGAGATCGCCCGTATCGAGATCGAAGGCAAGACCTATCCGTTCGGCGGCGCATGCAATCGATACGTGAACTTGGTTCGGCATCAGGAATTCGATACCAGGCGACTTGACCTGGTGGATTTCCGCCAGCGCCTCGTCTTCCGGGATCTCGCGCCGGACGATCCTTCCGATACTCGGCCCACCATAGGGTTGAACCGGTCGTTCCTGATCAATACTTATTTTCCCTTCTTCAACGCCTTTTTCAAGGAGCTAGGCTACCGAGCGACGCTCCCGGACCAGGTGGACCCTGCCGGCGTGGACCAGCAGCAAGCTGCGTTCTGCTACCCGGTGGAAATCGCCCACGGGCTCATGTTCGACCTGCTCAAGAAAGACGTTGACGTGCTCTTTCTACCCCACATCCGGGGAATCCCGACGGATCAGGACAATCCCAATACGTGCACGTGCGTCTTCGTGCAAGCTGAAGCGTTCTATCTTACCGGAACCTTTGATGACATTAGCCGGAAGAAGTGTCTCACGCCCTACCTCGATTTGAGCAGAGGCTTTGATTCGGCGATCGGCGGGTTTCTTCATATCGCGCAGGAACTTGGTTGCTCACAGGAGCAGGGAAGGGCCGCGTTTGTCGCGGGACTTGCAGCTCAAGACGCATTCAAGCAGGAACTTCGAGCCAAGGGCGCGGAAATACTGAGAGAGATCGAGGCCGACCCGAAGTCGATCGGTGTGGCGCTCTTTGGAAGGCCGTATAATTCCTTTGTGCCCGAGGCGAACAAAGGGATTCCCGCAAAGTTCGGGTCCCGAGGCTATTACGTAATGCCTTTTGACATGCTCCCATTCGAAGACCAAACCTTCGACGACGTGGAGACCATGTACTGGTCTATGGGACGCATGATCTTGAAAGCGACACGGCTGGTGAAGAACCATCCCCAGCTCTTTGGGACCTTTATCAGCAATTTTTCATGCGGTCCCGATTCGTTTGTGGTGGGATATTTCCGCGATGAAATGGGCCGAAAACCCTCTCTCACGCTTGAGCTGGACAGCCACACAGCGGATGCGGGACTGGAAACCCGCATAGAAGCATTCCTGGATATCGTCCGCCACTACCGTGAACTGGAGAGCAAGAGGCAGATTGCGGCGGTTCGGAAGGACTTCAAGGCCGCGTACACCGCGATTGTCAATGGGAAACCCTGCGTTGTGACCGCGGACGGCCGACAACTCTCCCTAAAGCATCCCGACGTGAGGATAGTTCTCCCCGCGATGGGTGTTTTCGGCACTCAGGCTCTAGTCAAGGCTTTCCAGAAGGTCAACATCAACGCTCACGGTCTTCCTCCCGCGGACGATGAGGCGCTCAAGATCGGGCGGGGGAATTCAACCTGTAAAGAATGTTTGCCGCTACAGACTACCGTGGGTTCCATGTTGAACTATTTCTGGCACGACCGGCCCGAAGGCGAAGTGACTGCGTATTTCATGCCCGGCGCGAGCGGTCCGTGCCGTTTCGGGCAATATCGGATCTTCTCGCGGCGCTTAATTGAGCGATACCGCATCCCGGATGCGGCAGTGCTCACCTTGAACGCGGCCAACGGGTACATGGGATTGGGCGACCGCTTTACCCTGCCTGCATGGCGAGCCATCGTAATGAGCGACGTAATCTACGAGATCTGGTCCACGATCCTGGCCGCGGCCCAAGACAGGGATTCCGCGCTGGCGATTTTCCACCGGGAATGGGATGGGATCGTCGATGTGATTCACAAGCCCTGGAGGACCATCCGGGCCCGCCTGCAATCAGCCGCGCAGACGCTTTCCCAAATTCCGCTCAAGGCGCCGTATGCGGAGGTCCCCAAGATCTCCTTGATCGGCGAGATCTACGTCCGCAATGACCCTATCTCTTTGCAGAATCTCGTGATGAAGTTGGCCGATCGAGGCTTCGCGGTCAGGACGTCACAGAACAGTGAGTGGATCAAGTACATCGACTGGCTCATGAAGCACCGGGTCGAAGGTGACAAACCCAGTATTCCCTTCTGGATCAGGTATTTTGTGAAAGGATACTTCGACCGGAAGATCCGCGACCTCCTGGCCCCTTCGGGCCTGTTCTTCCACGAAGTGATGAAGGTGGAGCCTTTGATCGCGGCCGGCGAGAAGTACATCTCCCCGAAACTCACGGGCGAAGCGATTCTTACCGTGGGCGCCGCGATGCACGAAATATTGCATCCCGCATGTGGTGTGATCTCTATTGGGCCGTTTGGTTGCATGCCGACCAGAGTGGCTGAATCGATCTTGACCGAAAAGTTCAATACCGCGGAAAAACGAGAGCTGCTCGCGAGGACCAATGGTAACCTCGACGCCGCGCTCGGAGCAATCTTAGGAGCGAACAACCGGAAGCTTCCCTTCCTGGCCATCGAGACGGACGGGAACGCATTCCCGCAGATCATCGAGGCTCGATTGGAAGCATTCTCACTCCAGGCCAAACGCCTGCACGCACGGATGCTCGAACAAGGGCTACACCACCACTAGACGGCGCCTCAAAAGACGAGAGCTTTTGGAAGAGTTGCCGGGGAGGCCCCTTTTTGTGCAAAAAGGGGCCTCCCCGGACCCCTCCACTAAGAACTCCCGGCTTTTGCAAGCGCTTCCAGCGCTTGCGGGACCCGGTGCCCGGCAATAGCTGTATATGATGATTGCCGAAAACCCTGTCCAATTCGCTGCGGCTCCTCCCCGTAATTCCTGCGGAAGCAGGAATCCATTCTTGGCGGCTTGGTACAAGGTTTTCCATTATCCGCGTTTTGAGCTTCTGGATTCCGACGTTCGCGAGAACGATGAACAAGGATTTTCCGGCAACGTTCCGTTGCAATTTTGCGTCTCGTCCAAGCTTTTGAAACGAACTCGCGAGACAGGTCACGAAAGGGCATCCCGCGATGCTTGACCGACTGAAGCGGTTGGCGCTCGGTAGAGAACCGAAAAAGGCAGCCGAGTATCATAGGCTGCGAAAGGGCCGTGAGTCCGAAGACGCTGCCGTGGACCACCTGACCCGACACGGATACTCGATCGTGCAACGGAACTTCCGGTGCAAGCTCGGGGAGATCGACATCATCGCTCGCCACGGTGAGGACCTGGTTTTCGTGGAGGTACGATCCAGTCATTCTATCGGCGCAATGGATCTCGCCTATTCCGTTGATCGCCGCAAGCAGGCCAAGATTACAAAGGCTGCGCAGTATTACCTTCAAAGGTTCGGCCACAAGCCTCCGTTCGTGCGATTCGACGTGGTCCTGGTAACCATGACGCCGGAACCGCGAATCGAGCTGATTCCGGACGCTTTCCGACCGGGAGATCGTTATGGCCGATGATGGTCTCATGCTGTGCGCCTTTCCCCCTTGTCTAAAGGGGGATACAGGGGGATTTCCCAAGCGAGCAAACGCGCCGGAGCTTTTTCGGCTCGCGTAACTGGATGCTTACACCGCGTCATGGGGCCCGGTTGACAAGCAGCTTCAAAGCGTCTATCAAAGAGTATAAGGATAGGAGGAGGCTGCGCGGCCCGCAACGCG
>VGSG01000106.1 GCA_016875095.1 Deltaproteobacteria bacterium
GCTTTCCGGTACACGCGCTTCATGCCGTGTTTCATGAGAGCGGGCCAGATATCCAGGGGGTTTCCCAGAGGCATCCAAGGCGGCGAAAGCTCTTGGATAGGCGCTAGAGTTTGATTGTTCGGATCCGCAGGAGAAAGCCCCCATGCGTGCATCGCATCGAGCAACATAATGCCCCCTGCTCCGGAGAGGGTCACGACCCCGACCCGTCGCCCGCGCATGGGTGGAAGCCGAACAAAGCCCTGAACCACATCCAAAAGCTCATCCGAATCGTTGACCCGTATTATTCCACCGCTGCGCATCACCGCGTCCGCGATCCGGTCCTCGCCGGCCATGGAGCCACTGTGCGTCGCGGCTGCTCTGGCTCCTGCTGGTGAACGCCCCGTCTTCAGAGCCACCACGGGAATACGACCGGTCACCTTTCGAGCGACTTCAATGAAATCCCGGCCGCGGCTGATCTCTTCCGCGTGGAGCGCGACCACCTTCAGTCGAGGATCGAATCCTAGCCACTCAAGCGCGTCCACCATATCGAGGTCACACGCGTTGCCCACATCAACCCCAATGCCCATGCCACCTAGGAAGACGGCCGACCCGACGAAGAAAACGCCTGACTGGCAGATAAGGCCCACGGGCGGCTCCTCGCGATTCAGCGGCATGAAAGAGGTCGTGAAGCCGTGGAACGCGTTGGTGACACCCAGGGTGTTGGGGCCGAGGATACGGACGCGGCCACGCGCGGCCTCGTCCAGCATTGCCTTCTGGAGTTCCGCTCCCCTGGTATCCGCTTCTGAAAATCCCTGATTGGTAACGATGACCGCTGAAACACCCTTGCTCGCACATTCTCCGATTACCTGCGGGACAGTCTCACGAGGCGTGGAAACCACCGCGAGATCCACGCTCGCAGGCGCCTCCGCGATGTTTTTGCGCACGGGCAGGCCCGCGATTTCTTTGGCATGAGGATGAACAAGAAAGATCTCGCCCTGGTATCCCCAGCTCTTCAGATGGTCCACCGGATTGAGAGAACCCGGACCGCTCTTGCGTGGAACTCCGATAAAGGCGACCGAGCGGGGTTCGAGAAACAGCGATCTGATTTGGTCAGAGTTCACAGACCCGTATCCTCGCGTGAAATACGTAACAGCCGATACTGATTCAGGCTGCTGGAGGGCTTTGCCGTGGAGCGCACACCATCATGCATACATGCAGACTTTGACCGATGCAAGGAAGATATGGATTCGGGCCGTGAGAGCGCCCCGGCGTTGATGGCAGCGAATGAGCTGGCGAACATCCCTCTGTTCGTATATGTGTGAAGGTGGCTTCCGAGAGCCGAGTGAAGAGCCTCGGGAATACGACGGAAGCGCTCCAGGGGGTAAGTCATGGGGGACAGGCGCATACACTATGGCTGGATTGTGGTTCTAACCGGACTCCTGGTGGCCATTGGGGCCCACGGTTTTGGCCGCATGTCCTACACCCTGATTTTGCCGGCCATGAAGGATGGGCTGCAGTTTGACTACACGCAGCTCGGACTCCTCGCAACGGGGAATTTTGTCGGTTACCTGGTGATGGCCTTTATTGGCGGAATCCTGGCGGCTCGGTTCGGGACCCGAATCGTTATCGCTATGGCCCTCATCCTTATGGGTATAACCATGATCCTCACAGGTATGGCTCATACATTCGGCTTCGCGTTTTCCATGAGGCTTCTGACCGGTTTGGGGAACGGGGCCGCGTACGTTCCGGCCATGGCCCTGGGCTCCGCGTGGTTTGCTATCTCGCGCAGAGGCTTTGCCACGGGGATTGTTGCGGGCGGGATCGGTGGCGGGACCATGATTGCCGGGCTCGTGGTGCCTGTCATTCTCGGCGTGTATGGCGCGGAGGGATGGCGGTTCGCTTGGTATTATCTGGGTGGCGGAGTTCTGGTCATTGCGGGGATCGCCGGTTTGCTGATACGAAGCCAGCCCGAAGAGAAAGGGCTCCGCCAGGTGGGCGCAAGCGGAGACGCGGCGGCCTCGGCCTCCGGCGCGGCTCAAACCTCGGCGCTCCAATGGAGCACGATCTATCGGAGGAGAGCGGTTTGGTACCTGGGCGTGGTCTATATGATGTACGGTCTTTCATACCCTATTTATATGACCTTCTTTGCGGCCTACCTGTGTAAAGAGATGGGCATGAGCGCGGCTGAAGCAGGAGGCCTCTGGGCTCTAGTCGGAGGTTTGAGCATCTTTTGCGGCGTGATCTGGGGAGGGTTGTCAGACAAGCTCGGCCGAGCGCGCGGGGCAGCGCTGGTTTATCTGCTTCTCGCGGCCGCATATGGAATCTTCGCGCTGGCGCAATTCAAGGAAGGGTTTTATCTCTCCTCGGTGATATTTGGGCTCACAGCTTGGAGCATACCAACGATCATGGCCGCGACCGCGGGGGATTACGTTGGGCCTCGGCTCGCGCCGGCAGGTTTGGGATTCATAACGCTCTTTTTCGGGATCGGCCAGGCCGTCGGACCGGCTGTGGGAGGTTACTTGGCCGACTCGACCGGATCCTTCTTCTGGTCGTTTCTGCTCGCGTGCGGGATTGCGTTGGTGGGCGCGGGGCTTTCCCTGGGCTTGAAGCCCACACCTGCGGCTCAATGACCATGCGACGCCGGAAACACAAAGGACACACCAAAAGCAGGGAAAGTAGGGCCGTTATTCGTCACGCCCTTTTATCGGGCGCAATGAATTGCGCCCCCTACAGCGCTTTTGTCGATAGGTTTCGCTCGGAGCCATCGAGAGTAGGCCGGTTTCGACGCGCGGTTCAATAGCTCGGACATTCTTATCAGACCTATGAAAACAGGCTGTCATCGTATCCCACAGTTGATGGGACGAATACTGCTCGCCGTGCTTGTGGCAGAAGCCCTGGTGATGGCGTTTTTCAATCTCGCGGAAAACTCGGATCTCTTTCTGGGACTGGCTGCCGGCCGTGAAATCTTGGCAGGAAGCCTCGCGTCACCCGATCAATGGTCCTTTACGGCGCCGGGTTTGATCTGGGTGGACCAGAGCTGGCTCAGCCATGTCATTTTTTGCGTCTCCTATGAGCTTATGGGATTTGCGGGCCCGGTGTTTCTCAAGGCTCTGCTTCTCTTCGGATGTGTTGCAATCGTATTTATCAGATGTCGGAGGCTAGGAATTGCGCTACCAGTGACTCTGGTGTGCGTCTCCTTCGGACTCTTGGCGGCCGCGCCGTTTGTGCGCCTCAGAGCTGAAAATTTTGGCGTCTTTTATTTTCTCCTGTTCGTCATGCTGTTGTCTGATTGCGACGACAAACCCGCGTGGCAGCGATACGGCATTCCCGCGGTGATGCTTGTCTGGGCGAACTCACACGGATCGTTCATTCTGGGGCTGGGCCTTCTGGCGATTAAGACGCTGTTGGTTATCGCGAAGGAGTTTGTTCAACGCGGGAAGGCGCAAGAGGCGCCGAGCGCGCAGAGCAGGATCGCTGAATGGGCGATCATCCTGGCAGCGAGCGCGGGTCTGGTTTGTGTGGGGAGCCCATTCGGCGTTCGTAACCTCACCATGCCCTTCACCCAGGTCGGCGCGGAAGTGGTGACGGAAGTCTCGGCGGACTGGCTGCCGTTGACCGGCTTGATACAGATGAGGTGGTTCCTCGGCTCTGGGAGCGTGTACCCGTATCTCGCTTTCCTGCTCTTCATTCTCTTGTGTCTCTTGGGTTCTCTCATGGTCGCGAGAAGGCTTGGTACGCGGGCTCTATCGGATGCCGACGCCACGCCCGCGGATCGAGCGGATACGCTGCGAAAGGGCGGTTGGAGAATAGCACAAGAAGGGATCTCCCGGACCCGCATCGGCAGTTCCATTGACCGGATGAAATTCGACTGGCTCATGGAAACGATCGCGGCGCTGCTCACTTGCATGCTTGCATTCAAGTTCAGGCGCTTCCTGCTCTTTTCCGCATTTGCGCTCATACCTCTTGCGGCGATCGTGCTCCAGCTACTGGTAGAAACCCACGCGCGCACGCGTGCGGAGGCTCAATCGGGCTACGGCGCGGTCGAGCGGTTCAGGCGATGTGAGGTCATTGTTCTGCTTATGTTGACTATAGCGCTTGGTTGGGTGGTATATCGAGTCTCACTGGCGCCCTACTCTCCTGATAATCCTCTTCGCCCAAAAACCTCTTTGATGCGAAGTCTGATGAGTTATGACACTCTCTCAGAGCCGGTGGCTCGCTTTTTGACGGAAAATCGAATCAGCGACCGTATGCTGGCAGGATGGCAGATCTCTTCGTACCTTCTCTTCCAAGCGCCTGGGATTCGGCTTTTCATGGACACTCGCGATCAGTCCTTTTATCCGGAACAGGTTTTGCGGGATTACTTCAGCATTATGGGCGTGGTCGGCGGGAGAAACGCCGCTCGATTATTACTCTTGGACAAGTATAACGTCTCGACGGTGGTGATGACCACATATCCGTATGATTTCGACCTCGCGACGGACCTGCTGCGAACCAAGAAATGGGGATGCGTCTATAAAGACGATTACGCGATGGTTTTGGTCCGAAGTGACTCGCCGCGTTTCTCAGAGGTCCTGTCCAAGGCCGATTTCAGCGGCTTGCGGTATCCGGACAAGGAAACCAAAGTCCGAACCGAAGCTTTTCAGTCATATTCTCGGATCGGCGCTGTGCGTCCGGAACTCCTGGAGGACCTGAGGCTAATGGTTCGACGCCGCCCCTGGCCCAATTACTATCTGTTTATCGGTTCAGGAATGGACGACATAAACGGCTGTTTCAAGAGTGAGACCCGGCGCTTTCTTAATTCAGAAGCAACGCGTCTCGGAAAGATCGATCCCACTTACGCTCATGCCGCGGAAGAAGCGCTCCAAAGCCGTATCACGATACTCGAACTTCTTGAGCAAAGCGCCCTTCGCTGCGGAGAGCCACGCGAAGCGGAAAAGCTGAACGCCGCGAGACAAACGGCAGCCGAGCGATACGAGGCGCTCGCGGATTATTATACGGGTAAGCTGTTCTGAGGTTCGCTCTCTCTGGCCTTGTGTGGGAAAGAAGCGAATTCTCGAGAACTACAGGCCCATTGGCCGCATCCCTCCCGCTTTACACGATGTAAAAAATACTGACACTGATACACGCGCGAGCAAGGAGCTTCCCAGCCAATGAATTGGAGAACCGGTCTGTTTCGATGCCGATCAGAGATCTAGGAAATACGCTACGCTGCTGGCACAGCGATTGCACGCCGTCGCGGTGAATTAGACGGAGGACCGGCTCATGGACGCGGCCTTGAAGATCCTAATTGCTGACAGGAACCCTCGTGTGCGAGAATTCTTACAGCGTGAGTTCAGGGAAGCGGGATACAGGACGCAGACGGCGAAAGATTGCCTGGAAGTTATGACCGTGATGGACGGCGCGGACCCGCCGGCTCTGCTCATTATGGACCTCGAATTGCCGCACGGAGACTGTTGTCAGATCGTTCGCCAGCTTGGCGCGCTTGAGGCGCCTGTGCCGGTGATCGTGCATTCCTTGCCGGGTCAACATCCGGAGCAGCTCGGGATAGAGGGCGCCGCCGCGTTCGTGGAAAAGGAAGGCGATACGCATAGTCTGAAGCAAGCGGTCGCGAGGATACTGAAAAGATGGTATCCTGAACGGCGCCACCCTCCAACACTTGCCACGGCGGAGTGACGCGAGAACGGCCGCGACCCGGGGATTTGCGCCCTTGCCGATCACTGTCGGCGGATGAGTGAAGCGACCGGGCCGGTCAAAGGGAACAGCGCGGGCAACCCCGAAGGAGGCGCTGAATGCTCACTCGGCACTATCAAGAACTTCGACTCAAGATGGTCGTCACGACCCTCTGTTTCGCGCTCATACCGCTTCTTGCGCTTGGCCTTACAATTTACTATCAATTCACCACCGCGTACGAACTGAGAACCATCGAGGCCGTGAGAACGATGGTTCAGAACAGGGTGAATTCCATAGAGCTTTTCCTTGACGAAAGAATCGCCCAGCTCGTGACGGTCGCGAACACCCATACCTGCGAGCAACTGTGTAACGAACAGTATCTGCAACAGGTCTTTAAGATCATGCAGCATCGTTCGAAGTCATACATCGATCTCGGAGTGATAGACCAGAACGGTGACCACATTGCGTACACCGGTCCGCACTACAGTGAATTAAAGGGGGTCAACTACGGGAAAGAGGCTTGGTTTCAGGCAGTTATGGCTTCCGGCCTCTATGTGAGCGATGTGTTCTTGGGGTTCCGCAAGGTGCCGCATTTTATTATTGCGGTGACCAACCACGAGGGGAACAAAACCTGGATCCTGCGGGCCACCATCAACTCGGACATCATTGACAACATGGTGCGCCGCGCGCAGGTGGGTCGAAAGGGAGACGCGTTTATCGTTAACAGGGAGAATGTCCTCCAGACGACACCCCGTTTTAATGGTAAAGTCCTTGGGAAGCCCAACGCTCCCAACTTCTCCGCTGTGGTTGACACTATCGTTGAACGCGCGGAATCGAGAGGAGAAGAAAGCCTTTTTGCCGCGGCTTCCATATCGAACCCACGATGGGTTCTGGTGATCAAGGAGGATCTGCGTGAAGCCATGGCGCCGCTCTTTCGAGCCCGCCACGTGGAGGTCATGATCCTGCTGGCCGGCGTGGCCCTCGTGGTTGCCGGCGCGCTCATTATCACGCGTTCTTTGACCAGTGAGCTGATGAAAGTTGAGACGGAAAGAGCCAAGAACGATGAACTGATGGTGCAATCCGCCAAGATGGCCGCGCTCGGGAAGCTGGCGGCGGGGGTGGCCCATGAAGTCAACAACCCGCTCCAGATTATCAGCGAGCAGGCGGGGTGGATGAAGGACATCCTCGAATCGGAAACGCCTGCGTCACAGGAGAATCAGCAAGAGTTGAAACAGTGCATCCGAAAGATCGAACGACAAGTCGATCGGTCAAGGACGATTACTCACCGGCTGCTAGGATTCGGCAGAAGGATGGAGCCTACCCAGGAGATGGTCGACGTGAACGGCCTGGTGGCTGAGACTGTGAAATTCCTGGAAAACGAAGCCCACCATCGAGGAATAGACATACAAAGCGACTTTGATCAAAACCTCCCCAAGATCACCACGGATCCCAGTCAGCTCCAGCAGGTGGTCCTCAACGTCATGGATAACGCCATTGACGCCAGCGGAAAGGGAGATGTGATCAAAGTGGCTACAAGCTATAATTTCCAGGATCCCCGTGTGGTCGCGGTAAGAGTCTCGGACCAGGGGATCGGCATTTCCAAGGACAAGCTGAGCAAGGTTTTTGATCCCTTCTTCACGACCAAAGGGTCCAGCGAAGGCACAGGACTGGGTCTCTCGATAAGTTACAGCATCATGGAAAAACTAGGCGGGAGAATCGTTGTGGAAAGTGAAGAGGGAACCGGAACGACGTTCACCCTCTTCATCCCCACTGAATCGTAAGGGAAAATCGGAGAACCCAGGAGAGTTCTTTACCGTAGGGTGAAGCGGTGTTTGCAGGAATCCAAGGAGCCGGTTCATGGAAAGATTCAGAGTTCTGATCGTGGACGACGAGGTGGATTTCACTGAAACGATCGTCAAACGTCTCAAGGGAAGAGGCCTGGACGCGGACGGCGTCAACAGCGGAGAAGAAGCCCTTCGTGTTATGGAGACTGAGGAGTATGACGTGGTGGTCCTCGACGTCAAGATGCCGGGGTTGGACGGCATAGAAACCCTTCGAGAAATCAAGAAGCGGAAACCTTACACGGAAGTGATCATGCTCACGGGGCATGGTTCGGTCGAGTCAGGCATCAAAGGATTACAGCTCGGGGCATACAACTACATCATGAAGCCCGTGACTCTCGACGAGTTAATGGAACACATGACACAGGCATACGAGAGGAGGATCATCGAAGCGCAACGCAGAGAAGACGTGAAACGGTCGGAGCAGCGGCCCTGATCCGGGAGGCGCGCTGGAGCCACGATAGCGGTGAAGACGTATGAGGAAGGAACCTGATACTGCGCCTGAGGTTTTTTTATCTCTGGACCAGCTCTCCGGAGAGATTGCCCACGAGATTAACAATCCGCTTGGGATTATTGTCCAGGAAATCGAATGGATCCAGCATCTGTTGAAGAGCGACACGCTCACGGAATGCCGCGAGGCCGAAGATCTCAAAGATTCGGTGAGAGAGATCGAAGCCCAGGTGCAGCGATGCAAGGTTATTGTGCAGCGATTGCTGAGCCTGGCCCGCCAGATAGAACCGGTGCTTCAGGCGGTTAACGTTAACGCGTTGGCGGAGAAGCTGATCGCGCTCGTATCCATCGAAGCCAGGGAGAAGAACATCAGCATCCAGAATCGACTCAAGCCGGATCTTCCCGTCGTCTACACCGATCCTCCCCTGGTGCGACAGGTCCTCCTCCATCTCCTGGTCAACGCGGTCCAGGCAATAGAGCGGGACGGGATAATAACGGTGACCACTTCGGCCACGCCGGACGGATTTGCAGAGGTCGCGGTCGAGGACAATGGATGCGGAATTCCCCAACAGAACCTGGAGAAGATCTTCACACCGTTCTTCACCACCAAGCCGGAAGGGAAGGGAACGGGACTGGGGCTCGTCACTTGTCGGAAGATCATCGAACGACTCGGGGGGCGTATCTCGGTTCAGAGTGAGATGGGGAAATGCACTATGTTTACGGTACGGCTCCCTCTAACCGGGCAGGTGGACAAGGAGGACTTCCACGATGTTGAACAAACCAAGAGTGCTGATAGTCGACGATGAGGAACGGTTCCGGTCAACTATGCGCAAGCTCCTCACCGTTCGAGGCTTGATCGCCGAGACTGCGGGAAGCGGAGAGGAGGCGCTCCAAGTACTTGCCGCGAATCCGTACGATGTGGTGATTCTCGATGTGCGGATGCCGGAAATGGACGGCGTAAGAGCGCTGACCGAGATCAGAAAGATAGACCCGGAAATCGCGGTTCTCATCATGACGGGTTATGCTTCAGTGGACACGGCAAAGGAAATCATCAAGCTGGGCGCACACGACTATCTGCTCAAGCCATACGATGTAGAAGATCTTATGGAGAAGATCGAAGCCGCTTACGACCGTAAAGTGGCCAGAAAACGCTTGCAAGATTCCGGCCTGAACGCTTGATCGAGCGGGCATGGATCAGGTCGGGGGACCCGAGCCGTCACCTCGAGGCCGATGACCCCCGGGGCGCTTGTGTTTCGCAGAACTTCACGAAATCGCGAGCGCCTTTGGTGATTCTGTTTTCGTCCCAGTACAAAAACATGGGAATGATGAGAGGATACGACTCGTCAGTGAGGGAAGCCGCGGAGGGTTTGATCCCCGAGCCCCCTGATTCGGGCCTTATGGCTACAATCTTCACCTGACCTCGTTGCTCGGCCTGCAGAGCCGTAGTATAATCTGAGTATCCAATGGCCGGCTCTTTCACTCGCGGGATGTCGCGGATAATGTGAGAATAGAAATCCCTCACATGGACATCCGACGCAAACAACCCGTTGTTGAGCAGCTTTTCCTTCAAGAACTGCGATACGCCGGCAACTTCCGGGCTGCCCACTAGCCCAATCGGGGCATTAGGCCCCCCAACGTCTTTCCAGTTCGTGAGCTCGCCGCTCCAGATACCTCGGAGCTGTTCCAGGGTAAGCTCATTGACCGAATTGTCCGGCCGGGTAAAGAAGGCCACGCAGGAACGAGTCGTAAAACATTCGGCAGGCTTGGCTCCGGCCAGCGCAGCCGCCTGCATCTCCTTGATAAGGATTTTCCTCGAGGCCATGATCAAGTGCGCAGACTTTTCAAAAAGGGCCTCAAACCCCGCGTCGGTGCCTCCTCCGGAGACTACCACCGAATACGCCGGGCTGACGCTCGAGAACTCCCGGCCCAGTCGATCGATGATCGGGGCCATGGCATTCGCGCCCCTAATAATGATGACTTCCTTTTCCGCCGCGAAAACCGTGGGAGCCAGCGCACACACAAACAACACCATGGCGCCGATCATGGCGTCTAAGGAAAAACTTCTGGCCTGCATGGTTTGATTCTCCTCTCGACCTCTCTTCCTTTTCCGTTTTGAAGCAAACATTGCTCGGAAGCGCGTTGCGAAAATGAAGGACGAGCTTGAGCTTCCGCCGGACCGGCGCCCCGGCCGGAATGGCCCGGTGGGGAAACCTAAGATGCGGCGGATTCGACCACTCGTCGCGCGAGGCGCAAGAGACCTTGCTTCTGTTGAAACTGCCTCCGGTTCTTCTGACGAACGGCAAGACGGCAGCGCCGGTATTCCGCACTTCGCGCTTGTCAAAACAGTCCGATGAGACTTCAAGGGCAGCGAAATGCGGAGATGAGCGGGTCCAAAAGCGCCCAACGGAATTTCCAACAAATGTACAAGATGGGCAAACTCCTGTCAACACCGCGGTCGCCCCAATCGTCAGGCTAGCGCCGCCCTTGCGACCTCTTGGCCTTCATCAAATCCTCGACTTTGTCAACGATCTGGCCGGTGATTGAGACAAACTGGAGCGATATTCCTTCGCCGTCCGTCTGAAGCAGAGCATAACCTTCCTGTGAAGAGAGCGCCTGGGGCTCCCAGGGGCTCTTCTCCCTCGCATAGTAAGGCGCGCCGGCTGCGCCAACGGTAATGTGCCACGTGGGATGCGCAAAGCCCGGGTCAGGGGAATAGCTATCCAGAACTCCGTCACCGTCAGCGTCGTCCATGGGGTACACGCCTACCGGCGTTTGGTTTGTGATAAGGGTGCGGTGGTACACGTGCTCGTGGCTTGTAATGACGGCCGCGACCTTACTGGATCGGGAGACAGCCCTCCAGAGCCGATTTCTTACTTCGATGATGCCCAGCTTTTCGGGCGCTAGGGCTTTGCCCCTCTTTGTATATGCTCGAATCCGGTTGTCCCCATTCCACCACATCGCGTCTTTGACGTGGCCCGCGCAGGGAAAAACGGGCTGGTGGCCGTAGAGCAGGATGAATCGTACGGCTGAATTCTTTTCGGCCTGTTCCAACACCTGTTCGATCCATTGGAGTTGATCCTCCATGAGGTAACCCCGTGGGGCGCCTCCATAGACGCTTGCCGCATGCTCGGTCGTCCGCCAGTAATCACTGTTGAAGGCAACGATTAACAGCGGCCCGAACTGAAACCGGTACACATTTCCCTCATATGGAGGGCGCCTCGGGTCTGAAGGCTTCAAGTCCGTGACTGGATTGGGAAACTCTTGGCTGAAAAGCGCTTCACCACTCCGGATATGGTAAGGCCATTTGTCCAAGGCAATGCTCGATTCGGCTCGGTCCCCGTAAACGTTGACGAGGCTGTCATGGTTTCCCATGCATGGATAGACTGGCCTGGTCCGCCAGAACCCTGTCACCGCCTGCTTCCATGCCTTGAGTTGGAGTCGGAAATCCTCCGCGTCGGAGGTGTAACCGTTTACTAAATCGCCGGCAAAGAGGAGGAGTTCCGCGCCCCGGCGGTACGCATCCGCCGCAATCCTACTCATGGCTTGGAGGTTTACCCCCATATAGTTTCGCTCGCCTCCACCTATGCCTTCGCGGCTGTCTCCTGTCACGGCCACCGTGACCGATCCCTCTCCCGCACGCGGCGCGGCGCGGAATCCGTACAAGCCCGAGCGCGCCCGCTCCCCACTCCCTGCCTCGCATTGGACCATGTACAAGTGCCGCGTGGATGCCTGGAGCCCGGTTACGCTCACTCGGTGATTTCTTCCGGGCTCCTCGCCTGAGAACCGCCGCGCCTTTGCCAGGAACGCGTCATCCACTGTTCGCGTGGACCGTGCGGTGGCCGCGGGCGTCTCTGCCCGTCCATTGTCGTCATCAGGCCAGATGAAGACCTCCCCGCGGCATTCCTCGTCGGTTTCCCAGACTATGAGCAACGAACCCGGATCATCGCTGGTCAGCCGAGCGACAAAAGGCCCTTCCACAATGGTGAGGTTTTTCAGGATGGACTTTCCCTCTTTTCTAAAGCTCACCACCCCGTCGAAGAAACCCAGGCGCTCGCTACGATCGGCGTCGGAGCGCCATAGATCCAGGCGATACCCGATGGTCGGGGTTGCGGGAGAACGCCCGACCGGCCAATGATTGGCATTGATCTTGTCTTGGAAGAAAGCCGATACGGGCAGCACACTTTTGCCCTTTGTCAATGAGCCATGCAGCCGATAGCGGGGGTAATCGTAGTCCGCTTCTCCGGCTGCAAAAGGATACGGGCCGGTATAGATCTTGCCGTGCAGGGTTTCGTCACCCAAGTCAATGGTGAGACCCTTATCCGGCGATTCCAGGCTCCTGATGTTTCTCAACTGCCCAATGGTGATCCGGTTCCTGATATCCCCTTCCCTTTGGGGCAGATCCGGAACAACGATCGGCAAGTCCGGTTCTGCCGGGATAACGGGCCCACATAAGGTTGCTACGAGAACAGCTACGCACAGAGCCATCAGCCCTCTACCCCAGAATTCCCGGCAAATGATCCATCGGCTCATTCTCGTCTCCTCGGTAACACAATCGGGTTTTTGGGTTGACAAGAAGGAGGTCGCCAGATTAATATCGATAACCGTTAACGATAAACGATAACACCGTCTGCCGCCATGAAAAACGAATTCCTCTTAGGTTTCATACGATTACACCTTCTCCATCACGCCGCGGAGGGGCCGATTTTCGGCCTAGGAGTCATAGAGGAGCTGGCGAGGCATGGTTACAAGCTCAGCCCCGGAACCTTGTACCCCATATTACATCGGATGGAGAAACAAGGTCTCCTCAAATCCAAGAAAGAACTGGTTAGCGGGAAATTTCGACGAGTCTACGCAATCACCCCAACAGGACGCCGGACTCTTGCCGAAGCGAAGACCAAGCTGCGGGAGCTTGTAGGTGAGCTCTTCTCGTAATAGCGGGACGTCCTCAAGGAACTATAGAAGGCTGCGTTGGGATCTGCGCCTTTGGCTAAGGCTAGAATCCCCCTCTCCCTTCCCTCTCCCGCCAGGGGAGAGGGTTTTATGACCCCTCCCTTGATGGGAGGGGGAAGGGGGAGGGTGACCTTTCGCGCAAATCTCAATGCCGTTCGCTATAATTCCCTGTGCTTTGGTGGGACAGGCGTCCCGCCTGTCCCACCGTGTTTGCCTCATGAATGTCACTTCCTTTGAGGAGCATTCTTACCGAACTTGTCGGCATGAGGCGCTCCTGGCCGGGTCTACGTATGGGGAGGTTTGGAGGGGAGATGAGTCTCTCCTCAAAATTATTGCGCAACCATGCGCTCTTAATATCCATCTCCGAGGCGAAGCCCCGGAGTCCACGCCGAAGCCGAGAACTTTCACGATTCGTCGTAATCTTCTGCTACGGGAGTTGCCATGGAGTACCTGGTTATCTGCTGTGTCGCGATTGTGGTGTCGGCGCTCACGCTCTTTTCCGGATTTGGGTTGGGCACGCTGCTGATGCCGGCTTTTGCGGTGTTTTTCCCAATCGGCTTTGCCGTGGCTGCCACCGCGGTGGTTCATCTGGCGAACAACTTGTTCAAGGCATTACTGGTGGGCAGGCACGCCGATATGAAGGTAGTCGTTCGGTTCGCTCTGCCGGCCGCGCTCTGTGCAGCGTTGGGCGCGTATCTGCTCGGGTATCTTTCGGACATGACGCCTATTGCCCAATACAGTATTGGGAGCCGTGCTTGCGAGATAACATGGGTAAAGCTTATTATCGCCCTCCTTATCGGCTTCTTTGCCCTCTGGGATCTTCTTCCTCGGTTTCAACATATCGCGTTCGACGCGAAATACGTCGCGCTCGGTGGGGCTCTCTCGGGGTTTTTC